>JAXDQV010000321.1:0-10217 GCA_034667645.1 Chthoniobacter sp.
CTACACCTGGCAGGCGGCGGGCTATAAAGCACTCGCGGAACTGGATTGTCGCAAAGGGAACTGGACTGCGGCGTTGGAACATCTTGACCGCGCCTTGCGCGTCAATACCGACGACCTTCAAGCGCGAAACTTGCGCGCCATCGTGTTGCGCAAGCTCAGCCGAAACGAGGAAGCGGACAAGCTGCTCAACGAGACGCTGGCGCTCGATCCGCTCGATCGCTGGGCGCGTGTCCTTCGAGGCGAAGACGCCAATTACGATTCGCAAACACGGCTCGACCTCGCGCTCGATTTTGCTCGTTCCGGGTTCTACAGCGAGGCGACAGATCTGTTGACAGGGCACGCTGCCAGTCCCCCGGGGGATGGACGTGAACTCGGGACCAAACCGCTCATTGCCTATTATCTAGGCTGGTTGCACCAGCATGTGGGCAACTCTAAAGCGGCACTCGAACAATTCTTCACAGCATCGAAAGCGTCGCCGGATTATTGCTTCCCGGCGCGGCTGGAAGAAATCGCGATCCTTCAAGCGGCCATCGCGGCGAATCCCAAGGACGCGCGCGCGCATTACTATCTGGGGAATCTGTTTTACGACCGCGGCCGGCGGGAAGAAGCGATCAAACTGTGGGAGAAGGCTGCGAAGCTCGACGCAAAATTCCCGACCGTGTGGCGCAATCTCGGGATCGCTTATTTCAACGTCGCGCAGAACTTTCCCAAAGCGCGCGCGGCTTATGAAAACGCCTGGAAGTCGAACCCTCAGGACGCACGCCTGTTTTATGAGCGCGACCAGCTTTGGAAGCGGCTCGGCGAGCATCCGACGAAGCGTTTGAAGGAACTGGAAAAGAATCTGCAACTCGTCCGCCAGCGCGATGATCTCTCGGTCGAACTTTGCGCGCTTTACAATCAAACCGGCCAGCACGGGAACGCGCTGAAGATTGTTTCCAGCCGCCACTTTCAGCCGTGGGAAGGCGGTGAAGGCCAGTCGCTCGGCCAGCATGTCCGCACTCATCTGGCGCTTGGTCGCGAAGCTCTCGATACAGGCAATTCCGCGCAAGCTCGCGAACATTTCGAGGCCGCCCTCGCTTCGCCAAACAACCTCGGGGAAGCCAAACACATGCTCGCGAATCAAAGCGATATTCATTACTGGCTCGGCGTGGCTTATGACGCTCTCGGTGATAAGCCCGCCGCGAAGAAAGCATGGACTGCGGCGGCAACTTTCCGCGGCGACTTCCAGGACATGAGCGTGAAGGTATTCTCTGAGATGACTTACTACTCGGCGCTCTCGCTCCAGCGGCTCGGGAAAAAGGACAAGGCTGAAAAACTCCTGTGGGGCCTGTATGACTACGCGAAGCAACTAGACCGCACGCCGGCGAAGATCGACTACTTCGCCACCTCGCTGCCGACGATGCTCGTCTTCAACGACGACATTCAGTTTCGGCAGGAAACGGTTGCCACATTCCTCATGGCTCAGGCGAAGCTCGGACTTGGTAAACGCGCCAAGGCTCGCAAACTCCTCGCCAGCGTGCTGAAAACTGATCCCAACCACCCGCTCGCAGCCGACCTCGCCGCGAGCAGCGGTTTCTAAATTAGGGCGTCTGCTCGAAACAACCCCCCGTATTCCCAAAAAACATGAAGCCCTTTGTATTCCTGTTCGCCTCGCTCCTTGCCATTAACACAGGTGGCTCGCAATCCATCGACCTTACCCATCCCGATACCTCCGTGCAAAGCGGACACCTCAGGATGGGTGGGAAAAATCCGCAGGGGGTAGAGATCAACGCCAACAACCGCTATCTCACGCTCGGCGGAAAACCGTGGCTGCCGGTGATGGGTGAGTTTCATTTCACCCGCTACCCGCGCGCGCAATGGGAAGAGGAGCTTTTAAAAATGAAGGCCGGTGGGGTGGACATCGTGGCGACCTACATCTTCTGGATTCATCATGAAGAAGAGGAGGGCACCTGGGATTGGTCTGGGAACAAGGATCTGCGCGCCTTCACGGCTCTTTGTCAAAAACATGGCCTGCTTGTCTATCCGCGCCTCGGCCCGTGGGCACACGGCGAGGTTCGCAACGGCGGTTTTCCTGACTGGCTGCTCAAAAAATGCGGCAAGGAAGTGCGCAAGGACACCGAACCGTATCTGACCGAAGTTCGTCAGTTTTACACACAGGTTTACACGCAACTCCAGGGCCTTCTCTGGCGGGATGGCGGTCCGGTGGTTGGGATCCAGCTCGAAAACGAGCTTACTCGCGGCGCGGCTCACATCCTCTCGCTCAAGAAGATGGCGCAGGAGGTTGGCTTCGACGTGCCGCTCTACACGATGACCGGATGGATGACCGCGCAGGTGCCGCAGGATGAGGTGCTGCCGATGTCCGGCGGCTACGCGGATGCGTTCTGGATTTCGCAAACCAAGGAGTGGGAACGCAAGGCGAGGCAGCAGTATCAGTTCACGCTGGAACGCGATGACACCACCATCGGTCTCGATGTCGCTGGCGGGGAAGTCGGCAACGGGGACACAAAAAAGGTGACCGCGCGTAATCCCTTCGCTACGTGTGAGACCGGCGGCGGCATGATGGTTTCCTATACTCGCCGCCCCGTCATCGAAGGCGATGACACCGGTGCGCTCGCGATGGTGAAGATCGGCTGTGGGAGCAACCTACCCGGCTACTACATGTATCAAGGCGGCGCAAATCCACTCGGTAAACTCACAACCCTCCAGGAGTCGAAAGCGACGGGTTACCCGAACGATCTACCTGTCATTAATTACGACTTCCAGGCTCCATTGCGCCAATACGGCCAACGCGGTCCGGCTTACAACGCGCTGCGCGTGCTCCATCTTTTCCTCCACGACTTCGGTAGCGATCTCGCCACCATGCCCGCCGCGTTGCCCGATCAAAAACCCACCAGCCTCGACGACAGCACGACCTTGCGCTGGTCGGCGCGCTCGGATGGCACGCGTGGTTTCGTTTTTATCAATAACTACCAGCGCGTCGAAACACTGCCGGAACACAAAGGTGTCCAGCTCGAGCTAAAACTGAAAGACGAGACGCTCAAGATCCCGAGCGAACCGATCGATATTCCGGCACAGACTTATTTCATCTGGCCCTTCAACATGGACCTGAACGGCGTGCGGCTGAAATACGCCACGGCACAACCGCTCTGCCGCGCAGGAGACACGTTCGTCTTCTCCGCAATTGATGGCATCGAGAGTGAATTCGTTTTCGATCCTGCAACTCAGGCGTCCGAAGGCGCGGGGAAGGCTATCGGAACGATGAAACCGAACCCAGGGCAGCCGATCACATTAATCGCGAAAAGTGGCGCTTCCCTAAAAGTGCTGCTGCTTTCCCACAGCCAGACTCTCCAGGCATACAAAGCAAGCATCTGGGACGCGGAACGGCTGTTTCTTTCCGACGCCGGCCTGGTCTTCGATCGCGACAGCGTTCGTATGCAGTCGCGCGATCTGGGAAAAATGAGTCTGGCATACTATCCTCCTACAGTCGGGCTTACGCAGGAAAGCGGAGCCGGAGCCGGCAGGACGGATGGTGTCTTCGAGCACTTTTTCGCCGAACCTCCGCGCAAACAAACCACCGCGCAGTGGAATCGCATCAAGCCCGCCGCGCCCGCGCCGGAGGTGAAGAAGGACAAGAAGGGCGTGGCTGTCGTGCCGGATGATGCCGCTTTTGACGGCGCGGAAGTTTGGCAAGTCACCTTGCCGAAAGACGCGCTCGACGGCGCGCACGAGACATTCCTGCAGATCCACTACACGGGCGACATCGCCCGCGCCTACATCGGCGACCAGCTCATCGACGATGACTTCTACTTCGGTCGCCCGTGGGAGATCGGTCTGCGCCGTTTTGCTCCCGAGGTTTTGCAAAAAGGCATCACGCTGAAAATCCTACCGCTTCGGAAAGACGCACCGCTTTACATCCCGAAAGATCGTCTGCCAGAGTTTGGCGAGAACGGCGAAGCCGTCGGCGTAAGCAAAGTCACGCTGACGCAGGAATACGAAATCGCGCTACACCCGGCGAAGGGTGAGTGAACTGGCCGCCGCTGGCTTAAAGCCGTCTCGTGAGGAAAACGGGTGGAACCGCGAAAAGCAGCAGGACGCAACGCGGCCGGGTCGGGATAAGAAAAGGCGTATCACGCAGCGATCGATGGTTATCGGATAACGGTTTCCGGTGGGCCGTCGTAGGATGGGCCAAGCCCTCCGAGGTCTAGGACGATTTTGTCAATGACGACGCCGGCATCGACGGCGACCAGGCGGAGAGTGTGCCAGCCTGGGGTGAGTGGTTTGGGAAGTTCGACCGAAGTCTCGATGGCGTTGGCGAGAACGCGCTCACTCCACCCGGAGCTTTTCGGGTCGAAGCCGGCGGTCACAGCAAGCGGGATCGGCAGGCCGTCGTCGATGGCCGCGGCAAGGCGTAATCCCTGACCGGTCACGAGCGGATGGGTTGGAAGCAGGCGGACTTGAAGCTTGGCGCGGCCGTTTGTAGCGATGTGGAAATGGTAGTCCAGGCTTGGCGCGACATCAGGTGAGATTGCGGCGGTGGAAGGCAGCACGGTGACAGCGGAGCCGGTGCGACCGAGGCCGGGAATACTGCGCCAGCCGGCGCCAGAGGGCAGATCTTTCCGACCTGCGAAATGACCGGCGTCGATCGAGACGACATTATCGCGCTCGACAAAATCGCCAGCATGTGCGCCCGTTGGTCGAGGCAGCGCTTCGGGCGCAGGAGGAGCAGGAGGACAGACGTTGTCGGCTGTCGGCTCCGGGGGAGTCGCAGTGTCAGGCTGGAACTTCTTCCATACCTTGGGGGAAACGCCATTGACCGTCACGACATTGCGCCATTTTCCGCCCGCGACTTCATTATTGTAGTGCGCCGTCAGTTTGGCGATCTGACTTTCGGCTTCGCTTGCTGCGGCGCGGTTGGCATCGGGTGACCGGCCGCGGACGACGTCGGCCCGGGCGAGTTCGTTGCGAAAGTAGCGTTCATTGGCAGCCGCGGTGGTGGCAACTGGGTAGCCGACGAATTCGAAGTAAGCATCGCGGTTATCGGAAGGTAGTTTTTCGGCGAGTGCCTGGCTGTCGCGCAGAAGGTCGGCGCAGGCCTTCAGGCGTTGGTCGATCTCGGTTTCGTTGAGTCCAGTGGGCTTGTAGGGAGTGGTGGGGAGGTTCCACTGGAGGTGCTCTGTCTTGCGCGCGAAGTTGATGGCCTGGAGCCGGCTAAGAATCCCCGCCACATCGGCAGCGTGGTCTTTGCCGAAATCGCGCGCGGCGGTTTCACGCATGAAGCGATCGGGGGCACCCGGGTCAGTGCGGTCGGCGTGCCACGCGAGATCGAGGAAAAACTCGGCGGAGCGCTCGGTGTTTTTGATGTCGCCAACATTGACGATCCAGACGTTGCGGGCGCCTTGCTCGTAAGCGCGCATCATCTCAGACCACGCCACGGCGGGCGGTAGCGTATCGATCCAGAGCCAGGCGAGCGGCGCGCCGAGATAGGAGGCGTGATAGTAAACGCCAAGGCCACCGGACCGTTTGCGCTCGGCGTCCGTGGCGAAGCGGCGGACATAACCGAAGTTGTCGTCGGGATAGACGATGGGAACGTCCTCGGGCACCTTCAGGCCGGCAAGGTAGTCCTCGAGCACTTCTTTATAGGGACAAAAGATCTGACCGACGCGCTTAGGATCACCATTGCCGAGATACTTCGCGAGTAACTCGCGCTGGTCGGCGAAGATTTTTTCGAGGGTGGCAATGCGCTCGGGCTGGGTCTTCGGGCCGACGATGGGGCTGTCGTGAATGCCGCGCATACCGATGGTGAAAAGACTTTCACCCGAGGTGCGCTGCTTAACTCGCTCTTCCCAGTAAGCAAGGACGCCGTCGCGGTTGATCAGGTAATTGTAGCGCTCCTTGGCGTCGGTCCACTCGCCGGTGTTGTTGCGGAGCATCGGCTCTGCGTGGCTTGAGCCGAGGACAATCGAGTAGTCGTCGGCGACGGCGGCGTTTCCGGGCACGAGATGAAAGGGCTTCGTGCATTCGTGCATCGCGGGCCAAATGGTGTTGGCGCGTAGACGAAGGAGGAGTTCGAAGATGCGGGCGTAAGTCTTGGGGCCAATGTTGCCGACCTCGGGCTCGAAAGTTTTGGCGGCCCAAGGTTGAAGGCCCCAGTCTTCGTCGTTGATGAAGATGCCGCGGTATTTGACGGCGGGCTGGCTCATGAATATCTCGGAACCAACGATCAATGCGTCACGATGCGCAGGTGCAACATCCGCCCACCAGACCCAGGGCGAGACGCCGATTGCCTGCGAGAGCGAGAACACGCCAAAGGCCGTGCCGCGGCGGTCGCTGCCGGCGATTACAAGGGAAGTCTTAACTCCCGGAAGAGGATCAGCGACCGTCGCAATGACAAACGCCTCCCACTTTCCGTTGATGCTCTTTGCGTCGAGCTTCCCCTTTTTAATAAGACCATCGATTAGCGCGCTCTTGCCTACCGTGCCGATGAGCACAGCCTGCTCAGAGAGTCCTTTAGTATCAGTCTTAACGCGCGGGTTTGTTCCAGTCACTCGCTCGATATCTCCGCTTAAGCAATCCACGGCGATGTGAACGACTTTGAAGTCACCCGTATCGATGCACAGGTCAGCCGCGCGCCGCTCTACAACCAACTTAAAACCCGTTCCTTTCGGATCGCCGGAAACCGAAAGCGAGTCAGCAGCAATAGCTCTGGCCGCAAATGTGACGCTCAGTAGTAGCGATAACAGCAGTGTCTTAGTTGTGAGCCGGGGCGGATTGTTCATAGGATAGAATCTTTAAGTTCGCAGAGATCACGCACAGACGCTCAAGGCAGCATTTGTTTAATAATAGCGACGCCATTTGCGCGGAGCGTTAATGCTCCTGCAATGAGCTTATCGGTGATCAGGTCTGTGCCTTGCGGCGCGTCGCGGAGAGTGATGGTTTCCTCTGCGTGGTTAATGAAGAACCAGAGCCGCTTTCCGTCACCGTCGCGGCGCACGATTTCTACGTCAGGCGAGACTGAGGGCAGTAGCGGCCTGGCTGCGCTAAGCTTTGTAAGTCTCGGCAACAAGCTATCCACTAGCTCTTTTGTCAGATAACTACCCACATACACTACCTGGCCGCGCCCCAACCGGCGCAATGTAATCGCAGCCTGCCCTGTGAGATGTCGCCCGTGCCAGCGAGCGAGTATTTCCGTGCCGTCTTCCACCTGGAGCGCCTCATACCATACCGTGGAAGTCACGCTGTCGTTTTCCAGCTGAATGTAAAGGGGGCGCTTTTCGGGTGCGTTCTGCTTGCCATATTCCTCCACGGTGACTCCGGCTAATGACCGCAGCACTCCCGGCAGAGGCTCCGCTACCACGTTATTGTTAAGATCGCGCGTTGCGCTACGTGCTTCAATCACCAGCGTTCCACCATGGCTGACAAATATTTCCAGATTCGCCAGCCATGCCGGGTCAAAAACCGTCCAGTGCGGGATGACATAGAGCTTGAGCCCACTTAGATCGTCGGATGGGTGCACGCACCCCACGGCATAACCATGCCGGAACAACCATTCATGCAAGGTTTCCGCTATTTTTACCGAGCTCGGCAAACCGAGCGAATAGGTCCGGTCGGAGTCAACAACGTCCATGTCGCTGGCAGCGACGGCTACATCCACATACACTGAAGTCTTTAGCAACTCCGGGCCGATGCGCTTTAGCTCCGCACCCATCTGCGCGGCTTCACAGTAGCGGCGGCGCGGGATGTTGTCGTGGTCGATGATGCCGCACCAATACTGCTCAGCACCGACGCGGGCGCTGCGCCAGCGGAAGAAGAACAGGCTGTCGGCGCCGCGCGCAATGGAGGCGTAGGCCATGCGGCGCATTTCGCCCGGCTCAGGATTATCGTGAAAATAGGGCGCCTGTCCACCTGGCCCGGATTGTTGCTCCAGCAGCATGAAGTTGCCCGTCCAAGCCCGGGTGCGGTCGAGATTGAAAGCGTGGTCGGCGGCGCGTTGCTGTGGATCGTGCTGGAAAAACGGATAGGAGTCATAGCCGAGCACATCGAGGTCACGGCCAAACTCCCCGCGATAATCAATGTGCTCGAAACACCCATTGTGCGTAATGAACCATCGCGGCTGCACCTGCCGCAAAATCTCCACCTGATCTCGCTGAAAGACCGTGACGGCATGGGATAGAAATCGGAAATAATCGAGCTGGTGTGCGGGATTAGGTTGGGCCGGCCTGAGACGCCGGGGCGTTCCGATGTCCTCAAAACAGTTGTAAGTCTGCGCCCAGAATGCTGTGCCCCACGCCGCATTCAACGCCCCGATGTCGTCGTTAAACTTTCGCCTCAAGAACGCAACAAAACCTTCCTGCGCGCTCGCTGAGTGATCTTCGGAAAAATGGCAGTGGAACTCGTTGTCAGTCTGCCAGCCGACGACGTGCGGATTGTCCCGGAAGTGCTCCGCCATGGCGCGCGAGATCTTGCGCGAGTATTCGCGGAACACCGGGCTGGTATGGCTCGCGTGTTGACGCGAGCCGTGTTGCAGCGACACGCCGTTCTCATCGATACGAAGAGCTTCCGGGTGCTGCACCGTCAACCACCGCGGCGGCGCCGCCGTGGGCGTGCAGAGGATGGTGGCGATCCCGTGTTCACCGAGCTTGAGGATGGCTTCATCAAACAGCGCGAAATCGAAAACACCTTCGCGGGGTTCGAGACGGTCCCAGGCAAACTCCGCCATGCGCACGCAGTTCCAGCCCGCTTCCTTCATGCGCCGCGCATCACCGGCACGCGTCGCTTCATCCCACTGTTCAGGATAATAGGCCGAACCAAAATAGAAACGGCTGAGCGCCGCAGGCCTTTTGTGCGAGGGCTGATTTCTAAGACGCTCGTGCATCGATCGTAGCTTTAATAAAAGGGGCGCGATTTCGTCGCGGAGATGGCGATAGCGCTTCCGCAAACGACGCGCCGCCACTCGCACCGCACCTCCTGAGTAGAGACCTTCAACTCCAGTTCAAGTCGTGCTGCCGGATTGGCAGTAAGCGGATGCGTTTGCCGGTTGCCGCGAAAATGGCGTTGCAGACTGCGGGCGCGGTGGGTGGCAAAGCCGGTTCGCCCAGACCGCTGGGATGACCCTCTGACGGCACAAAGTGGACGTCGATCTCGCCGGGCGCATCGCTCATTCGCAGCAGCGGATAATCATGGAAATTGCTCTGCGCGACGCGGCCTTTCTCGATCGTGATGGCCTGATGCCATGCGGCGCTCAGACCATCCGTCAACGCGCCTTGCACTTGGTTTTCCGCGCCGCTCAGGTTGATGATCGGTCCGACATCGACGCCTGCGGTGAGTTTGTCCACGCGCAATTCTCCATCCTTGCTCACGGTCACATCCGCGACGATGGCGACGTATCCGCCGTAACTGAAATACCAGGCCAGCCCCTGTCCCTGCCCCCGGGGCAGCTTTTTTTTCCAGCCGGCCTTCTCCGCCGCAAGGCTCATCGCGCTTTTCATCCGACCGGTTTCGAAGGCGCGTCCGCGACGGCCACCCGCCGAGACTTCGCGCGCTTCACCGAGCAGGTCGAGACCGAACTCGAGCGGATCGCGTCCAGCGGCATTCGCCAGCTCGTCGATGAAACTGATGAAGACCCACGCATTCGCATTCGCACCCGGCGCGCGCCACGCACCCATCGGGGTGTTGCTCGAGATGATCGACGAACCGATCCGGAAATTCGGCACGAAGGCGCTGGGGAATTCTTCCCGGCCGACCTCGGCCTGTCCTCCGCGGGTGTTGTTGCGGCCGAGCGCGACGATGTGATCCGTCCACGCGGTGACCTTTCCCGCGTTGTCGACCGCGCCCTTTAGATAATGCCAACCGGCAGTGCGATAGTTGTCGTGCTGCACATCCTGTTCGCGCGTCCAGATGACTTTGACTGGCGTGCCTTCGATCTTTTGTGCGATGGCCGCCGCTTCGACGACGTAATCGTTCGCAAGCCGCCGCCCAAATCCGCCGCCGATGCGCGTGAGGTGCAGCGTGACTTTTTCCTTCGGAATGCCGAGCAGCCGCGAAGCCATGTCGCTGCCTTGTGCCGGCGTCTGCGTCGGAGCCCAAAGTTCGAGCGCGCCGTCCTTGAAAAGCGCGGTGCAATTCTGCGGTTCCAGCGTGGCGTGCGCGAGATAGGGGTAAAAATACGCGCCCTCGACTTTCTTTGCCGCACTCTCCATCGCCGCATCCACGTCGCCGAT
>JAXDQV010000322.1:0-5244 GCA_034667645.1 Chthoniobacter sp.
GGCCGCATGTTCCCCGCGAGAATCGAGATGACGCCGACAGTGACACCGATATTCCAGAAGATCCCGCCGATCACCGGCACCATCGGGCTCCGCAACGCCACCCGGCACAAACGCGCCATCAGCCAAATGGACACTCCGATCGCCACCGGGCAACTCCAGCCGTAAACGAGCGTATTGGTAAAGGCCGGCCAGACGCGTCCGTAAGTCAGCCAACTGTAGTTTCCGAGAAACTCCGGCGAATGCATTTTAATCGATGCCACCAGTCCAAAGAATGTTGCCGCGAGCAGCCACGTCAGCGCCGTCGTGAAAAAGAACATCACGGGCGCGCGTGTGGAAGAATCGATCAGTGCGCGATCAATCGCTTCCACCTCTGCCGAGGTCAGTTCACCCGATGCCGGTGCTGCGGTTTGCGTCATCATTTCTTTAACTCCGGGGCGTTGGTGTTTGGGGCAGCCGAAGGGGCGGGCGATGCGGACGGATTGGTGCCCGTCGCGGGGGCGGTGCCCGCCGGAGCGTTGGGCGGAGGTTGCAGGCCGTAGGGATACGGAACCTCCACTTTGACCGCCGAGGCATGCACCGGTTTTTTCCGCAGACTTTCAGTCGTCACTTCCATCGCGCGGGTGATTGGCAGTTGCACTGTTCCCTTGTCTTTCGCGATCCAAACGTAGGTGTTCAACTTCGGCTCGTCTTCTTTACGCAATGCCTGCAGTTTTTCGACGCGCGCCTTCACGCGCTTGTCCTCGAAGGATTCGCGCGGCGCGGCGAACCGGAACAAAATCCATGCGAGCACGGCAAAGCCGCAGAACATCGCAATTCCGGCGAAAAACCAAAACCCAATGGAGACTTTGCGAATCTCGTTGCCCATGTCAGTTCGTCAGATGCAGCGACACTTGCAGGCGCGGGTCGCGGAGCGGGATGAGGTTGTGCTGACTGAGCGCGCGCAAAAATAAATAGCCGAGCGGTCCGCCGATCGCGAGCAGTGCGAAAAGGTCGAGAAACGACGGACTGAACCCCTCTTTGTGCAGCATCGGCATGATCACCACGTAAAGATCGACCAGCTGCATGAACACGATCCAGCCGGCGACGCAGCAAAGCACCTTCGGCACCTTTTTCGTCCACTGCAAAAGCAGCAGCATGAAGGGCAGGAAAAAACGGCCGATGACGAGGAACAGGCTCAGCCACCACCACGACTCGACGTTGCGCCGGATGAAATACGACGTCTCCTCCGGAATATTCGCATACCAAATGAGCATGTATTGCGAGAAGCCGATGTAGGCCCAGAAGACGCTGAAGGCGAACATCAGTTTGCCCATGATGTGGTAGTGCTCGAGCGTCACCACGTTGGCCAGGTAGCCTTTATTGCGCAGCGCGGTGATGATGAGCACGAGCAGCGACATCGAGCTTCCGGCGGCTCCGGCGAAAATGTAAACGCCCCACATGGTGGAAGCCCATTTGTAGTCGAGCCCCATCAGCCAATCGACTGCACCAAAGGTTAGCGAAAGCGCAAAAATCGGGATGCCGGCAATGCCGAGTTTTCGCATCGCGACCGTGTAGCCGGGATTGCCATCCGCGTCCTGACGCGTCGAGTTGCGCTTCAGCGAAAGCGCCACGTAGGTGAGACCGATAAAATAAAGGACGACGCGCAGGACGAAGAAGCCGTGGTTGAGATACCAGCGCTTCTTGTCGAGCAGCGCATCGGCGTGCGGAAGGATGGTCCACCATTTCCACAAAATTGGCGCGCAGAGAAGCAGGGGCAGGAAGAAAATAAAGACGATCGGAATGAGACCGGCGACGTTTTCCAAAACCCGCCGCACCACGACCGACCACTCCGCATCGGTCGCGTGATGGACGAGGATCCAGAACAGAGACCCGACGACGAGCGTGAAAAAATACATGAACGCGAAGAGCCACGAGAAGGCGAACTGCGCCCTCATGCTCGGGATGAATGCACAGATCCCGCTGACAAGCAGGCCCAGCGCGCCGGCACCGAGAAACAGCGGAATCAGGTTTCCCGTGTCGCTCTGCTTAAAAACCTCCGCCTGTGGTGGGGCTGGTGTATGATCGATCATTTCTTTGCGGGCTCCTGCGGAGGTGGCTGGTCGAGTTGCGCGCGCAAGTTTTCCGGCACGTCGGCGACCTTCGAGTTTTGCATCTGCTGCAGGGCACGGATGTAAGCGATAATCGCCCAGCGATCCTCCACGGTGACGTTCGAGCCGTAGGCGCCCATGGTGTTTTTGCCGTTGGTGATCGTGTTGAAAATCTGTCCGTCCGGCATCGCGCGCAGCCGCGCATCCTGAAAATTCGCCACTCCCACGAGGCCGTATTGCGAAACGATGCCATTGCCCGCGCCGGTGGCGCCGTGGCAGATCGCGCAGTTGACCGTGAACCGTTCCCGCCCGCGCTGCATCAGTTCCATGGACGCCTCCAGCGGCAATCCATCGCCATAGGCGTCACCGATCTTTCCCGTGTTGAAATAATCCGGCGCGTCCGAAAAGGCGCCCGGTGCCTTGGCGAATTTGTTGTTGCTGCCGCCGGTGGAGTAATAGGCATTCTGCAGCACGTAGCCGAGGGGAACTGTTCCCTCCACCGGGCGTCGCGCCGCACGTCCGTCGTTAAAAAACGCGCTTTCGTGCTGCGGATCAAAACGCGGCTGACGATCCATGTCGGGGATGATCTCGATCGGCGTCTTCGTGCTGTGTGTGCCACGGAATCCGGCGACCGCGACGACCGTGATCACCGCCAAAACGAAGAAGAGAAAAAATACGCGCAGCATGATCAGTCGTGCACAAGCGTTACGTGCGAGCCGCCGATTTGCTCGAGCAGTTCACGTGTTTTGGTTTCGGAAAACTTCGGGTCGCGCGCCTCGATGACGAGGAAGAATGCGTTGTCGGTCACTTTGGAAAAACGTTCCCAGTTGAACATCGGATGGTTCCAGCGCGGGAGCTGATTCATCACCAGCAGCGCCGTCACGGTCGCAAACGCGGAGAAAAGAACGGTTAACTCGAAGAAGATCGGCATGAACGCCGGCACGGTCATGAACGTGGTCGGCTTTCCATGCACGACGAGTTTGTAATCCCAAAGCGAGGGATAGCACTGGAGCACGACTGCCGTGCAAAGGCCGAGCATTCCGCCGCAGAGCACGACCGCGCTGAGCCAAGATTTTCCGAGCCCCATCGCTTTATCCATTCCATGCACCGGATACGGGGTGTGCACATCCCAGCGCTTGAATCCGGCGTCGCGGATTTTTTCTGCGGCACTGAAAAGCGCGGAGGCCGTGGAAAATTCGGCAGCCAGGCCGTAAACTTTGCGGGAACGCTCGACGACCATATTAGTGATGAGCCTCCACTCCGACGTGCGCGCCTGGCGCGTGGTGATGCGGATCGGATTCCGGCAAAACGATTTTGACCTCCGACATGGCGATCATCGGCAGGAACCGCATGAACAATAAGAACAGGGAAAGGAAAATCCCGAACGTGCCGACGAACGTCCAAATCTCCACCCAGCTCGGATGATACATGTGCCAGGCCGAGGGCAAAAAGTCCTGCTCGATCGACGTGACGATGATCACGAAGCGCTCGAACCACATCCCTGCGTTCACGAACATGCAGATGATGAAAACGATCAGCGTGTTGCGCCGCCACGATTTCTTCCAGAAGAACTGCGGGGAGATGACGTTGCACGTGATCATCGACCAGTAAGCCCACCAATAGGGCGCCGGCGTGACGTGCAGCATCGGGCCGATGAAGAAGGGATCAGCCAGACGATTCCGTAAAAACGCCCACTGCTCGTAAGGATTCGCGCCATACCACGCGATGAAGAATTCCATCGCATACGCGTAGCCGACGATTGAGCCAGTCAGCAGAATGATCTTCGCCATTTTCTCCACGTGCTGCTGCGTGATCACGTCGTAGAGCTGTGGATAAAGCATGCGCGCCGGGATCAAGATGGTTAGCACCATCGCGAATCCGCCGAAGATCGCGCCGGCTACGAAATAAGGCGGAAAAATCGTGGTGTGCCATCCAGGGACGACGGACGTCGCGAAGTCGAAGGAGACCACCGAATGCACTGAGAGCACGAGCGGAGTGGAGATGCCCGCGAGGATCAGATACGCCATTTCGTAATGGCGCCATTGGCGGTTCGAGCCGCGCCAGCCGAGCGCGAAGATTGTGAAGAAGAACTTTTTGACTCGCGAGGTTGCGCGATCGCGCAGCGTCGCCAGATCGGGCACGAGGCCGGTATACCAAAACAGCACCGAGACCGTGAAATAGGTTGAGACCGCAAAAACGTCCCACAGCAACGGCGACCGGAAGTTGGGCCAGATGGCGTTATACCAGGGCACCGGCGCGAGGAACCAAACCATCCAGACGCGTCCGACGTGGATGCCCGGGAAAATACCGGCGCACACCACTGCAAAAAGCGTCATTGCTTCGGAAGCGCGGTTGATGGATGTGCGCCATTTCTGGCGCGTCAGAAAGAGGATCGCTGAGATCAGGGTTCCGGCATGGCCGATACCGATCCAGAAGACGAAGTTCGTGATGTCCCACGCCCAGCCGACCGGGTGATTTTCTCCCCATACTCCGACGCCGGTCGAAATCTGATACGCAATGCAAAGGCAGCCGATGACGGCGATCGGCGACGTGATCAAAAACGCCACCCACCACCAGATCGGCGTCTTCGCCTCGACGATGGACGAGATGTTTTCGGTGATCCAACCCGCCGGCCGATCGTTGGAGATGAGCGGGATCCGCGTGACCGCCGCGCGGTCGGCAGCCAGGGTCGCTGTGGAATCAGCCATTACGCATTTCCTCCAGGTTGGCCGCCGTGCGGCGCGTGTTCATCTGTCTTCGGAGCCGGCACCGGATGGGTCGAGTTTTTTGGCTCGGGCGCACCGGTCTCCGGTTCATTTTCAAAGGCGGCGATCTTTTCGGCTCCCGGCATCTTCATGTTCGGGTTGCGCAGTTTCGCGAGGTATTTGATGCGCGAATTCACATTGAGATATTCGAGCAGGCGATAGCCGCGATCGCTCTGGCGCAGTTTCGAAACCTTGCTCTCTGGATCGGAGATGTTTCCAAAGACGATGGACTCGTTCGGGCAAGCCTGCTGACACGCGACCTGGAATGCATCGGTTGGCACTTTGATGTCCGGCGAAGCTCCCGCGCGAACCTTTGCGCCGATCTTCGCCTCCTGAATCCGCTGCACGCAAAAAGTGCATTTCTCCATCACGCCGCGGATGCGCACCGTGAC
>JAXDQV010000323.1:0-4388 GCA_034667645.1 Chthoniobacter sp.
GGCCCAGATAGCCGCAATCGCACGCTTCTTTCGCCGTTCGCATCCCGCACCGGGCGCAATCAGCCAAAATCGAGCGAGTTGGTGTTTGGTCCTGCCAAATGGCTGCGGAAACTCGTGCGTCCGGAGCCGGGAATGGCGCTGGCATATCTCGATTACGAACAGCAGGAGTTTGGGATCGCAGCGGCGCTCTCGCGCGATCAGCGGATGCAGGCCGCCTACAATTCGCGCGATCCATATCTGGAGTTTGCCAAGCAGGCCGGGGCGGTCCCCGCCGATGGGACTCGCCAAAGCCACCCACTTCAGCGCGAACTTTTCAAGACCTGCTGCCTCGGCGTGCAATATGGCATGGGCATCGACACCCTCGCGAAGAGAACGGGACTCTGCCACGCGCAAGCTCGCGAACTTCACGACCTTCACCGGGCGACTTACCCCGACTACTGGCGCTGGTCGCAAGGTGCCTTGGATTTTGCCAACATGAACGGAGAACTGCGGGCCGCGTTTGGCTGGCGTGTCCGCGCCGATGATCACACCAACCCCTGCTTCTTGCGCAACTTCCCGCTCCAGGCCAACGGGGCCGAGATGCTTCGGATAGCGTGCATCCTGGCTTTGGAGGCGCGGATTAAGATCTGCGCGCCCGTTCACGATGCCCTGCTTATTGAGGCGGGCGACTCCGCCATCGATGAAGATGCGCTGCGCTGCACCGTCGCAATGCAGCGGGCAAGTCAGCTCGTGCTCGACGGGTTCACGCTTCGCGCCGAGACGAAAATAATCCGCTATCCCGATCGTTTTCCAGTGTCAGAGAGCGCTGCGAGAATGTGGACCGAAATCATCGACCTGCTCGAAGGAATTACAGCTGACGAGACGCCCACCTGTTCCGCCGCAGGACAGTAAGTGTGTCATCACGGAACACCCGTTTCCTCTTTTCTTTTTCTCATTGCACAAGATGGGATCTTTCGACATTTCGCGTTTCCGAGCGCGTCCGCTGACTGGTGATGACCGGCAAAAATCACGTGCGAAAAACAAGCTCGTGCGCCGGTTCCACGGTGAATTCTTGAAAGGGCCAATTCCGCTGTCCTGGCTGAGTTGTGCGGCGAAATTGCCGGGCAAGGCGTTGCACGTTGCGCTGGCTATTTGGTTTGAGTACGGCCGGCGAAAGAGACCCAGCTTTCGGCTCACCACCGCGGTGTTGAAACGATTCAACGTGGCGCGAAAGGCGGGCTACCACGCTCTGGAGGCGCTGACCCGGGAGAAGCTGATTGATATTCAGCGGCAGCGCGGAAAAAACCCGACGATATCGCTTATTCTCCCACCAACGTCGGACGAGGCAACGTCAAAACCGCGCGACGGCAACTCAGAGGTCGGCGGCACATAGAGCGTTTCGCAACGGGATTCCTAATGACCAGCGACGCGACACCTCCGCACCGGCTGAGGGGGGTGTAGCGCATTTCGAAGCAGCGGTCACTTTAGCTGTCTCGACAGAGTAAAACTTGGCGCGATCGGGTGATTCCATCGTGGAGCGTGCAGCAGCGGAGCGGCAGCGGGAGCTCGGCGTTCTGCCGGAACAACGTTCGTCCAGCGTATGGCGAAAACTCAGAAATCCGCAGCCCTGCCAACGAACACCTGCGCGCCAGTTCGATTGGACGCGCTTCCCCCGCTTGTAAAGCGGCTGCTCGATGCTGCACGCGAGGAAGACAGTCTCATTGAGGATCTTTGCCGTGCCGTGCGACACAAGGACTGGAGCACAATGCGACGGGCTGCGCATGCGATCGCGGAGAGTCGCGGGGTGCAAACCGAGACGCAGTGATTGTTATGCAGATGGCTGGCCTCCTTTCGTTCGACAATTCCCAGACGTTACTCGGCCCTGTTTTGCTAATAGCATGACCACCCCGCTCGCAACCGTGATTGCGGCCCCGGCCCTCGCAATGTCGGTAGCGACGTGGCGACGCGTTAGCGGTGAGGAGCAGGCCAAAGAAGGGCATGCTGGCTTACAACGTCAGCACGACGCTATAACCCGCATCGTGACCGCTCGCGGCTATCGCGTCATCGCTTCGTTCTCGGTCGTGCATAGTGGAGCAACCGTGGCAACAACACCAGAGTTCGGACAACTCCTCGCGCTCGCGCAGAGCGGCGCGATTGGCGCGGTGATCGTTTCGGAGGTATCACGTCTGATCCGTCCAGAGAGCTGGGAAAGCCTTGCGGTGCTTGACGTGTTCACAAAGCATCACGTGCTCATTATTGCAGACGGTTGCGAGATCGACCTCTCGAATCCTGAGGGTTTTCTGACGGGCGGTTTGCCGATCCTGCTCGCCGGTCACGAGCGGTTGAAACTCGTGCAAAAAATTTCCGCTTCAAAGCTTGTCCTTAAACGCCAAGGTCGGCTCGCGTCGGGCGAGAATACTTTACCGTTCGCCGTAAATTATGATTGGGACGCCAGCAAGTACTCCTATGACCCGGAAAAGATCTGGCGCGTGCAGGAGGCGTTTCGCCTGATCGACGAAGACGGGCTGCACAACCTGGCCGAGATTGGCAGGCGAGTCGGGATTCAACGGACCTCCTCGCTACGTGTCATCCTTGCCAACCCCATCTTCGGCTACGGCGTTCGACGATATGACAAGCAGCGCGACATGAGTGTGAAGCGCACGGGACCTGCCGGTAAGAGCTACCGCCCGAAGGTCGCGCTGCCGCCTGAAGAGGTGATCGAGGTGAAGGTGATCGAGGATTCAGCCGTTTCGCCCGAGCGGTTCGAGCGCGTGCAAAAAGTCCTGGAGGAGCTGCGGCTCAATCACGTCGCCACCCTGCCGCTCGAGAAACGCGTGCATCTTTGCACCACCTATGGGCGCTGCGGGTTCTGCGGCCAGACGCTCTATATTTCGGGCAACGGCAAGAGGGACAGGGCGACGGGCCGGCCGCTGCTATGGTATTGCTGCCGCAGCCAGCACCCAGGAAAGAAAGGCGATCTGCCGCGCTGCAGCAACTCATGGACGGGCGAAAAAAAACTCGATGCGTTGCTCATCGCCTTTGCTACGAACGTGCTCACTGACCGGAAGCTTTTGACCGGACTGATCGGCACCTCGCTTCAGGCGTGCTCGAAAGTCATCCGCACTTTCCCGCAGAGCGGAACCGAGGCCGGGATCGCGAAGCTGGAGCGGCAGGAACGGAAACTTATCGAGATGTGCAAGACTGACGCCATTACTGTGGATGAACTGAAGCTTGAACGCCTTAAGACTCGTGAGGAAATCGTGCGGCTGCGTGCCCTGGCGTCGACGCCAAACCAGTCGCCATCGCAATCGCTGAGCTTGGAGGAGTTCGCCCGACTGGTGATCAAGGGCGCTTTGCGCGTCAAGCGCTTGAACAACCCGCGTGAACAGAAGGCACTGCTGGAGCAGGTCTTCGCCGACGTGTTCATTCGCCACGAGAGCATCACCGCGTTCCGCTTTCACCCAAGCATCATTGGGAGCATGGGCGCGCAGGGCGAGGAACTGAGTCAGACGATCAATTTGGAGAAACCGTTTCGCATTACGCCGGAGATACCAGAAGGCCATAAGCGATGCAGCAAATGCGGGGTAATCCTGCCAAAGGAAGCGTTCCCCAAAGTGGTCTCACGCTGTGAGCCGTGCTTTCGCGCTGACGAACGGATGAGACGAGAGCGCGCGAAAGGCCGGCTGTGTTGAGGAGCGACCAGTGTGACAGCTCGGGCTATTGCTCTGCTCGGGGTGCCTTTAGCCGGCCCCGCTTCGCTCACTAAGGATACGGTCAAGCAGGGTTCGCTTCGCTGATTGAGAGGGGATGGACGCTAGAGTCGGCGGCTCTACTTCCACAAGTTCCTATCCAGCGTGCGATACTGGACGGCTTCGCAGATGTGCTGCGACTGATTGCTTTCCGCAGCGTCTAGATCCGCCACGGTGCGTGCGACTTTCAAAATGCGATCGTAACCGCGCGCGCTGAAGCTGAGTTCCGTCATCGCCGTTTTCAAAAGATCCGCGCACGCATCGTCGAGGGCGCAGAATGTCTTGATCATCTTTGGCGTCATCCGCGCATTGCAGCTCGCCTTTTTTCCGAAGCGTGCCGTTCGAATCTCGCGCGCTTTCATCGCGCGCTCGCGGATGGCGTGGAAAGGTTCTATGAATCTTCTTTTGCTCGCTCAATCGATCACTGGTCCATCCATCCGGGCTGCCGATGCCGGCCTCGCGGGTTTCGAAATCGTGATGCTGGTCCTGGCCATTTTCGCTTCCATTTTCTGGATCTGGATGCTGGTGGACTGCGCCACCAATCGTTCCCTTGAGGGAGCGCAGAAAGTCGTCTAATTTTGGTCATCCTCTTCCTCCATTTCCTAGGAGCGCTCACCTTTTCTTTGTCGCCTGCGACCTGACCGATTTTCGACCTTTGAA
>JAXDQV010000324.1:0-4340 GCA_034667645.1 Chthoniobacter sp.
TCTGGCGCGAGCAATGTTATTGCTGGCACCACCGGCAAAGCAATTCTTACATTTGCCACCGGCATTGAGGCGGTCTTCGACGTTGAGGGAGCATCGCTATCTTTGCTACCGCAAGGCAGTATCTCGCTAACTACTACTTCTCCATTGACAAAGACCGGGCCAGGAACGCTTCAGCTTGGAGACGATACAAACAATAACTTCACATTCGGCGGAACGCCGGCAGCATTGAATTTGAATCAAGGCGTTTTTGATATTTACACCGGCGGTAACAGTAGTCTCAGTGGCTTTACTTCAATTAATATTAATGGCGGCAATCTATTAATTCATAACTCCAGCAACACCGCCCGTGCTTTTAGCAATCCGATCGTAGTAAATGCCGACGGGACAATCACCAGCGATAAGCGCGCAGGCTCTACCGGTAATGTCGCCGTTCATACCTTTGGAACATTGACGATTAACAATGGCGCGGTGCTTACACTGGCAGCCGGTTCGAACGCAGGACCTAGCCCTGGGTTTATTTTTGGCGCAACGACTCTGAATTCGAATGGCACTATCAATACCGGATCAACTATGACTGTGACGCTGGGTGCAGTTGGTGATGGTGGCAACGCGCTGGGCTTTACTAAGGCGGGGATCGGAACTTTGACATTAGGCGGCGCATCCGCCAATACATACACGGGAACAACAACCGTTTCGGCAGGAACGTTGAACCTTGGAAAAACGGCAAGCGTAAATGCCTTCGGCGGAGATCTGACCGTCAACGGCGGTGCGGTTGCTTATAGCGCCGCGGTCGACAATCAGATTCCTGATTCAGCGAAGGTCACGGTTTCTTCTGGCAGCATTGACTTCGGCGCGCGCAATGAAACCATCGGTTCCACCAGCACCGCTACGAGCGGTTTCGCCCTAAGTGGCGGTTCCGTCACGCTATCGAGCGGACTCGTGCAAATCGCCAACAGCGCGAGCATTAATGGCGGTTCGGTCGTCATTGCCAGCAGCGGCAATTTTCAACTTAATACAAACCTTGCATTTAATGGCGGAACGATTGATTTCACCTACACAGGCGCAACGGCTGGAGGACTAAACTTGCGCGGTGGCGACGGCACCGGGATCAGCTATTCTGCTGCCGGGACGACGACTGCCACCATTAGCAATAGTGGCGGAGGAGCAGATCGCGTTTCTCTAAATACAGCAGCCAATGCAACAACGGTTTTCAATATTGCCGATTCAACGTCCGTCGCCAATGAAATGACCATTAGCGCCGTCATAACAGGCGCCAGCGGCAATGCACTTAATAAAACAGGCGCAGGCCAGCTAACGCTCAGTGGGAACAACACTTATCAGGGGGCGACGACCATCAGCGATGGTGTATTGAGAGCTTCAAGCATCGTGGTCAGCGGGGGAGCCAGTAACCTGGGCAACGCCACATCGGCGGTAGTGCTCGGCGGGGCGGCCACGACCGGCACCTTAAGCTACACCGGCAACTCGGCGACCTATGCGCGTGGCTTCACCGTCAGCGCGGGCGGCGGCGAGGTGGACACGACCACATCGGGCCAGACGCTTTCCATTGGAACCGGTAACATCGACAACACGAGCAACGGGCTCCTGACTATTGGGGGTGCTGGGAATACCACGATCACCAGCGTGATCGGGAGCGGAAGTGGCGGTGTGACCAAGACCGGCAATGGGATAATGACGCTCAGCGGAGCCAGCGCGAACACTTACACCGGCGCGACGACAGTCAAAGGCGGCACCCTTGAAGCAGCGGCGACGAACGCGCTGGGCAGCACCTCAGCCGTCACAGTGAATGCCAGCAGCACAGTGCTCTTAAGCGGTGCCGGCAATCTCAACCGGGTCAACGACAGCGCGGGGATTAATCTCAATGGAGGCACGCTCTTAAAGGGTAGCAGTGCCAGCGAAGGCACAACCAGCGGTGCGGGTCTGGGGACACTGACCCTCTCAGCAGACTCCACGATCGACTTCGGTGCTGGCGGAACGGAGAAGGTTGGCACGCTGACCTTTGCTGGCTTCGCAGCCGGTAGCACCCTTTTAACGATCAACAACTGGGTCGGCGGCTATGATCAAGGCAGCATCGGCAGCGCGAGTGCGGATCATTTGATCTTTGCGGGCGATCAGTCCGCAAATCTGTCCCGCATCAATTTTACCGGCTACAGCCCCGCAACCCAGACTGACTTGCTAAATGGCTTCTTTGAGATCACACCGACCCCCGTGCCGGAGCCGAGCACGGTCTTCGGCGCGGTGGCGCTGCTCGGCTTTGCCGGGTTTCGCGAGCGCAAGCGGATTGGCGCGCTCAGCGCGATGCTCCGCCGGAAGAGCGCGTAACTCCCTCTCGTGTCGGGAGGCAAGGCGCGCGCATCCCGCTCCCGGATGGCGTGGAGACGCGGGTTAGCAGTGAACAAATATCGCCAGAGAAATGCGAGCAAGCAGTCGATCATGTGACCGGAACGGAACTCACGAGTCGCCCCCCGAAAATGCGGGCTCGCTTTTTGTTTTAACCAACGGGACCGAGGTCCAAGCCAATGGGATCGAGGTCCAAGCAAACGGTTTCGAGGTCCAAGCCAATGGGATCGAGGTCCAAGCCAACGGGATCGAGGGCCAAGCCAGCGGGATGGAGGTCGAAACCAACGGGATGGAGGGTCAAGCCAGCGGTTTCGTTGGATTTCCAGTTGGCTTTTCATTTTTTCCAACGGCTTAAGCAGAGAAGCCATTGGCTTTTCCCGTCAAGCCAACGGTTGAGCGAAAAAGTCAGTCGTCTTTTTGGTTTAACCGCTGGCCTTTCGGCGGAGCTTCTCATTTCTGATTCTCAGAAATGAGAAGCTCCTCACGATTTGAAATCGCGCTGGTGAAAGCTGGCGAGGCCGATCAGTAGAAAGGTCAGGTCGAGCGCGATCAGGTAGGCGTAATCCTCCGTCATTTTTTCCCATGGAATGTGGAGGTGGAAAACGTTGAGCCAAGTGGCGATGCGGGCGGTGATGAAATACGGGCGCAGACTCTCGAAATACGGGATGTTCCTGAAAATCGAATCCAGAAACATCAGCGACAGGGTGGCGATGGTCGCCGCCGCGGGCTTCATGTTGAAACAGGAAAACATGAAGCCGAGGCTCGTGATGCTGAGCAATCCCAGCCCCAGCGCTGGAATCGCGCAGAGGTAGCGCAAAAGGCCGGGACCCGCTTCATAGAGTTCGAAGAGCTGATCCTGCGGCGCGTAGGCCAGCAGCCCGCCCGTCCCGCGATACGCCATCCCGGCGAGCAGCGCCGTGATCGCGATAAACGCGACGAGCGCAAAGGTGTAAATCACGCACGCGGCATATTTTATCACGACGATCCGCAGCCGCGAGATCGGCCGGCAGAGCGTCATCCGCATCGTGCCGTCCTCGACTTCCTTTGAGATGACATCGCCCGCCACCAGCGCGAGGTAAAGCGCGCCGAGCAAAAACGTGGTCCACATCAGGATGAGCAGGCCCATCGTCAGCCCGGAAAAGTATTGCTCGAAGATGTAGCCGCTGTCCTCGATGACGCGGCGAAAATGCGCCTTCGGTTTCGGCAACTGCAGCATGAAGAGGACAAGCGCCTCGATGCCGAGAAACGCTCCGAAGCCGAGGTAAGTGCGCTTGCGCGCGAAGAGCTTGGTCAGCTCTCCGCGCAGCTGGAGCCAGAAGAGCGTCATGTGCCGGCGACGGTTTCGAGGTAAAGCTGCTCGAGCGTGCGCTTCACCGGTTCGACGGCGCTGATGCGGACCCCGCCGCTCACCAGCCGCGCCACGAGTTCGGGGACGGCCTCGCTTTTCATCGCGAGCAGACCGGGCTCGACGACCGCCGCGCCGCAATTTTCCGCGATGAGCGCGGCCGCCGGCCAGTCATCCACCTGCAGCCGCACGTGCTGTTTGTCACCCGCGAGGTCGGTCCAGCGCCCGTTAAACATCAGTTGGCCTTTGTTTAAAATGGCAACGCGATCGCAGAGCTGTTCGATCTCCGAAAGCAGGTGCGAGGAAAGCAAAACGGTGAGGCCGCGCTCGCGGTTGAGACGCTGGATCAAGTGCCGCATCTCGTGGATGCCCTCGGGGTCCAGCCCCTCCGTCGGCTCATCCAGCAACACGACTTCGGGCGCCGGCAGCAGCGCCTGCGCCAGTCCCAGTCGTTGCCGCATGCCGTGCGAGTAAACGCGGACGGGATCGTGAATGCGCGATTCCAGTCCCACGAGCTGCACCGCTTCGCGCATCTCGGCATTGCTGATGCGATGCGAGTAGCTGGTGAAAATCTCGATGTTTTTCCAGCCGCTCAAGTAGTCGTAAAAGGCCGGCGCTTCAAAAATCGCGCCGACTC
>JAXDQV010000325.1:0-3358 GCA_034667645.1 Chthoniobacter sp.
CCGCGATTTATTCCGGCGGATGGAGTGCGGTTCGAATCGGAGACAATCGTTGTCGGTGGCACAATGGCTGGATCATCGTGCGCTCCACCGATTTCATGGGAGAAGGTCTCGCGAGCGGACAAAAAAACCAGCACGAGGTGAAGCACGGCTTTGCCCGATCGCGCAAGGGCGGGGGAAATCATGATGCCAATTAAACCATGGCTGGAGAAAAAGGCTGCCTAGTTTCGTGCAAACGCCTCTGAATCCATTTCATCACAACGGGTGACGCTTTCGTCCCTTCCGCACATGCTGCTGACATGCATGCCATCGATCTGAGCATACTCTCGCACCTTCCCTGGATGGCCGGACAGTCGTGGAAGCTCGACTACGCCATCTATTGTTTAAGCAATAACGACCTGCTCAAAGGCGGCCTCTTCATGGTGATGGTGTGGGCTTTTTGGTTTCGCCCTGAGCCGAAACGTGATCGCGCCACGATTCTTGCCATGCTCGCCGGCGCCATGATGGCGCTCTTGATTGGCAAGGCCCTTGAAAGGCTGGCTCCTTATTCGCAGCGCCCCTATCAAAGCGGCATTCCCGGACTCGTCTTCCCATTCGACATGGGGATGCACCATCACGAGAGCTCCTTTCCGAGCGACCATGCCACCCTCTTCTTCGCGTTCTGCGCGGGCTTGTTTTTTCTCTCGCGACCAGCCGGATGGGCCGCTTCTGTTTACACCACGATTGTCATAGCACTGCCGCGCCTTTACCTCGGCTTGCACTATCCCAGCGATCTCATCGGAGGTGCCGTTTTGGGAATTTTCTGTGTCCTAGTGTTCCGCCCACTGCGTAACTTCATTGCGCACGTGCCGCTCCGGGTTTGCGAGGAGTCGCCCCAATCGTTTTATCCCGTTTTCTTCCTCTTCACTTTTCTAATCGCTACTCTCTTTGATAATTTTCGCTCGCTCTGCGATCTAGGGCATACACTCATTCGCCTTTAATCGAGGTCCCAAACGCCGCGCGATTCTCACGCTCAGAGCGGGAGCGCCAGCGTAAGCCAGAACAAGGGGCACCTGCCGTCCACGCAGGAGCGCAGGATGCGCCTATTGCAAGCCGAGGGAGTCGAGCAGCGCGTCGTTGATATTTCCGGTGATCCTGAGCCCGTAATCGGCCTGATAGTCGGCGATGGCGCGGCGTGAACGGGGGCCGATGTCGCCATCAATCGGACCACGGTAATATCCTTGGTCAGCGAGGCGCTCTTGAACAGTGCCGGCAAGGCCAAGGGATGGGCCGCTGTCGTAGTAAACATAGCTCGGCGCGGTATCGATGATGATCCAGCCGCCGTCGTAATAGCAGTAGCGATGGTGATTCCACTCGTGTTCCCGGTGCCTGTCCCAATCGCGATGTCGGGAGGCTTCAATCCAGCGTCCGTTATAACGATTGCTCCGGTTGCCTTGAATATTGTGAAGGCCGAAGCGCGCGGTCGGGTTCGTCTGATATCCGCGCCGGGTGGAATGTTGCACCGAGGTTGTCGCCTCCGAATGCTGCGCGGCAATCCTCGCCGCCTGCGTGGAGCGGGAAGAGCCGGCCAAATCGTTCCGCGTCGGCGAGTTCTGCATTCTGGCCATGTTCGCCTGCCGGGCGGCTGCCTGAGCTTGGAGGACCGCCTGCGGTTTGCCCTTCGCGGCGTGGGGCGCGCCCTTCTTGTCTTTTTTGTCGTCGGCAAAAAGAGAGACCGGTTGAAGACAAAAGACGCCTGCCGCCAGGATCGGGGAAATAAATTGAAGGCATCTCATATCACAACAATCGTGCGTGGCATGGTAGACAGCCGTGGTTCCGGCGGTTTCCTCCAGCCAGAGCCGATTGCGAAAAACGTTTTTAACGCCCCCTGACCTTGTTCTCGTTGCGCCTTTCGGGTGCTTTATGAGCGACGGCTTTTACGGCCTTGGAGGTTAGTTTGTTTCCTTTGGGGTTGGTATTCTGCGCAGGGCTTTTCGGCCCACCGCTTTGTTTCTTTGCAGCCATGACTCACGCTAAATCCGCGGGAGAAGAATGGCGAAGCATTCTTCAGTGCGACGGTCATGCTGCGCCAGGTGCGCGTTCCTGTGCGAGCCGGGTCAACAGGGCGATCTGCTCCTGCTGCATCCGGATCAACTCAGCCCAATTCTTCTCGCGCAGCTCGTCGATTTTTTCGTGCAGGCTCATGATTTCGAACTCGGCTTTCAGATTCACCTCGTAGTCGTGCGCCGCGTCGAAGCGATCTTTTACCGACTGCCGGTTCTGCGACATGAGAATAATCGGCGCCTGAATGGCCGCGAGCATGGAGAGGAAGAGATTGAGGAGAATGAACGGATAAGGGTCGAAGGGTGTGCGGTGCGACAGCGCGACGGTGTTTAGCAGAACCCAGGAACAGAGCGTCACGCCGAAGAGGGTAATGAAAGTCCACGAACCGCCGAACCCCGCGACCTTGTCCGCCAGACGTTGTCCGAATGTGAGCTTTTGCTCAAACTCGCGATTGGTGTTGCGACTGATGTGAAGGCGATCGCTGAAGTATTTGATGACCCGCCGTTCCCGCTCCGGCAGCGCCTCAAAATCCGCGTCGAACCGTTTCTTGGCAAAATCGCGCAGGTGATTGCTCATGCGGCATGATACATGGCTCCAGGCCAGGTGGGAGGGAAACAGAAGCCGTGACTGATCAGGATTGAACGCAGTATTAGAGTGCGCGAATGCTGCCCTCCGGAACGATCCGTTTGCTAAAAACAGGAGGTCGGCGTCCACCGTAACGATGCAGCCGGACGCCGGCGGAAGAGCGTATCTTGTTCACCATGATTTCGACCGCATCCAGACCTACCGCCCACGAACACCGCGAAGGAAATATCGCCAGAGCAATCGAGGATCAAACCGCAAAACTGCCGTCAGATACCTTCCTTTGGCTGGCTCTTGCCTCGATCGCTGGGTCGCTGGCGCTCCGACTGGCGGGCAAGCGTCACAATGCCTTGTTTGTCGGCCAATGGGTCGCGCCGTTCCTGCTTTTCGGCATCTATAACAAGCTCGTGAAACAACTCGGTTCCGACCGGACCGAAAACGACCACTAGGCGACAGAGCGAAGGATCTCCCCTTGATCCGGGGCAGACTGCGTTGATCGAGTGACGACTCAGTGAGGTAGCATGCTCTCCGGCACGAGGGCTGCTTGATAGGGAGATATGTTTGAGGCAACAAATCTCTCCCGACTGAATCATCGAGTAGCCGTCCTTGCCCTCGCCGCTTCGGTGCTGCTCGGAATCGGGGGGACTGGTAAGGCGACCCTTCTGATCTCATCTCCCGGCGCAGGATCCAATCTGCGCCCCTCGGATACCACGATCGGGTTTGATTTTACCCTCGG
>JAXDQV010000326.1:0-8684 GCA_034667645.1 Chthoniobacter sp.
GAGCGTGCTCTTGTTCATTGCCTATTCACTCGTTTCGATTTGGGGCGTGATCATGTTCAACCACCGGCGCCCCGGGCACATTTACATTACCACGTGGTATTTACTCGGCGCCTTCTTCTGGTTCCCATGGCTTTTCGGTGCGGCGAATGTGATGGTGTCGCACAGCCACGGCGTGGCGCAGGCGGCGATCGCCTCCTGGTATGCGCAAAGTCTGCTCGGGTTGTTTTTCACCTCCGTTGCACTCGGAGCGATTTATTATCTCATCCCGAAAGTGCTCGGGCGGCCGATCCATTCCTATCACCTCGCTTCGCTCGGGTTTTGGACCCAGGCGCTGCTCGGTGGATGGACTGGAATGACACGTCTTACCGGCGGCCCCGTCCCAGCATGGATGCCGACCGTCAGCATCGCCGCGACGATCATGATGCTGGTGCCGCTGGTGACCGTTACCGTCAACCACGTGCTCACGATGTATGGCCGCTACGACATGGTGTATCACAGCCCGACGATCCGCTTCACTGTGTTCGGAGCGTTCGCGTGGTCACTCGCGATCTTTGCGGCGATCGCCAGCGCGTTGCGGACGGCCGACAGCTACACGCATTTTACGCAATTCTCGGTCGGGCAGTTTCAGCTCGTGGTTTACGGTTTTTTCACCATGACGATGTTCGGCGCGATGTATTACATCGTGCCGCGGCTCGTTGGTTGCGAATGGCTTTCCGCGACCTTCATCCGGCTCCATTTCTGGTGCGCGGGCTACGGGATGGGTCTCGTCATTCTGATGCTCTTCATCGGTGGATTTGCGCAAGGGGATGCGTGGCTGGACCCAACACTTTCGCCCGCTCTGGTGGTCGGCTATTTTCGTCCCTACATGATCGCCCGCAGTGTCGGATGGATCATGCTCGCGCTCGCGCACTTCATCTTCTTTTTGCATTTCGTCGCGATGATGCTGCGACTGGGTGAGCCGGCGGAGGTGCCAACCTTATTTGCGCCGATGATCGAAGGAGGGAAAAAAGCGTGAAAGAGTTTCCCACCATTTTCGGCGGAATTTTCGCGGCGTTCGCGTTTTCCTTCATCGGCATGGCGATGGTGCCGCAGTTCCAACTCGGAAATGTCGAGCCGCTGGTGGATGAAGAAGCCGGGGACATTTATCCGATCCACGCGGGCGGGCAGGCAGAGCAGGGGCGTCAGGTTTATATCGCGAATGGCTGCGTGACCTGCCACAGCCAGCAGGTTCGGGATGATCATATGGGAGCCGACTTAAAGCGCGGCTGGGGTTCGCGTCGCACGGTGGCCCGGGATTACATTTACGACAATCCCGTGCTGCTCGGCACCGCGCGCACCGGCCCCGACTTGACGAACATCGGTGCGCGGCAATCAACGCCGATGTGGCACTATCTGCATCTCTACAGCCCCCGCTACGTGACACCGGGATCCGTGATGCCGCCCTTCCGTTTCCTTTTCGAAAAGCGAAAGATCACCGGCCAGCGTCCCGATGACGCGCTCGATCTCACCGGCGTGGAAGCTCCGGAATGGGGATACGAAATCGTGCCGAAACCGGAGGCGAAAGCGCTGGTGGCCTACTTGATTTCTCTCGACCACAGCCACGCACTGAAAGAAGCCGGCGATACTGAACCTGCCGCCGAGAAGACTCCGAAAAAATGAAACGCGCACCGGAAGACCTCCGCACTGCAGGCGCTCATCGCGGCGTCGGGCATATGGATTATCGTGAAACCGCTGACGTGACTGAATCGCACGCGGCGGTTGCCCGCGAGCACGCAGAACCTGCGTTCGGAACCGTGCCGATTCCTCTTTGGCTGATGGCTGTTTCCGGCGTTGCGGTTTTCTGGGCGGGCGCCTACCTCGGGATGTTCAGCGGCGGATTCAGCTCCGATGTTTACAACGAACTAAGCGGCGCTCCGAAAACGACCGCCTCGGCGCAGCAAGGCGGCGCGCCTGGAGAAGCGGCGAAAGGTCCCTCAGCGGCGGATGAGGGCAAACGCTATTTCACGCAGAACTGCGTCTCCTGCCACCAGGCGACCGGTTTGGGAGTCCCGGGGCAGTATCCTCCGCTGGCGAAATCGGAGTTCGTGAACGGTGGTTCCCAGCGGCTGGCCATGATTCTTCTGAAAGGGCTGATCGGTCCGGTGAAAGTTTCCGGGACGCAATACAACGGCGCCATGCCGGCATGGGAGAAAACGCTTACCGACAAGAAAATCGCGGCGATTTTGACCTATATTCGGCAGGAGTGGGGGAACCAAGCCCCAGAGGTCACCGTCGAGCACATGACGGCAGCGCGGAAGGAACTGGCAGGCCGTAGCGAGTCTTTCACCGAAGCAGACATCCTGGCCGTTCCGGCGGACTCTTATATCAAGGGCGGGGCTCCTGCGCCGGCCGAGAAAAAGTGACGTGAAACACTCGAAAATGCTCCTCCTTCTTTGCGTCTGCCGCTTCGAAATGCTAAGCAATATGCCTCACTAGGATTTCCCATGGCTCACCAAGTTTCCTCACACGAAGTCGCCCCGCACGAACATCATGAGCATCACCATGTGGAGCTCGGTTTCTGGCAGAAGTATGTCTTTTCCACCGATCACAAAGTGATCGGGATCCAATATGGCGTCTCCGGACTGATTTTCCTCTTCGCGGGATTCACGCTGATGATGCTGATGCGCTGGCAGCTCGCGTATCCCGGCCACGTGCTGTTCGACAGCCCCGCACTCGGGAAGCTCTACCAGATGATTTTTGGGGACAAAATGATCGGCCCGGATGCGCAGGGGCATCCAGGGGTCATGTCAGCGGAACTTTACAATGCCTTTGGCGCGATGCACGGCACGATCATGGTTTTCCTCGGCATCGTTCCGACTGCGTTTGCAGCGTTCGGAAATTTCGTCGTGCCGCTGCAGATCGGGGCGCCGGACATGGCGTTTCCAAAACTGAACATGGCGAGTTTTTGGAGCTTTCTCCTGAGCGGCGTGATCATGTTCGCCAGTTTCTTCGTGCCAGGGGGCGCGGCGAAGAGCGGATGGACCTCTTATTCGCCGCTGGCAAATATCACCGATCAGGCACCGAACATGTGGCTGACCGGGCAGACGCTCTGGATCATCGGAATGGTCTTCAACATCACGGGGTCGCTGCTCGGAGCGATCAACTTCGTCACCACGATCATCCAGTTGCGCGCTCCGGGGATGACCTGGATGCGCATGCCGTTTTTCGTCTGGGCGAATCTCGTTACCGCGTTTCTTCTCCTGCTCGCGTTCCCGCCGCTGGAGGCGGCGGCGATCTTCCAGTTTATGGACCGCATCGCGGGCACGAGCTTCTTCCTGCCGAGTGGATTGATCGTCGGTGGACAACAGGTGCACATCAGTGGCGGCGGCAGTCCTCTCCTCTGGCAGCATCTCTTTTGGTTTCTGGCGCATCCGGAGGTTTACGTTTTGATTTTGCCGGGGCTCGGAATCATCGCGGAAGTGCAGGCAAACAATACCCGCAAGCCGCTTTGGGGCTACAAAGCGATGGTCTTTGCGATCCTCGTGCTTGGCTTCCTCTCCTTCATCGTTTGGGCGCATCACATGTATCTCACTGGAATGGGCGCAGCGGTCAGCACGTTCTTCCAAACGACGACAATCTTGATTTCTGTGCCGTCCGTGGTGCTGCTCACGGCTTTGATCCTCTCGCTGTGGGGCGGCTCGATTCGGTTCACCGTGCCGATGCTCTTCGCCACCGCGTTCCTGCCGATGTTCGGGATCGGAGGCCTGACGGGAATCCCGCTCGCCTTCAACGCACTCGATCTTTATTTGCACGACACCTATTACGTCATCGCGCATTTCCATTACCTCGTCGCACCGGGGACCATCTTCGCCATCTTTGCCGGGGTGTATCACTGGTTTCCGAAGGCGACCGGCCGGATGATGGGCACCTTTCTCGGGCGTGTGCATTTCTGGGCATCGTTCATTTTCGTCAACGGTGTTTTCATGCCGATGTTCCTGCAGGGCATGCTCGGCATGCACCGCCGCTGGTATGACGGCGGGGCGAGTTACGATGTCTCCAAAGTTGTCGTTTGGGGAATGTCCGGCTTTGACTGGAACAAGGTGATTTCCATGTCCGCATGGGGCTTGGGTCTCGCGCAGTTGCCCTTCATCTTCAACTTCTTCTATAGCATCTGGGGCGGCAAAAAGATCGGCCGCAACCCTTGGGATGCGACCACGCTGGAATGGGTGGCGCCCTCGCCCCCGCCGCATGGCAATTTTGATGTGCAGCCTTCGGTGCACCGCGGCCCTTATGAATACAGCGTTCCAGGCGCGGAGGCCGATTTCATCCTGCAGTCCGAGCCGACGAGTGCCACCGCACCGGCGGCTCCTGCGCTCGCACATTGACGCTGCGTTAACACAATGGAAATTCCCTTTAACGTCACCGCCCGGCCCGACACGGGTCTTTACAACGCCAAGGTTGGCGTCTGGCTCTTTCTCGCGTCCGAGGTGATGCTCTTTGGCGGCCTGTTTTCAGGTTACCTCTTCATGCGCCTTGGCGCCGAGCCGGGATATTGGCCGCACGGCCTTTTGAACGTTCCGGTCGGCACGATGAACACCTTCATTCTCATCGGCTCCTCGGTGACGGTGGTGCTCGCGTGGGCCGCGCTCAAAATGCGCCAGTTCACGCAATACAGGATTTTCATGCTGATCACGATTCTGTGCGGCATCACCTTCCTGGTCGTGAAGCTTGCCTACGAGTATCCGCAGAAGTTCGAGCATTTTGGCGCGTTCATTAAGAAAGACGCGTTGCCGAAATACGAAAAATACCTCGGGAATGAATATCTGGCGGGAAAGGGCCTGCCCGAACGAGTGGAGATCACCGGTCATTTGCACAACCGGGAAGCGTTGAACGACTCGAACGTGAAAGAATACGAAGTCGCCCTCGACCCGATCAACGCCGAGCCGACAGATCCGGCCAGCGATCGTCCTCATTTCTGGCCGAAACCGGCGACGGAAAAGATGGTGACGATCGAAAAAGAGGACGTGCAATACGCCAGCGTCTTCGCCCCGCGCCACAGTTCCTATTTTGCCATCTATTTTACGATTACCGGTCTGCACGGCTTGCACGTGCTCGGCGGCGTGATCGTCTTCATCTACTATCTGCTGCCGGTGAGCACGGCACTCTACCGCCAAAATCCCGAACACCTCGCCAACCGCGTCGAGGTCGCGGGCCTGTTCTGGCACTTTGTCGATCTGGTCTGGATTTTTGTGTTTCCGCTGTTTTATCTCCTCTAACGAAATGGAAGAATCGCACGAGCCACACGCCCATCACGATCACGGGAAGCATCTAAAGCTTTATCTCGGGATCGGTGGGGCGCTTTTTGCCTGCACCGCCATCACCGTCTGGCTTTCCTACGTCGATTTCGGATCTTCGCGTGCGAATTTCATCGTGGCGATGATCGTCGCCACCATCAAGGCCGGCCTCGTCGGCGCGATCTTCATGCATTTGCTCTCCGAGCGCTGGACGATTTACCGCGTGCTGCTGTTGACCGGCTTCTTCGTGCTCGGCCTGTTTCTTTTGACCCTGCTCGCCTTTCACAATCCCATCAGTCTCTAAATGTCACTGCGCATTTTCCATATCGTCTTCATCACGATCTCGACGCTGCTCTCGCTTGCGCTGGCGGCTTGGGAATATGGGAACTACCGCCTGTTTGGTGGCGCGCACATGTTCGGCGCGCTGGCATCGGTGGTGTTTGCGATCGCCCTCGTCGTTTACGGCATTTGGTTCTGGAAGAAGGCAAAACAGCTGATTCTGTGAAAACGCACCTTTTGTCCCGCTCTGCCGCGCTCGCTCTGGTGCTGGCGCCCAAGTCGCTTCTCGCGTGCGCCGTTTGCCTGGGTGGTTCCGACTCCACGATTCGGCCGGCGGTCAATGCCGCCATTTTCCTCATGCTCGGGTTCATCGGGACGGCCCTGACCGGCGTCGGCAGTTTCGCGGTTTATCTTTATCGGCGGTCGCGTCTGCCGCATCCACCGCACGAACAGTTTTTGCAGAATCACGACGAGGTTTAACCATGCTCAATCGCTTTATCGGCCTGCCGCCGAATGCCTCCGAACACGGCTACATGATCGACCACATGCTCGAATTCGCGCATTGGTTCATGCTCCTGCTTTTCGTCGGCTGGTCTACGTTCTTCATTTTCACGATCATTCGCTTTCATAAATCGCGTCATCCGCGTGCCGATTATCACGGCGTGAAAACGAAGGCCTCCACGCACATCGAGTTCATGGTCGTGCTCGTCGATGTGCTCCTGCTGGTCGGTTTCGCCCTGCCGCTGTGGGGAAATCGCGTGAGCGAATTTCCGAAAAAGGATCCGGTGCGGATTCGCGTGGTCGGTCAGCAGTTTATCTGGAACTTCCATTATCCGGGCGCGGACGGCCAGTTCGGCAAGAGCGATGCCGCCTTTGTGAATGGCTCGAATGATCTCGGTCTTGATCCGAAAGATCCGGCGGGGAAAGACGATGTGATCAGCAAGAACGAACTGCACCTGCCCTTCAACCGCGACGTGATCCTCGAAATCACCTCCAAGGATGTGATCCACAGTCTTTCGCTCCAATCCATGCGCATCGGGCAGGACGCGGTCCCGGGCCTGACCATTCCGATTTGGTTCAAACCGGTGCGAACCGGAAGCTATGAAGTCATCTGCGGACAGCTTTGCGGCCTCGGTCACTACAACATGCGCGCCTCAATGCTCGTCGAGTCGCAGGATGAATACGAAGCGTTCCTGAAGGAGGCCGCTCAGCTCAGCGGCGGTGGCACGTCCGCCGCACCGGCACCCTCCACCTCGGGCGGCGCTCCAGCCAATCCGCCACCGCCAACCGGCACTTCGCAGGAACCGGCGATGAAAGTTCCCTCCGTGCCGGTTCCTTCCGAGCAGCCGCCCGGTGCGACTCTGCAGGCGGAACCCGCGCCGGGTGGCGCCCCCGCAAGCGCGGCGACACCCAACGGCCCGCATAAGTAATTGCGTTTCCACACGCCGGGCTTTCCGATTTCAAAAGCCGGCGCGCGCGCAAAATCCCGCACATGTCGCCCGTCAATCCCTGGCTCTCGCGCTACGCCAAGCTGGTCGTGCTGGCGACCCTCGCGCTCATCTTTGTCGGTGGAATGGTTACCAGCCTCGACGCCGGATTATCCGTGCCCGACTGGCCGACGAGCTACGGCTACAACATGTTCACCTTTCCCGTTTCGCAATGGGTGGGCGGCGTATTTTTTGAACACACCCATCGGCTATTTGCCTCCGCGGTCGGATTGCTGACGACCGTTCTTGCGATTTGGATTTGGAAAGCAGATCGCCGCGTGTGGGTGCGCCGGCTCGGGTTCGGAGCGTTCGTGCTGGTCGCTATGCAAGGCGTCTTCGGCGGTCTGCGCGTCACGAAACTTTCAGTCCCGCTCGCGATGCTTCATGCCTGCACCGCACAGGCGTTTCTTTGCGTGCTCATTGTCCTCGCCGCCGCGCTTTCGCCCCGCTGGAATGAGCGTCCTCCGCTTGCAGACCGGGACGGAAAAAGCGTGAACGCGCTGAGTTGGACGCTGATGGCTGCGGTTTACTGCCAGCTCATCCTCGGTGCCGTAATGCGGCACATGAAAGCCGGCCTCGCGATCGGTGATTTCCCGCTCGCGTTTGGCCGACTCATTCCGCCGATGTGGAGCGCGCAGATCGCGATTCATTTCGCCCATCGGGTCGGAGCCCTTTGCGTTGTCATGGTGGCACTCACGACCGCCTGGAAAATCCTCCGGGCTGCGCCCAAAAGCCGCGCGCTTTTCCTGCCGATGTGGACGATCATCGCACTGCTCACTTTGCAAATCGCCCTCGGTGCGCACGTGATTTGGCTGGCCAAAGCGCCGGTTGTCACCACCCTGCACGTCATGAACGGCGCAGCGATTCTCGGCACCAGCCTGCTTCTGGCCCTGCGCGCCACGCGTGGTTCGACCGCGGATTGTTCTGAGCCGCTCGGAAGCCAGCGACCCTCATTCGAGGAGGCTCGCGCATGAATCGTTCGCTCGAGGAGACAGCCATCACCGCGGATGCCTTGCCCGAGGTCCCGGTCGTCGCGGTTCCGGGTTTAATGAATGATCTCGTCACGCTGACGAAAGCCCGGCTGAGCACGCTCGTTCTCGTCACGACCCTCGTCGGCTTTTGCATGGGCTCAACCGGCCCGTTCGATTGGTTCCTGCTCTTTCGCGTTCTCTTCGGCACCGGCCTCGTCGCCGCCAGCGCTGCCGTGCTCAATCAATTCGCCGAACGCAAGGTGGACCGGCTCATGGATCGCACGCAGCATCGTCCGCTCCCGTCCGGCCGCATGCATCCCGGCACCGCGCTCGGCCTCGGAGTATTGCTCGCCGTGGCCGGGTTCATTTACATGCTCAATCGCGTGAACACGCTCTCCGCGCTGCTCGCCGCCGCGACCCTCGGCGTGTATCTGTTGTTATACACACCGTTAAAGCGGCGCACTTCGTTTTGTGTCACGGTCGGTGCGATCTCGGGCGCGATTCCACCGCTCATTGGCTGGGCGGCCGCGAATCCATCGCTCGGTCCCGGCGCGTGGATTCTCTTCGGCATTTTGTTTTTCTGGCAAATGCCGCACTTCCTCGCGCTCGCCTGGATTTACCGGGACGAATACGCGCAAGCCGGGTTCGTGATGCTCCGCCGCGGTGACATCGGC
>JAXDQV010000327.1:0-6785 GCA_034667645.1 Chthoniobacter sp.
GCTGGAGCTTCTGCGCGCGTTATCTTCCGACTCACGACTGCGCGGGATTTCCGAAATCGAAAATCGTCGAACTGTATCGCGAAGCCGATGCGATTCTGAACGTCTGCGGCTCCCAGGAGTTCAACGAAGATCTGCTGCAGAGCAGCCGCGTTCTCTACGTTGAGAGCGACCCGGGCGTGGAGCAGATCAAGGTGGACAAAGGCGAAGCCTCCACGCGCGACTACCTCCAGCAGCATCACGCCCTTTTCACCTTTGGCGAAGACATCGGAACCGCGCGTTCCCCGATCCCGGCCCACGGTTTCACGTGGCTTCCGACGCGGCAGCCGGTGGTCACCGACTTGTGGAAAACAAACAATGCTCCGCCGGCCGGAGCGGTTTTTACGTCCATCGCAAACTGGTCCACAAGCGGCCGCAAGGACATCGAATGGCGCGGGGACACCTACCTCTGGAGCAAGTCCCTCGAGTTCCTTAAGTTTGTCGAAGCGCCTACGAGAGCGGGTGAGGATTTTGAGCTCGAGACCGACATCTCGGACGAGAAAACTCGCGACGCTTTCCTCAAAAACCGCTGGCGTTTATATAGTCCGCATCAGATCAGCATCGAGTTTGATCGCTACAAACAGTTCATCCAGGATTCCAAGGGCGAGTTCACGGTGGCGAAGGATCAATACGTGCGGCTGGGCACTGGCTGGTTCAGCGATCGCAGCGCCTGTTACCTTGCGAGCGGCCGCCCGGTCATCACGCAGGAGACCGGGTTTACGCGCCATTATGGCGGGGAGCGCGGACTTTTTGCCTTCCAGTCTCTGGAGGAAATCGCGGAGGCCGTGCGCGAGATCAATCTCGACTATGCCGCACACTCGAAGGCGGCTTATGAAATCGCCGCTGAATATTTCGAGGCGGAAAAAGTCCTCGCTTCGCTGCTCGACCGCGCGGGAGCTTAACGAGCACTGCGACGCCTGCGCGACAACGCGGCGAATAGTGCGAGGTTTGTTTGACCGCACTACATATTGTGGTTAGAGCTACGGTTACAATAAGTCCATGCGCTGTCAGAAGTGTGGAGGAGTCGATGATAAGGTCATAGATTCCCGTTTATCGAAGGATGGTTGCTCCATTCGCCGCCGGCGCGAATGCATCGTCTGCGAGCATCGCTTCACGACCTACGAGGAAATCGAGCGTGCAGACATTCGCGTGATCAAGCGCGACGGCCGCGGCGAGCCGTTTGATCGGCACAAGCTTTTCAGCGGCGTCAGTAAAGCATGCGAGAAACGGCCGATCTCCATCGAACAAATCGAGCGCACGGTGGAGGAACTCATTCATGACCTCGAGGCTAATTTCCCGCGCGAAATCCGCTCCAGCGTGATCGGCGGGAAAGTCATGGAAAAGCTGCACGAACTCGACGAGGTGGCCTACGTCCGTTACGCGTCGGTTTACCGGCACTTTCAGGACATCGGAGAATTCATTGATGAAATCGCGTCGCTCGAGCGCCGCCCGAAAAGCACCGTTCTGCAACCGGAGTTATTCAAATGATCGCCTTTCGTGATGATCTGCCACTCGTGCGTTTTGGAGGCGGAGAAGTGGCCGCGTTCGAGCGCGGCTGGCTGGTTTGCTCGCTGGTGCAGGCCGCGCAAAAAGCAGGCTACCCGCACTGGTGGCTCGCCGAGCACGTCGCAGAAAGCGTCACGAGTTATCTCAGTCTTCGCTGCGACGAGCCTGTGGTGGCCGCCCCGCGGCTGGCCAAGGCGGTGCAGTCGGTGTTGCAGGTGATCGGGTATTCGGAAATCGCGCGGCATTTCGTCGCCGGGCCGCCGCCGGTCCGCATTTCTTTGCTGGAAATCGCGCACGCGGCAGGAGCCGGTTACGAGCTCGCGTTCTTCGAACTGCTGGGACGCGCCCTGAGCGTTGCGATCAAAGGCCACTCCAACTACTGCGAGATCACCGGCGTCGAGCGCTGCGTCCGTCAGCTCCGCGCGAAAAAAATCTGGAGCCGCGATTGCGACGCCCTGCGCTCGGAAATCGTTGCCTTCGTCCGCGACCAAATCGAGGGGGCAAATCCGAACCAAGGCATGGTCTGCGCGCTTTCGTAACCGATGACTATTTTTGAAAAAATCGCCAGTGGCGAAATTCCTGCCCGGGTGGTGGAGGAAACGGCGGAGTGGATCGCCTTCCACGATTCGAATCCACAGGCTCCAGTCCATGTGCTGGTTGTTCCAAAGCGGGCGATCGCGCGCGTCGGCGAAGCGACGGAGGACGACGCCGGATTGCTCGGCCGGATGCTCGCTGCGACTGGTGGCATTGCTCGAAAACTCGGAGTGCGGGACAGCGGCTACCGGCTGGTGATCAACCACGGTCCGGACGCCGGCGAATCAGTCCCGCATTTGCACATTCATTTACTCGGGGGGCGGGCGATGGCGTGGCCGCCGGGCTGAACGCCATGAACGTTTCCCGCTTCATCCCAATCTTCGTGGCAGTCGCGATCTACATCGTCCGGCTGCGCGAGATCAAAGCGAAGCGCGATGTGATCGCGGGGAAAGTCCGCGAAAATCTCACGCTCCTGCTCTTCATGATCGTCGGCTCGGTCACCTTTCTCGGCGCGCTGGCCGAATACTGGCTGCGCGGAGCGACCTTTGCGTGGCCGTGGCTGATCACCGGAGTCCTCTGCTCGATCTGCTCCTTCTGGCTTCGCTGGAAGGCCATTGCCGCCCTCGGGAAATTCTGGAGCCTGCATGTGGAGATCCGGGAAAATCACGAGTTCATCCGGTCCGGTCCCTTCCGTTGGATGCGCCATCCGACGTATTTCTCGATGATTCTCGAGCTCGTTTCCTTCTGCCTCGTCTTGAACGCCTTTTATACTTTGTTGATCGTCCCCTTTATCTTTTTGCCGGCGCTGCTGCTGCGGCTGCGAATCGAGGAGGCGGCGCTGGTGGAGAAATTTGGTGACGCCTATCGAGAATATCAGGCCGTGACGCCCATCCTTTTTCCATACAAGGGACCATGCCGGTAAGGCCAGGCAACGGAGATACTCGCCGCCGCGTCGTCATCACCGGCTTGGGAGTTGTCGCCGCCAATGGCCTCGAGCTGGCGCCCTTCTGGAGCAGCATCGTCAAAGGAGAAAGCGCCGCGAAGCTGGTGACGCGCTTTGACACCAGCCAGTCGCCCACGCGCATCGCGGCGGAGATATCCAACTTCGATCCGTTGAAATACGTTTCGGCAAAAATCGCCCGCCGTCTCGACACGTCCCATCTTTACGGAGTCGCCGCGGCAAAGATGGCGGCGATGGATGCGGCGCTCGATTTTTCAAAGGTGGATCCCGACCGGTGTGGCGTGGTTGAAGGGACCAGCGTGAGCAGCCATGAAAGTGCGATCCGCTCCGACGAGGGCTATCAGAAACGCGGCGCGCGCGGCGTCGATCCGTTCGGCTTGGTCAATGGCTACTCGGGCGCCGGCTGTGGAGAAATCGCCTTCGAGCTCGGCGTGCGGGGTCACGCCATCACCTGCTCAAGCGGCAGCGCCTCGGGGAATGACGCGATCGGTTATGCGCTGCAGATGATCCGCGGAGAAGATGTGGAGGTGATGGTGGCCGGCGGTTCCGAAGCCACGCTGTTTCGCAACATCTGGGGCGGGCTCGCGCAGGCCAAGGTCATGACGAGGCGCAACGACACGCCGCAGCAATCGATGCGGCCTTTTGACAAAACACGCGACGGGCTGCTGCTCGGGGAAGGCGCGGGCTTTCTCATTTTGGAGGAGCTCTCGCACGCGCTCGGTCGTGGCGCGAAAATCTACGCGGAGCTGCTTTCACACGGGAGGAGTTGCGAGGGCTACCATCCGGTCGCGCCGCATCCCGAGGGGATTGGCTACCATCGTGCGATGCAAAAAGCGCTCCGCACCGCGCATCTCGCGCCGAACGATGTGGACTACATCAACGCGCACGGAACGGCGACCGGCGCGAACGACATCGTCGAAACGCGGGCGATCAAAAGACTCTTCGGTCCGCACGCGGCACGGCTCGCCGTGAGCTCGACGAAGCCGATTACCGGACACCTGATGGGCGCCGCCGGCGCGATGGAGACGGTGATCACGGCGCTCGCGATCTCGACGCAGATCATTCCCTTGACGCTGAATTTCAACGAGCCGGATCCCGAGTGCGATCTCGACTACGTGCGGGGCCAGTCGCGGCCTTACCCTATCCGCGTGGCGCTGAATCTCAGCAGTGGTTTTGGCGGAAAAAACTCCTGTCTTGTGCTCCGGCGGTTTGCCGGCATCTGAACCATGTGGGCCTACATCCCACTCGTTGGTGCGATTTGTAATTCCCTCCTGGTAATGCTCGTCCTCGCGCGCGGCGCGCGCACGACCGTGCTGCGGGTTTACACCTTGCTCGGCATTGGAATTGTCATCTGGAATGTCGGCACTTTCTTCATGTTTCAGGCGCATGACAAACATGACGCTCTGTTCTGGGCCCGCTTTCTTCAGCTCGGTGTCATCTTCATCCCGCTAGCGCTTTTCCATCTCTCGCTCCTCGTCGCGGATGTTCCCGTCGGCCGATACATCGGGTTGCTTTACATCTTCGTCTCGCTCCTGGCGGTCTCAAATTTAACCGGCCATTTTATCTCGGACGTCCACAAGGTTGGCTACGCCTACTACTCGGTGGGCGACACCATCCCATTCAAGATGTTCATGATGACCTTTGCGCTGGTTTACGGGTCGGTCTTTGTGCTGATCCGAAAGCGGAGGCGGCTTCCTCCGTTGCATCGGAAAAGGCTGACGGGATTGATTTTAGCGCAAGGTTTGCTCGCCACGCTCGGACTCAACGACGTGATGCCGATTCTCAAGATCTACACCTATCCGGGGACGGAAATGCCGATCTACCCGTTCGGGAGCATGGCCGCGATCTTCTACGGCCTGATGGTGGGCTACAGCGTGCTGCAGCACCAGTTGCTCGATATTCAGCTTTCGCTCAGCAAGGTCGCCGCGCTCGCCGTGCGCGTCCTGTTTTTATGCTTTATCGGGCTGACGATTCTCTTGATTTGCACGTTGATTGATCCGGCCAGGTTTAATGCCGTTTCGTTCTTCAGTGCTCTGCTTTCTCTCGCCTTGAGCGGCACGATTTCGGCGATTTTCTTTCCGCGACTTTTCGGCGGCGGGGGAGAAAATCTGGAGCGAAGAATCCTGGGCGACCGCTTCGAGTATCACGATCAAATCCGCAGTTTTACCGCCTCCATGCAGTGGTATAGCGACATGGGCCTCCTGCTCAGCGATCTGCACGAGTTGTTGACGAAAACGGTGCGCGTCCGCAGCTACGAGATCATTCTGCTCGACGAAACGACGCGCACCTTCAGCCTCTTCCGCGCCTATCCCGAGCGTCCGGATACGCAGTTGCCGGAACTCCACACGGACTCGCCTGTCTTTCAGTTTTTCAAGAAAAGCCGCGCCGAGTATCTCGCGTTTAACCTGCTGCACGGCGACTCGGGCAGCCAGGAGATCGAGCTCGCGTCGCGGGAATCCCTGCGGCATTTCGGCGCCGAGTTCTGCTTTCCATTTCTCTCCGAGGAGGAGCCGATCGGCATGATGCTGCTGGGCGGCAAAACCAACGACGAGCCTTACACCGCCACCGACATTCGCCTAATGGTCGCGCTGGTCAAGAACCTCAGCCTCATGATCAACCAGATCCGGCTGAAAAACCAGATCCAGCACGCGCAGGAGCTGGAGCTGCTCGGCAGGATGTCGCGCGGCATGGCGCACGATTTAAACAACCTGTTAACGCCTGTTTGGACATTGTTGCAGCTCGTAAACGAGGGCATTTCCAGCGAGGATCTGAGCGAGGAACTGCTGCCGGTCGCGCTCCGGAACATCAAGGTGATGCGCGCCTACGTTCGGGAGTCATTGTTTTTCTCCGAGAATCTGCGGCCGGACTTCCAACTCGGCCGTCTCGACATGCAGATCTCGCAGGCCATCGACCTCAATGCCGCCCGGCGTTCGGCCAAACAGATCAATGTCGTCGCCGACACTCCCGGCGAAGTGCTGGTGGAAATGGACGAGGTCCTCATCCAGCGTCTGATTGGAAACATCATTGCGAACGGAATCGACGCCTCTCCGCCGCAATCCACCATCCGCGTCGAACTGCTGCGGTTGGTGAAAACAGAGGTTCATCGCGATTGGCTGCGGGTGCGCGTGATTGATGCGGGCGAGGGGATCAAGCAGGAAAACCTGAATCGGATTTTTACGCCTTATTTCACCACCAAGGACCGCGGAGACAAGGACCGCGGCTTTGGACTCGGCCTCGCGATTTGTCGCAAGATCGTCAATCTGCACGGCGGAAATTTAAATGTTTTCAGTCAGGTCGGCAAAGGAACTACGGTTCAGATCGATCTGCCAAGCCGCCAGGCAAAACAGACGACTCCTGCCATGATCACGAAATGAGAACATTGCTCATTCTGACGAAGCACGCAGCCTTTGCGTCCGCCGTGCAGGCTTCGCTGGCCGACCCAAACTACCAGCTCATCGCCAAGGAAGATGTTTGGGAAGCCGAGTCGCTTGTGGCCCGCGGTGCGATCGATGCCGTCGTGCTCGATGTCGAACTGACCGACGTGCTGGCGATCCGCGCGATCGAGCAGGTCCGCGCCGCTGCGCCGGGCGCCCCGATGGTTGTTTATACAACCGAAAAGCAGTGGGAGTGGGAGGAGGACGCCTATCTGCTCGGCGTCGAGCATGTGCTGACCAAGCCCGTGCGCGGGAAATTGCTGACGATGCTTCTCGATCGATCTTTTGCCGCACGGGAGCAGCAGGCTGGGGCC
>JAXDQV010000328.1:0-5393 GCA_034667645.1 Chthoniobacter sp.
AATGATTGTCAGAGCTGTTCCTGACTTGAAGCCGGTAGCCCGCGAGCTTTGGCGCGAAGCTCGTCAGCTCCATCTCATCTTCGCCAAAATCTGCCGCAGCCGATGACGCCCTGGTAATTCGTCATTCCTTCGTCATCAGTCATTCGTCATTAGTCATTTCCCACCGTGTATAACGCCAACGAAAAAATAGAGCCGATCAACGTCGCCGAAGAAGTATCGAGGTCGTTCCTCGATTACTCGATGTCGGTCATCATCTCCCGCGCCCTCCCGGACGCGCGTGATGGATTGAAGCCGTCGCAACGCCGAATTCTCTACGCGATGCACGACTTGTCGCTCTTCCCGGGACGCCAGCATCGTAAGTGCGCAAAGATTTGCGGTGACACCAGCGGCAACTATCACCCGCACGGCGAGGCGGTAATTTACCCGACGCTCGTGCACATGGCGCAGCCGTGGGCGATGCGCGAACGGCTCGTCGATGGCCAGGGAAATTTCGGTTCGGTCGAGGGCGATCCTCCAGCGGCGATGCGATACACCGAGGCGCGCATGACGCATCTCGGCGCGGCGCTGATGGAGGACATGGACAAGGACACCGTCGATTTTGTCCCAAACTACGACGAGACGCGCACCGAACCGCGCGTGTTTCCAGCAGCGTTTCCGAACCTGCTCGTCAATGGCGGCACCGGTATCGCCGTCGGCATGGCGACGAATATGCCGCCGCACAATCTCGGCGAAATCATCGACGGCATTTGCGCACAGATCGACGATCCGGAAATCACGATCGACGGCTTGATGGCACATGTGAAAGGGCCAGATTTTCCAACCGGTTGCATGCTCTGCGGGCTTGCGGGGATCCGGCAGTATTTTGAAACCGGCCGCGGAAGTTTGAAGGTCCGTGGCAAGGCAGGCGTCGAGGAACTCAAGGGCGGACGCGAGCAAATCGTCGTCACGGAAATTCCCTACAACGTCAACCGCGCCACGCTCGTCGAGCGCATCGCGCAGTTGGTAAACGAAAAAATCATCACCGACATTTCCGCGATCCGCGACGAGTCGGACGAAAACACGCGCGTCGTCATCGAGCTCAAGCGCGACGCGATGCCGAAGGTCGTCATCAACAATCTCTACAAGTTCACCGCGCTGGAGTCGTCGTTCGCGGTGGCGATGCTCGCGATCGATCACGGCAAACCGAAACTGCTTTCACTCAAGGATGCGATTGCCTGCTACATCGAGCATCGCCGCGAAGTCGTGCTGCGCCGCACGCGATTTCTTCTGAAACAAGCGGAAGACCGTGCGGAACTGCTCGAAGGCTATCTCATCGCCTTGGCGCGGATGGATGAATTTATCCGCATCATCCGCGAATCCGCCAATCGCGACGAGGCTCGCATCAAGCTGCTGGCGTTTGAATTCACGCGCCGGCAAGTCGAGCAGATTGGAGTCCTGATTCGCAACGAAGCGCGGCTCGTCGACGGCCGTTATCAATTCAGCGAACGCCAAACGAACGCGATCCTGGAGCTCCGTCTTTACCAGCTCACCGGCCTTGAGCGCGAAAAGATCATCACGGAATACAAGGCGCTGATTGAGACGATCAAAGACCTCGTGGACATCCTCGCACGCGAGGAGCGCGTGATGAAAATAATCAAGGCCGAGCTACGCGAAGTGCAGAAGAAATGGGCGAATCCGCGCCTGACGCAACTCGTCCCGGACGAGGGCGAGATCAACATGGAGGACCTGATCGCCAACGAAGGCTGCATCATCACCATCACACACGGCGGCTTCATCAAACGCACGGCCGTCAGCTCGTATCGCGCGCAGCGGCGGGGCGGCAAAGGCGTGATGGGCATGACCACGCGCGAGGGTGCGACTGAAGCGGACGAGGGCGATTTCGTTGAGCATCTTTTCACCGCGACTACGCATGACTACCTGATGTTTTTCACCCAATCCGGCCGTTGCTATGTGGAAAAGGTTTACGAGATCCCGGAGATGGGCCGCGCTGCGAAAGGGCGGTCGATCGCAAACCTGCTTGAGCTCCGCACCGATGAGAAAATCGCCGCTACAATCCGCGTGCAATCCAAAGTCACCGGCACGGGCCCGAATGCCGTGGATCAGACATGGGATGAAAACCTGCACATCGTTTTTGCCACCCAAACCGGCATCGTCAAAAAATCAAACCTCTCCGATTTCAAAAACATCCGGAAAGGCGGCATCATCGCACAGCAGGTCGAGGAAGGCGACTGCCTCATCAACGCCTCGCTGACCAATGGCACGGACGAGATCGTCTTGATCACCAAGCACGGCATTAGCCTTCGCTTCAACGAAGAACAGCTGCGCGATCAGGGCCGTAATACCGTCGGAGTCTGGGGAATTCGCCCGGAAAAAGGCGACCATGTGGTAGACATGGTGCTGGTTAACAACGACGCGATGCTCCTCGTCGCAGGTGAAAACGGGATCGGCAAGCGCACGAAGTTCGAGGAATACCGCAGTCAGTCGCGAGGCGGCAAAGGGATCATCACGATGAAGATCGGCGACAAAACCGGTGGGGTCATCGGTGCGCTCACCGTGCGCGACAGCGACGAGCTGATGCTCATCACCAACAAAGGCCAGATGGTCCGCACGCGCGTGCGCGAAATCCGCGAGACCGGCCGCAACGCTCAAGGCGTAAAACTGATCGACCTCAAAGGCGCGGAAAAGCTCAAAGGCATCGCGCCGGTGGTTAGTCAGGAAGAAGAAGAATCCGCGGAAGGCGACGAGACGCCGGGCTAAGTCCTATCGTAGCTCGAACGCGTTGTGGAAACGTGCCAGCACAGGATCGTGACGGGTGGGTTCCAGATAAGCGATTGCGATCTTGAAAATTGGGTTGATCCAGCGCGACATATGTCGCGCGTAAAGATCGAGCGGCGCGAGGTCGAGCTTCAGATGGAGCTTGGGATCATAATTCAAGGGTCCGGTATGATAAGTCTTCAGCCCCTGATTGATTGCCCACTGCAGGATGTCCCGCAGCGTCACAAAGTAGAGATGCAAATCTAGCGCGACGGAATAATCCATGCCAACATCCAGGTCGTAAAGCACGCCCTCATGCACGAGGCAAAGACTAAAAGCAACGAGCCGGCCATTTTGCCGCCAGAGAAAGTAGTGAACTCGATCCGGCATGCGCTGACCAATTTCGCAGAAGTATTCAGGAGTAAGCTTCTCGAAGTGAAATTGGGATCTACTGTAGGTCTGCAAATAAAGAGGGAAAACTTCATCGATGATTGATGTCACGTTGGTGACCACCTCCAGCACAAGCGGTGCTGAGGCACTGGCCTCTCTGAATTTCCGGCGCAGGTTCTTACGGAAGACTTTACTGAGCTTGTTCTGCAGGTAGTCGTCAAAGCTCGTGAAGTTTAAATCGAGAGTCGCTGCGGGCATGCTGGGCACCCGCCGATAACCTCCCTTCGAGAAGGGTGAAAGAGCAGCACGGTAGCTGGCGGGAAAATCCTTTAGCAGCACAAGCGATGTCTTTACCAGACGCGCATATTTTTCGATGACTTCCTGCAACGCTTCCACCGCCCAAGGTTCCGCCGAGTCGAGCTGACCTTCCGCAGCGGCGCATCCGATCATCATCATTTTCAACTTAAGGCAGCGGGGCCACAACTTGCGCACCTGACCAACGACCTTCCGAAAACGGAACGGCAAACCCACCACCAGATCCTGAGTCACGAAGAAAAATGGCTGGATTGCCCAGTCCCCGGTCAACGCATTCTCCAGAACGAAATAACGATACTCAAACTGCTGCGGAAGTGTCTCCTCGAGGATCTCGTAGAAACGCAAATCCTTCGCGTGAATCCGCATGGCGTGGAATCGCGTCTTTTCGGAAATATCCCGGGCCGACCTGACGACATGCGCCGGGCCGTGAACCGTATCAAGGTGGACGGCTTTCATTCCCAAAGACGACAAATCCGGTCTGGTGACGCTGAGGGAAGGGGTCGGCGCGAGCGAAGACAACATGGCAGGCAATTCTAGTGTCCCTACGGGCAGATGAACTGCGGTTTACTTACAAATGACATATTGTTCATCCTTACAGGGATCGACGAAGCAGAAGCGAAGCGGCTATGCAGGTAACAAGTGCTCCCAGCGCAAGAACGATAACATCCGCCGCGATGAAAGATAATTCCGCGTTTGAAAGGTTGATGAGGCGGAAAGCGCGGCAGAAATGGGTCAAAGGAAAGACTTCGGAAACGTAGCGAATTCCGATCGGCAGTTGCTCGAGTGGCGCAAACGCTCCCGAGAGCGGGATAACCGGCACCATGAAAAAAACGGCAAACTGAATCGCCTGGGCTTGCGTGTTGCAGAGCGCGGAAATCAGCAATCCCAGTCCGAGGGAGCAAATCAGAAACAAGAAGCAAATGATACTCAGCACCTCGATCCGCGAAAATTTCACGCCGAAATACGCACCGATCACCGTGAGAACAATCAGAATGAGAATTAGCGACAGACCCAGATAAGGGAGAACCTTCCCCACAATGATTTCCCACCTTCGCAGCGAGGTGAGCATAAGTTGTGAAAACGTCCCGGCCTCGCGTTCCCTGGTGATTGTTACCGCCATTAAAGTTACCGTTAGGAGCTGCAGGATGAGTCCAACAATTCCAGGCGTTACAAAGTCGATAAAACGAAGTTTTGGATTGTAAAGTATCTCGCTTTTTATCGTCCAAGGGGCCATCGAGGACACGATCCTATTACGGAAATCCACTGGGATTTGTTTTCCTAGTGCAATGACTTCCTCAGGAAGGTTATCGACCATCTCCTGACGCGAGGTAAGTTGGAAATTACCGAGCGCTTGACCAAGCACACCTTCCAGTGCGCTTGCGGTGGTGGTGTCCGTCCCATCGAGCGTGGCCTGAATCGGAATCGGGTCTCCGTTATTCAAACTCGCGCCCCATCCTGGCGGGATGACGACAATTGCCTGCACGCCTGCATGAAGTAGGTCCGTGGCATTCACCGGCGGCGCATCTTTACGCCAGGCAAATGTAGGATCTGCGCTAAGAACCTGGCTGAACTTCTCACTCTCCGCACTCCGGTCATCGTCGCGAAGGATCGCGGGAACCCTTGAAAGCTCAGTAACCTCAAAGGCGCTCCCGATCATCAACGCAAACAGCGGCGGAAAGATGATCAGGAGCAACATGATGCGCCAGTCGCGAACAATGTGCAGAATCTCTTTGTAAGAAACACTCACGACGGCAAAAAGACGGCCTTCAACGTTCATTATTTTGTTTTGGCGACCAATAATTGGTCGAAACTCTGAGAATAAGCCCGGAAGACATCTTCCATGTCTGCTTCGGCCCAACGATGGTCGAGGAGGGATAAGTCTGCAAACGGCCAGGCTCTTTGCCAGCCGTGCAGGAGTTTCTCGGGCTCAGGAG
>JAXDQV010000329.1:0-20022 GCA_034667645.1 Chthoniobacter sp.
CGTCGTCCGCAAACGCTTGTTCCATCGAACGCAAACCCGTTCCGCCAGATCAGTGCAGCCAATCCCGCGCAGCAGATCGCGCGCGTTTTTTTCGAGCTCGGCATCGCCGGCAACTGGCGCCGGTTTCCGCGTCAGCCAGGAAAAAAGAAGCTGCATCATGCGTGCGCCGGCTCCGGCTGCAAACGGGCGAAGATGCGTGGCAGCGCGGCCACCGCCGCTGCGATTTCCGCGCCGGTCGTCGGTTTTCCCAGAGAAAAACGGACCGTGGATTTTGCCAGTTCGGGCGCGACTCCCATTGCGAGCAGAACGTGCGAGGAGACGATCGAGCCGACCATGCAGGCCGAGCCGCTCGAAGCGCAGATTCCTTCGAGATCGAGGTTGATCAGCAGGCTTTCGCCGTCGATTCCGGGAAACGAAACGTTGAGCGTGTTCGCCAGCCGCTCGGACGGATGGCCGTTTAGAATGGCTTGTGGAAAAGCCGCGCGAACGCCCTCCCAAAGCTCGTCGCGCAAGACACGCTGACGCGCCTGTTCCGCTTCCATGTCGCGCATGGCAATCTCCGCTGCCACTGCCATGCCGACGATCGCCGCCACGTTTTCCGTGCCGGGCCGCCGCTCGTTTTCATGCGAACCTCCAAACTGGATCCGCTGGATCGGAACCCCTGCCCGCAGATAAAGGACGCCCGCGCCTTTCGGTCCGTAAAACTTGTGCGCCGCAATCGCGAGGGCATCCGCGCCGCTCGCCTCCGCATCGAGCGCGGTTTTTCCAAACGATTGCACCATATCGCTGTGAAACAGAACTCCGCGCTCGCGGCAGAGCGCGACGATTTCCTCGAGCGGCTGGATCGTTCCGGTCTCGTTATTTGCCGACATGATCGAGACGAGAACCGTATCGCTCGCGAGTTCGTTTTTGAGAAAATCGACATCGATCTGCCCGTTCGCATCCACGGGCAGCCAGGTCATGCGAAAGCCTTCGTTTTTTTGCAGGTGCTCGAAGGCGTGGAGCACCGCGTGATGCTCCGTCCCGGCCGTGATCAAATGCCGGCCGAGGCCCGCCCGCGCCCGTGCCAGGCCGATCACCGCCAGATTGTCCGCCTCCGTTCCGCCGCTCGTGAAAATGATTTCGTGCGGTTTTGCGTGCAACACTTTCGCCAGCCGGTCGCGCGCATCGTCAATCGCCGCGCGCGTTTCGCGGCCCGCGGCGTGGATGCTCGACGGATTTCCGAAATGCCGCCCGAGATACGGCGCCATCGCCTCGAACACTGCGGCGTCAAGCGGCGTCGTCGCGTTGTAATCGAGGTAGATCATCAGATCATCCAGTCCTGCGCCCATTCCTCGCTGCGTTTGCTTTTCTCGGTAATCCGCAACTGCTTCTCCTCGTAAAAAACCAGCGAACGCGGCGGAACGCTGTGCGTGAGGAAAACATTCGCGCCGATCGTGCTGCCTTCGCCGATCACCGTGTCGCCGCCGATGATCGTCGTTCCGGCGTAAATCGTGACGTGATCTTCAATCGTCGGGTGGCGCTTCTTTCCCTTCAGCTGTTGTCCGCCACTCAGCGAGCGCGCAACGAGCGAAACGCCCTGGTAAAGCTTCACGTGGTGGCCGATCACCGAAGTTTCGCCGACCACGACGCCAGTGCCGTGATCGATAAAAAAATGGCCGTAAATGTGCGCGCCGGGATGAATATCGATGCCGGTGCGGCTGTGCGCCCACTCGGTCATCATGCGCGGGATGAGCGGAGTGTCGTGGCAGTAAAGCATGTGCGCACTGCGCTGGATCGCGACTGCCTCCAGAAAGGGATACGCGAGGATGATCTCATCATAACTTGCAGCGGCCGGGTCGCCGTCGAACGCCGTCTCGACATCGCTCCGCAGCAGTCCACGCACCTGCGGAACGGTGGAAAGAAAATCCATGACGACGCGCTCCGCGTTTTCCTCGGGACAGCCGGGCTCGGCGAGCCGCAGGCTTTTACAGACTTCGGTCTTCAGCCGCTCCGCGATGCTCTGGATGCGGTAGGACGTGGCGCGCTTGAGATGGTTCGAGTGGATCGGCTCCTGGTCGTGAAAGCCGGGGAACAGGAGCTGGAGCAGGTCTTCGCAAATGGACGCGATGGCGCGCTTCGACGGGAGATTGGACCCGTCAATATTGTTGATGCCGCCCGCGTCGCGATACGAGGCGAGCACGTCATCGGTGATTTTTGCCAGCTTTTGTTCCATGGGCATCCGGCTGCGGAATCAGCGGGCGCCGTCGGCGATCTCGCACAAATACGTCTGGCATTCGTGCCGGGTGCGGGCGCGGTATTTTTCCTGGAAGATTCCGCTGATGCGCGCGGCGGCATCGCGTTCGATCAGCGACACGGTGGCTCCGCCGAAGCCGCCGCCAGTCAGGCGCGAGCCGAGCACGCCCGGTTCTTCGCGGGCGATGGCCACGAGCGCGTCGAGTTCCGGCGTGCTGTTTTCAAAATTCACGCGCGAGCTTTCGTGCGACTGAAACATCAGCTCGCCGAATGCCGCGACGTCGCTGTCGGACAAAAAGCGAATGCCGCGTTGCACCCGCTCGTTTTCGCCCACCACATGCGCCGCGCGTTTGCGGACAACCTCCGGCAAATTGGGTGCGGCGGAGAGTTGCGCGCTGGTCACGTCGCGAAGCGCCCGTGCGCCGAGCAATTCAGCCGCCTCGAAACAGCGCGCTCGCCGCTCGTTGTATTCGCCGCCGACCAGCGCGTGCTTCACGCCGCTGTGAGTAATGAGCAGTTCGACGCCGGCCGGAAACGGGATCGTCTCCACGGTTTCGTAACGGCAATCGAGGAAAATGGCGTGGTTCTTCTTTCCGAATGCCGACGACACCTGGTCGAGCAATCCGCAATTCACGCCGACAAATTCGTTCTCCGCCTTGCGGCAAAGTTTCGCGAGCTGGAGCAGGTCGAGGTCGATCTTGAACATCCTTTTTAACAACGTCGCGGTCGCGACCTCCAGGGCGGCCGAGCTCGACAGCCCCGCGCCGAGCGGCAAATCGCTGGCAATTTCGGCGCGAAAACCCCCGACCGCAAAACCTTCGCGGCGGAAACAATCGACGACTCCGAGGACGTAATTTGCCCACGGCGAGCTTTCGCTCCGCTCGATGTTTTCGAAGTCGCATTTGAACGACTCACCCATCGTCGCGGAGCTCAGAAAAATCCGGCCGTCGGTCGTGGCCGAGCCGGTCATCGTCACGCCCCGATCGATCGCAGCGGAGAGCACATACCCGTCGTTGTAGTCGGTATGATTGCCCAGCAATTCCACGCGCCCGGGGGCGTGCGCGCTCATTTCATGCATGGCTTTTGGTAACGACTTCGCGACACGCGCGCAAGGACGTGTGCTTTTTGGCGCAGCCCAAGAGGAGGATCGCTCGGGCCTAGCGGCCGTCTCGTCTGGAGCGGCGCGACCGGATGACGATCCACACCACCACCGCTGCTGCGAGCGCCCACGGCGCGATAAAGGCGAGCGCGACCGCGATCATTCGCACGCTCCACATGATCACGGAAAACGCCTGCACAAACGTGCGGCGCAACGTGGCTGTGATGCCGTTTTCATCCGGCACGATGTCGCCGCGGCTGTAAATCTGCACATCAATTTGCGCCGGCGCTGAATCGCTGGCTCCGTCGGCCGAGTCGCTGCGATGAACGGTAAAATTTGTCACTTTGCCGAGCCGTTTAATCTGCTCGACGAATGGCGCATATCCTTTCAGCGGCAGAAGAAAGGTCAGGTTCGCGACCTCGCTGCCGCCGCTCTGGCGCTCGAAGGTCGAGTTTTTCAATTCCACCCCGGCACCCGCGGCAGCCTGCTTCAACGCTGCCGCCTTCTGCTCGACGCTTTCGCTGAGCAGATTGAGATTTGTCAGTTGCACAGGCGTTTCTTCACTCGTGAAGGCCAGGGAAAGCAGCACCGGTTCGGTGTCGTCGTCGCCAGCGCGATCATCACGCTGCACCGCAAGACTCGCGAGCCGTCCGAGTTTTCTCACCTCTTCGAGCAGCGCTTCGTAACGCTGCGCCGCGACACGCAAGCTGAGCTGGCCGGTGCTCCGGCCCTGCGGATTGCGCGACACGTTTGAATGCACGATCTCCGCTTGCTGGGCGAGCGCCGCCGCTTTCGCTTTGTCAAAGCTTGCCTCCACTTGCGGCGTGACCACCGTGGCATTCGTCTGGCGCCGCGATTCGTCATCGTGCGCGATCACGAGATTGAATTCCACTTTGTCGCGCTCGACCCTCGCCGAATCGCTCGCGCCGGAGCCGCCTTGCGCGACCCGCTCATCCTGCGTGGTGAACGTCTGCACGCGCCCGAGAGTTTTCATGCGCGCGATGCTTCGATCCGCCAGCTCCGGCTCAAAGAGCAGGCTCAGCGTTGCCGTCACGCGACCGTTCGCGTCGCGGTCGAGTTTCGATTGTAAAACTTGCGCTTTCGCTTCGACGGCCTCGCGTTTCGCCTCCGCGTAGGTTTTTTCCACATCGGGCGAGAAGAGGGAAAGATTCGCGCGCTCCTTCAGCAAAAACGCTGCCGCCTGGTTCAGATCCTTCTCGTAAAGCGAGATCGTGACCGTTGCGTAGCCGACGAGCGCATCCCAATACTTCAACTCGCCCTGCATCCGCTCGATCTCCTCGCGCACGCGCGCGAGTTCCTTTTCCACCTGCAGCAGCTCGGAAACCTTGCCCGTGCTCTTTTGCAGCATGTCGAGCAGCCGCTCCTCCATCCGCTTCGAGTTTCGCAGCCGCGCCTCGGTGTCGAAATACGCCTTCGTCACATCTTCGCTGCCGAGCTTTTGATTCTTCAATTCGCCGAGCGATCGGAGCTGGAGTAAAAACTTGTCGAGGTTGGCTGGGAGCATTTTCACCACCACCGTGCCGCGCAACTTGCCATTCGCGCCGCGCGCGGAATCGGAAGTGGCCACGTAGCCCTCGTCTTCATTGGTGATCGAGCGAATCGCTTCCACAGCCGCGTCGAAGCTCTTCACCTCAAACTCGAGCGCTGCGTTGCGAATCAGTTTCCGATTCTCCTGCAATGGGCTGGCGGCCGGGCCAGTCGGCGGCGTGGCTGGCTGTAGCGCAGGCTGTTGCGCAGGTGCAGCGGTTACGACGCCCGGCACATTCGCGGCACCATCAAAAGCCAGCATGCCGATGGGCTCCTTCGCCTTTTGAGCCACCGAGAAGTCGGCGTCCTTGGAGTCCGCGGGTTTTAGTTCGCTGACGCTTTTCGTTTCCCGCCGTTGCGACTCATCCTTGAAGTAAGCACTGCTGCCGCCGCTGCCGCCGACCCTGCTCGCGCCTGCTAGTTGTTTTGCGACCTCCAACTGCGGTGCAGCAGCCGAGGTTTGGCTCACTGCGCCAAGGTCAACGCTGCTGGAATAGCTGCTCAATTCTCGGTCTCGAGAAAAAGCCTCATTTCCAAGCTGGTCACTCGCAGAAACCGGCGCGGCAAACCGATGGCTTTCCCCGCCGTGCGCGGCCGCACTCTGCGAAGAAATTGCGGCAAAGCGCTCTCCTGTCAGAAGCGCTCCGCCTTTGACCATCGCCGCCAGCAGCAAAAGCGCGGTCGCCCACCGCACCGAGGGCATTTGGCCGAAATGCAGCAGCCACTCGCCGAAGTGAAACCGCGGCCGCGAGGAGATGCGCCGTCGAAAACCCTGCGCGATCCGAGTCTCGAAATTCCCGTCGGGCTCGACCGTTCCGAACATTCCAGTGATGGCATTGCTCATGATTTTTTCCTCGGCGTGCAGCGCGCGGCAGCGCCTGCACTCGGCGAGATGTTGCTCAAAAACGTTCCGTTCCTCCTCCGACAACCCGTCGGTGACGGATGCGGCGAGCCACTCCTCGATGTCGTCGTGAATCTTCATGCGCGTTCCTCCGCGAGCGCCGGCTTGAGCAGCGTGCGCATTTTTTCGAGCGCACGCCCGAGGATGCCGCGCAGCGCGCCATTGCTCAGGCCCATCGCCCTTTCAATATTTTCATGGCTCATCCCTTCCAGGTAACGCAGCGACACGGCGACGCGATGCTGCTCCGGAAGCGTCGCGAGCGCGGTCAGGACGTGCGCGTGCAAATCGTCGCCAGCCGTCTCTTCATCAGGTTTCCCGGCGGATGTGTCCTCAAGTTCCCGGGCATCTTCGCGCAGTCCGACGGTTCTTCGTTTTCGCAAAAGATCGCGGGCCCGATTGCGCGCCACGGCCACGAGCCAGGCCGGAAACTTCTCCGGGTCGCGCAGCCGCCAGCGCGATTTGTAAGCGCGAAAAAATGTTTCCTGCACCACGTCTTCGGCCTCTTCGCGATCCTGCAAAATCGCGAAACCGACGGCGAAGAGTTTGCGGCTGAAAAGCGGGATGATCATTTCAAAATTCTCCCGATCGCCATGAATGGCGGCCTCGATCAGCTCGCGTTCGTTTGCATCCATGTGACGATCTGCCAACAAGACGCGCGGCCGGCGCAAACCGCGCGAAGTTTTCTCAAGAATCTTTTGGCGCGCCGTCGAGCATCTCGCGGAATTCCGCTTCGCTCAGCACGCGCACCCCGAGCTTGGAGGCTTTCTCCAGCTTGCTTCCGGCCTCGTCACCCGCCAGCACAAAGCTCGTTTTTTTGCTCACGGACGCGACGACTTTCCCGCCGCGCGCGCGGATCAGTTCGGCAATTTCCTCGCGCCCTTGCGAGAGCGTGCCGGTGATGACCCAGGTGCTCCCGGCGAATTTTTCGTCGCCCGTTTTCGGCGTGTGCTCGTCCTTTTCGCCGAAGTTCAAACCGCTGGCGCGGAGCCGCTCGATCAACGAGCGATTATGTTCATCGCCAAAAAAGTCGTGGATGCTGACGCCCATGATTTCTCCCACGTCCGGGATGCGTTGCAGCTCTTCGGCGCTCGCCTTCATCAGCGGATCCAGAGTGTGAAAATGCTCCGCGAGCGCACGCGAAGCGGTCACGCCGACGTGCAGAATCCCCAGCCCAAAAAGCAGGCGCCAGAGCGGACGGGATTTGCTTTCGGAAATCGCAGCGAGAAGGTTCGCAATGCTTTTCTCGCCGGTGCGCGGGATGGTTCCGACCTGCTCCGCATCCAGTTTGTAAATTTCGCTGACATCGCGCACGAGCCCCCGCTCGACTAGCTGCTCGACCATGGCTTCGCCCAGCCCTTCGATATCCATCGCGCCGCGACTCGCGAAATGTTCGAGACGGCGGCGGAGTTGCGCAGGGCAGGCCGCGTTGACGCAGCGCACGGCGACTTGCTCGGGATCGCGCACGACGGCGCCGCCGCAGGCCGGGCAGGTCTCCGGCATTTTAAAAATCCGTTCGCTGCCGATGCGCCGATCCGTTTTGACCTCGACCACCGCGGGGATGACTTCGCCCGCTTTTTCGATGACCACGACATCGCCGATGCGGATGTCTTTGCGCGCGATTTCCTCTTCATTGTGCAGGGTCGCGCGCGTCACCGTGCTGCCGCTGACGAAAACCGCCTCGAGCACGGCCACCGGCGTCAGCGTGCCCGTCCGGCCCACCTGAATCGCGATGTCGAGCAGCCGCGTTTCCACGCGTTCCGGCTCGTATTTGAAAGCGATCGCCCAGCGCGGCGCCTTCGAGGTGAAGCCAAGCTTTTCGCGTTGCGCAAACGAATCCACCTTCACCACTGCGCCGTCGGTCTCGTAAACGAAATTCCGCCGCACCTCGTCGAGCTCTCGGATCGCCTGGTGGATTTGTTCGACGCTGCTGCAGGTCCAGGTTTTCTCGCTGCGCTGCAAACCAAGCCGGTCGAGCAGATCGAGACCGTTCTGATAGGTGGCGATTTCGGCCCCGTCCAAATCTCCGATTCCGTGCAAAACAAGCCCCAGCGGCCGTTGGCGAGCGATCGCGGGGTCGAGTTGCTTGAGCGAGCCAGCGGCCGAATTGCGCGGATTGGCGAACATCGGCAGCCCGGCTGCGGCGCGCTCTTTATTCAATTGCGCGAATCCCGCCTTGCTCAGGTAAACCTCGCCGCGAGCTTCCAGCACTGCTGGAGCGCGACCTTTAAGCTTTTGCGGAACGCCCCGAATCGTCAGCACGTTTTGCGTGACATCATCGCCGGTCCGCCCGTCGCCGCGGGTGGCGGCGTATTTCAGCTCGCCGTGTTCAAAGAGGAGCGAGATCGCGACGCCATCCACCTTTGGCTCGACGACGACGACGATTTCCTCGTCCGCCAGCAGCTTCCGCAGTCGCGCGAACCACTCGGCGACCTCGTCCTCCGAATAAGTGTTTTCCAGGCTGAGCATCGGTGTTCGATGCGTGATCTGCGTGAAGTGCGCGAGCGGTTTTCCGCCGACTTTGCTCGTGGGAGAATCGGGCGCGGCGAGATCTGGATGCTTTTTTTCCAGCTCGCCGAGCTCGCGATAGAGCGCGTCGTATTCGCGATCCGAGATGACCGGCGCGGCCTCCTCGTAGTATCGCCGGTTGTGCTCCTCAATCTGCAGCCGCAACTGCGCGATCCGGTTCCGCTGGCGCACTGATCCTGGCTCTGGGTCGGGCATACGTGACGAAAACCCCGAGCGTAGCACCCGCGGTGTCCGCGAGCCAATCCCAGACGTCCGCTCCACTGCGGCCCGGCGTCGAGAGTTGATGCCATTCGTCAATCGCGCCGAAGAGCGAGATGCATGAAACGACGAGCGGGATGAGCAGTAAAGGCGACAGGCGCGTGCTGGTGCGCATCGCGAAGGTCAGTAAGACGGCCCCCGTGGCGAAGGCGACGCTGTGGCAGATTTTATCCCAATGCGCGATGTGCAGCATGTAGGGCGAAAGTTTGTCGCCGCTGATGGACGAGAGGACGCAGATCGCCGCGACCCAAAACACAAAGAGCGTCCAGGCGGCAGCGCAAACGAGGCGGTGTGAACGATTCTGCAAGCAGGGCGTTTACGCCAGAAGTCTCATGCGCGCAAATCATCTGGTGCTCGGTATCGAAGGCGGCGGAACGAAAACCGAGTGGGTTCTCCTCGACGCCGGCGATCTGGTTTTAAAACAAGGCGAACTTCCCGCCGCGAATCTGCGGCTGGTCGCGGACGATCGGCTCGAGCAGCTCTTTCGCAGTCTGCCCGCAGAGGCGCCGCAGGTCGGCGTCTTTCTGGCTGGTTGCGTCAACAGCGCCGACCGGGCGCGTCTTCAGACGCTCGCCGCAAAAGTATGGCCGCAGGCCAGGATTGCCGTCGGGAGCGATCGCGATTCTGGCTTTGCGACCGCGTTTGGTGTGCGCGACGGGATTGGCGTGATCGCCGGCACCGGCTCGGCGGTGACCGGACGTCTGGGCGGGCGCACCGAAAAAGCCGGCGGCTGGGGGCAACTGCTCGGCGACAAAGGCGGCGGCTACAATCTCGCGGTGCAGGCGCTGCGACTCGTGTTGTCGAATTACGACATCACTCACCGGACCGACACGCTGGGGGAAGACATTTTGCGGAAGCTCTGTCTGAACCGGCTGGATGACCTGGTGAGCTGGGCGGCGGAGGCCGATAAAATGTCGGTCGCGCGGCTCGCACCGGTGGTCTTCGACGCGGCGAAACGCGGCGAACCCGAAATGCTCGCCTCGGTGCAAAACGGGGCGCTCATTCTGGCCGAGTTTACGCGTGCGGTGGCAGGGCGGCTGTCGTTCGAGCGTCCCGATGTGAAGCTGCTCGGGGGGCTTTTTGCGCATCACCCCGAATACGCGGATCTATTTAAAGATTACCTCAGCGAGTTGTTGCCGGGAGCCCGCGTCGAGGTGTGCACTCGCTCCGGCGCGCTTGGGGCCGCGTGGCTGGCGCGGGGTTCTCACGAAATAACGGGCGACAAGCCGGAAATGAAAACGGAAAGCCGTTCCGCAGACGTGACGGAGCTCGCGGCGGCGGCCACCGAGCAACGGAATCCGCGCTCAGAAAAACTCGACCAGCTCACCACGGCCGAACTGGTGGAACTCTTCGCCGCCGAGGAAAATGTGGTTGCCGAAGCAGTCAGCGCGGTTCGGGAGGAACTCGTTGCGGCGATTGAAATGGTGAGCGCGGCAATGCAGGCGGGTGGCCGTCTTTTCCATATCGGTGCAGGCACGAGCGGGCGGCTGGGCGTGCTGGATGCGAGCGAAATTCCGCCGACTTTCAGCGCTCCGCCGGAGCTGGTGCAGGGAATCATCGCCGGCGGCGTCCGCGCCTTGCACTCGGCTGTCGAGGGCGCGGAAGACCAGCCGGAAGCGGGCGCCTTTGCGATCAGCGAGCGCGGCGTCCGGGCTGGAGACGCCGTGTGCGGGATCGCCGCGAGCGGACGCACTCCGTTCGTGCTCGGCGCGCTGCAGCGTGCACGGGAAATCGGAGCGCGCACGATTCTCCTGACGTGCAATCCAGCGCGCCGACGCGACGCGCAGACGTGGGACGTCGAGATTGATTTGCCGACCGGGCCGGAGCTCGTCACCGGATCCACGCGTCTGAAGGCGGGCACGGCCACCAAAGTCGCGCTCAACATCCTCTCGACCTGCGCGATGATCCGTCTCGGAAAGGTGCGCGGGAACCTGATGATCGACGTGAAGGCGTCGAACGCCAAACTGCGGGATCGCGCGATCCGGCTGGTGATTCAGGAGCTCGGTTGCAGCTACGACGAGGGGCGCATTCGCCTGGAACGGAATCACTGGAATGTGCGGGCGACGCTCGATGGCTGAAACCGCGCAACTTTAGCCATTCATGAAAAAAAGAACCACCTTTTGACCTCCTTCCTTTTCGCGCCACGAGCGCCCGCAGTAAAAGTTTCCTCTGTAAAACCGGTTATTTCCTGCCGGCAGTGGACACTGGCACAACCGCTGCTAAGGTCAGTCGCGTCCGTGCAAAACGGACGAGGGAAAAAAACCAAAAAGGGGCAGCTCGGTCGTAGGGCGTAGTTGACGGTCCGGGGGGAACTGATCAACGGGACGGCCGAGCTGTATTTTTGGGACAACGGGCCAAAGCCCGCGGCACCGCCTCACGCCAGCGCGCGATTTTCCACGCCGACAATCTCGATCTCGCCGAAAACGTCGTTCTGGATGGCGCGGATCTGTTTCAACCGGATCAGCTCGAGCAGGGCGAGAAAAGTCACCACGACCTCGGTGCGCGAGGCGGCGCCGGAAAACAGTTCGGTAAAGGCGAGCGCCACCCCGCCCGTGGTCATTTTCATGAGCAAATCGATCTTGTCGGAGACGGTGAAATTCTCCTCGAAAATCTCCCGGAGATCCTCCGGCGTGTTCCGCTTTTTCAGCACCTTGTTGAAGGCGTTCACCAGATCGAAAATGCTCACTTCACCGAGCGGACGTTCGGAGGGAAGGTCCGGAGCCGTCAGTGCGCGGCCGAACAAATTTTCCCGCGCCAGTTCCCGCTCTTGGAGATGCGCGGCGGCATCCTTGAACTTCTTGTATTCGAGCAACTGCCGCACCAGCTCCCAGCGCGGATCATCCTCCTCCGCGGCCTCGTCCGGCGGCTGCATTTCCTTCGGCAAAAGGCTGCGGCTTTTGATGTAGATCAGGTTGGCGGCCATGACCACGAAATCGCCCGCGACGTCGAGATCCAGCAGTTTGAACAACTCCATGTAGTCGAGGTATTGCCTCGTGATCCGCTCGATCGGGATGTCGTAGATGTCGATCTCATCCTTTTTGATGAGGTAAAGCAGCAGATCGAGCGGCCCCTCGAAGACCTCGAGTTTCACCTTGTAGTCATTGTCCATGGCGGTTGCGCGAGCGTAGCGGCTGTCGACGCACACGCGCAAGAGCGGCAAGAATCTCGACGTTACAAAACTACGCTCATGAAACGCCTGTCACAATTTGGCGTTTACGCCGTTGGGCTAAAGCCCGTGAAATGCGCGCGACCGTTTTAAGACTGCGCTGACGTGTTAGCGCACATTCCCATATGCGTAAGACCATCCAGTCTGACGCGCGTAAGGCGCGCGATACGACCCGATCGCGTCGCGCATTTCGTGCGAGCTTAGGAGCCCAATACTCTAAACGAGAAGCCGGCATATGCCCGTGATGTGGACAGCAATGCCAGAAGCATCCATCCACAAAAACAGCGACCTTCTCAGCGCGAAAAATAAAATCGGGCTTTCCCGGCAGCGAAATCCCGCGCCGCCAGCCGGTGATGCGATGTGTCCGAAGCAAGCGGACAAGCCGTTGTTCAGTGCTTGCGTTACCCGTGCTTCGCACTAGCGCCATGATCGCTGAGCGACGCGTGGACGTGAAAACATCTGCCATCGAGCACATGATGAACCACTTCTCCACGCGATGAAAAATCAAAAGCCGGAGCCACTTTCTTGCCCGGCACGCTATCTCGCGGCTAAGGTGCACGTGAATGATGCTCGAACATGCCAATGGAAAGCCCAAGGGGATGTCTGCGCAGAACGGAGCACATAAATTCCCAGTGGCTGCGCCGCGTTTTCGCGCAGCCTCGCTTTTCAGCGGGATTGGCGGATTCGACCTTGGCCTCGACCGCGCCGGTTTTGAAATCACCTTCCAATGCGAAATCGACAAATTCTGCCGCAGCATTCTCAAACACCGCTGGCCCGGCATCCCACACCATGAAAACATCAAAGAACTCACCGCAGACGCCATTCCTGTTTCCGATGTTTGGGCCGGAGGATTCCCCTGCCAGGATGTCTCGCTGGCTCGAATGGGCGCGCGAGCGGGGCTTAGAGGGAAGCGCTCTGGACTGTTTCACGACTTTGCTCGCCTCGTTGGAGAAGCACGCCCCCGAGTTGTCTTACTCGAAAACGTTGCAGGTCTTCTTAGCTCGCACCGTGGACGAGATTTTAGCACCGTCATCGGGACGCTGGCCGAGTTCGGGTATTCTGTCGGCTGGCGTGTGCTTAACAGCAAAAACTTCGGAGTCCCCCAATCGCGCCAAAGAGTCTACATTGTTGGGTGTCATCGAGACGTCCACGGTCCCGGACAAATACTTTTTGAAGACGAACGCAGCGGTGGGGATGCGGTTTGGCCTTTCGTAGTTTCAGAGCGCCATCGCGCCGTGAGTTGGGGCGGGAAAAACTAACTCACTCTCAATATGGACGCTGCTCCCGGACAACGACACCCAAACTACGTCGGTCTAAATCTCGTCGGCTACGGCTTGGCGAAGTTTGAGGACAAGCTGATCGGCGCACTCGGCTTTGATTCCAAGGCTGATCTCTACCGCGACCTTGTCGCCCGTCATCTGGCGAAAACGCGCGGCACGCTGAAAAACCGGCAGGACTTGTTCAATCCGCTCGTTCGTGGAGGCAGGGTCGGCTGGTGGCAGAATGGCGACCGCTACCTGCACCGAAAGATTCAACTCGATACGATGTTCGGCGACCTCAGCGCCAAGGCGTATGCCGCGATGCTGCGGCAATATCTTCACGCGGAGTTTCCCGCTGTTGGTGAGGCGAAGCAGCCGTTGCCGCCGCTGATGAAAAGCAAGTTCCGGCAACTTCAGGAAACCGGCGTCGAGGCGGAGTTGTTCTTCATGCACAACTATCGCCAAGTCGGAGCCTTCGCGGACGCAGCGATTGAGGACGGGCGCCAACTCGGTGACGGCTACGACTTCCAGCTCGCCCACGGCGGCGAATACTGGCTTGCCGAGGTAAAGGGACTGCGGACGCGCATGGGTGCGATTCGTCTCACCGAAAATGAGTTCAAGCGCGCTGAGGAGTTTCGCAGCCACTTCTGTCTCGTGGTGGTTTCGGCGTTGGACACGCGCCCGGTGATGGCTCCGATTTTTGACCCGCTCTCCCTCGTGCGACTGAACCGAAAGACGATTGTTTCCGAACAGATTTATTACCACTCGCAGGCTCTCGAATGGACAGCGTTGGTTGCCTAGCCCGTTTGAACATCGCATTTGATGCCGGGACATTAGTTCCTGACATTGCGGAACGTGGCGACGACACACCTCACATCCTTGAAGATGATGAGTTTGATTTGGAATGGCGGGAGATACTTTTTCCACCGGCCGACTTGCCTGTTGTCCCAGTCTTGCGTCCGGATGTATTTTCCGAACTCCAGCAACACGAAGCTGGAGCGCTGACGCAGAGATGTCCGCCATTGGTGCTCTTAGCTCCGGCTAAATTTATGATTCTCGATGGTTACCATCGAATCGGCGTGGCTCAAGCTCAGGGAGCGCCGCTTATTACCATGCTTGCAGCCAAAGTTGCAAAAATCGGCCCGAAAGTTGCCGACTAAAATTTCTCGGAGGAAGTCCACATTGATCCGGCGGACGCCCGCGTTGAGCGCGTGCGGCAATGGCGACTAGCCGCCGTTCGCGGCGGCTCCGCCACCGCGTTCCGCCGCAAAGTCAGGGAGGCTTACGACTCACGCTGCATGTTTTCTGGCCAGCGTCTTCCTCGCACCGAAGCAACCTCAACGGCTGGCGTGGATGCCGCCCATATCTTGCCGTGGAGCCAGTTCGATCTCGATGCTACAAAGAACGGCGTTTGCCTCAACAAGCAATGCCATTGGGCATTCGACGAGGGTTTGTTCCGCCTCTCGTTCGACGAAACGGAAAACAGTTACATCGTTTCAATACCGAACCCCGTCCGTCTCGCAGCGCAATCCGCGCAGTTCGACATTCAATCATTCGATGTGATCGCGGGACAGGTGCCGAGAAACCGGCTGCCGGCAAACGAAGTCCTCTGGCCGTCCAAGCAGTATCTAGCGGAACTCAACCGCTTCCTTAACGACGAGGCAGCGTGATTTCTCTTTGCACCCAACTGCAAGGTAACAGGTGGCGCGTTTTTCAAATATCAGAGTAAAACCCACTCGCAGCGCGTTCGGAAGCCATCTTATGGCGTCCGGATGGATTTTCGGCGTGTCGGGGAGCACTTTCGGTTTGACCGGGCTAGGTCTCGACTTGTCCGGGACGAAGCTCAGTGAGTCCGGAAGCTATCTCGGCGTGATCGGCTAAAGTCTTGCAATAAGCGGGAGCGTGCGGGTATTCGTCCGGCCGACTACTCGGTGATTCCGGGAGAAAGCTGGTTTTGGTCGGATGAGCGCGAGGTTTATCCGGATACTTGCTCTGAATAGCCGGACGCAGGGCTGGATGGAACCGAATGCGTGCTGGGCGTGGGCGGAAGAGGGCTGGGAGAATCCGGAAAATGGCGCTTGTCTCGCGGATGAGGCGTGGGCAGGCTCGGTGGCCTTATGACTCAAGATCAAGACAATACGACGACGATGTTTGAGACGACGAATGGGGTGCTGGATGAGAATAAGGCGCTCTGGCAGGACATCCCGGCATTCGCCGATGCGGTGACGCGGGCGGAGTCTGGGACGGCGGCGATCCGGCAGAAGTCGGGAGACCAGGCGGCGACGGGAGATGCGGCGGCGAAGGCGGCGGCGCGGACGGAGCTCGAGAATGTGGCGATGGAAATAGGGGATCAGCTCGCGCCTTTGGCGTCGAAGACGGGAAATCACGAACTGCTGGCGAAGGTGGACCTGGCAAAGTCGGTGGTGGATCACCTGGCGGACAGCGATTTGCTCATCTATGCGCGGGGCGTTGCCAAAGGGGCGGCGGAGAATAGCGCGGTGCTGGCCAGCGACTACAAAATCACGGCGGCGGATCTGGCGGCGCTGGACGAGGCGATTGCGAAATTTGACCGAATGAAGACGGCACCGCGCGATGCGATCGTGAACCGGAAGGTGGCAACGCTGTCGCTGCCGGAGGCGATCACGTTTGTGCGGGGGATTTACCGCAACGAGATCGACAAGATGATGACCCGGTTCAAGAAGAAGGAGCCGGATTTCTACAAAGGCTACTTCGCTGCGCGGGTGATCGTGGATCGCGGCGGCAGCACTGGGTCGCAGACTCGACCGACGCCTCCAGCAATCCCGCCAAAGTAAGCGGCAGCTCAGCGGCCGGCGGTCTTTTGCGCGATTTTGGCGCGGCCTTTTTCGAGGATTTTGCGCTCGGAGCGCGAGAGGGAGTGGATGCCTTCCCGCGAGATTTTATCGAGGATCGGATCGATCTCTTCATTGATGAACTGGCTCGGCGTCATGCGATCCTGCCGTTCGGCCCGCTGCCGTTTTTCAAAGACGTATTTCTGGATGCGGAGCGGATTGCCGAAGCCGAGCTGCTTCATGTAAAGCCAGCCGAACACGCTGCCGCCGAGATGCGCGACGTGCCCCAGCTCGGGCAGCGATCCGGTGACGGCGCAAAGCGCCTCGAAGCCAACGATGCCCATCGCGAGGTATTTCGCGCGGAGCCGGATCGGGATGACGAAAAACAACAGCGTCGTGATTTCGATCTCCGGCAGGATCGTGGTGAAACCGATCAGCACCGCGCACACGCCAGCCGAAGCTCCCAGCACCGGCGCATAAGCGGAGCTGAAAATCACATGCGCGAGCCCGCCGAGGAGCCCGCCGCCGAGGTAAACGCCGAGCAAATGCTTGGGGCCGGCGATCGCCTCCACTTCGCGCCCGGCAAAGTAAAGCGTCAGCATGTTCAGCAACAGGTGCATCGGGCCTCCGTGCAGAAACATGTAGGTGGCGAATTGCCAAACGCAGCCGCTGCGAATGCCGGCGCCGCTGAGCGCAAACCAGTGCTGCACGACTCCCGGTGCCAGCACGTCCGTCAGCATCTGTGCGAGAAAGCACGCCACATTTGCCACGATGAGCAGCGTCACGACCGACTGCCGACCCGCGGCCCAGCGCCGGGTGAAGTGCTGCAGCCTCGGTGAACGCATGCCGAAAATTAGTCCACGCTTCGCGGCGTTGTCGAATGGCATTTCGAGGCGATTCCCGGCCGGGCGCGCCGGGAGAAGAGAGAGCCGGTCACGGGATGAAAATCTTGGACATCCCACCATTTCCCTGCAAAGTTGCCGTCCCATTTTTCCCGAGAGGGCGGTGGATTTTTCTAAAACATGAACGCATTCCTTTTCCTCGCCGAAAATGCCGCTCCGGCTCAGGGCTCGCCCTTCGGCATCCTCGTGCCATTTGCCTGCATCGGCGTGATTTTTTACTTTCTCGTCATCCGTCCGCAGTCGCAAAAGACGAAACAACTCCAGACGTTGATCGGCAGCTTGAAAACGGGCGACAAAGTCGTGACGAGCGGCGGCATTCACGGGCTCATTTCCAATGTGAAAGACGCGACGGTGATCCTGAAAGTCGCCGACAACGTGAAGATCGAAATCGACAAGAGCGCCGTGGCTACCGTGACGAAGACCTCGGCGGCGGAAGTAGTCGCCGTTTCGTAGTTTTCGCGGCTTTCCGCTCCCTCGCATGAATCCATTCTGGACGTTTTCCGCGGGCCTTTTCCTGCTGATCCTTTTCGGCTGGTATTTCGCCACCGATCTCGGGCGCCGGAAACGGATGCTCGGCACCGCGCTCACCGTTTTCCTCGTCGCGTTTTGCCTCATCGCCGTCAATCCGCCCCGCGAGAAAATTCATCTTGGCCTGGATCTCCAGGGTGGCACCTCCTTTCTCCTGCGCCTCGTGCGCGAAGGCGGTCAGGCGATCAACAAAGGCATGGTAGAGCAGGCCGTCGAAGTGATCCGCAAGCGCGTGGACCAATTCGGCGTCAGCGAGCCGGTGATTACGCCGCAGGGCGAAGATCGCATCCTGGTGCAGATTCCCGGCCTGGACGCGGCGAAGATCGAGGAGGCGCGGACGACTCTGCAAAAAGTGGCTAAGCTCGAATTGAAACTCGTGCACGCCCAAAGCGATTCTCTTATTTCGCAGATCGAGGCGGGAACGCATTTCGAGCCGAGCTACGAGGTCAAAAGCTACAAGGACACGAAGAACGGAAAACCGGTCGAGGAGAAACTGCTCGTCGGAAAGAAAGCCGTCGTGACCGGCGATCACGTGTCCGAGGCGCACGCCTATTACGACAACCGCGGCTACGGAATTTCCTTCAAGCTCGACTCGGTCGGCGCGGAGCAATTTGGAAAAACCACCGAGGCGCACGTCGGCGAGCGGCTCGCGATCATGCTCGATGGAGAGGTGCAAAGCGCGCCGAACATTCAGACGGCAATTTACGGCGGTTCGGCAGTCATTACCGGCCGCTTCAGTGAAACGGAGGCGCGCAATCTGGCCAGCGTTTTGGAAAATCCGCTCCAGACTCCGGTGGTCATCGAGGAAACGCGCAGCGCCTCGTCCACGCTCGGGACCGACTCGATCCGCTCCGGCGTTTATGCCGGCATCGGAGGGCTCGTGCTCGTGCTGATTTTCGTCGCGGTTTACTACCAGTTCGCCGGCCTCGTCGCGATCCTCGGCCTGGTGGTGAACATTATTTTGCTTTTTGGCGCGATGAGCATGTTCAACTTCGTGCTCACCCTGCCGGGCATCGCCGGCATCATTCTGACCATCGGCCTCGCGGTGGACGCGAACGTGCTGATTTATGAACGGCTACGCGAGGAAATGGCCGCCGGTAAATCGCTCGGCGCGGCGATCGACGCCGCCTACGAAAAGGCCTTCAGCGTGATCTTCGACGCCAACGCGACGACACTGATCACGGCGGCGATTCTCTTTTGGAAAGCGAGCGGACCGATTCGCGGATTTGCCGTCACGCTCGTCGTCGGCATCATCGCGTCTGTCTTCACGGCGATGATTTTCACGCGCACCGTTTTCGCGTGGGCGCTCGCCGCCGGCTGGCTCAAGCGCGTTTCGATGCTGCATTTGATCTCAGGCAAGAACTTCGATTTTCTCGGCAAGCGTTTTCTCTGGATCGGCATTTCGCTCACGGTAATTGGGATTTCGATCGCCAGCTTTGTCCTGCGCGGGGAACACAATTTCGGCATCGATTTCAAAGGCGGCGATCTGCTGATGCTGGAGTCGAAGCAGCCGGTCGCCGAAGCCGACGTCCGCGCGCAAATCGCCGCGCTCGGCATCAAGGATGAAGTGGTGCAGCGCGAACACGAACCGGCGCTGAACAAGGACTACATCAGCATCCGCAGCGCATACGGCACGGCCGACCAGATCGAGGCGCACTTGCAGAAAACGATGCCGCAGGCCGGATTCAGCGAGCACAAGAAGGATCAGGTCGGCAGCCTGGTCGGGCACGAGCTGGCGCGCACTTCGCTCTGGGCGCTCGCGCTCGCGATCATCGGGATTCTCTTTTACGTCACGCTGCGCTTCGAGTTCTCGTTTGCCATCGGAGCGATCGTCGCACTGCTGCACGACATCATCATCACGGTCGGGTTGTTCGCCATTTTCGGGCGCGAGCTTTCCCTCATCATGGTCGGCGCGATCCTGACCATCGCCGGCTACTCGATCAACGACACCATCGTTGTTTACGACCGCATCCGCGAAGGGCTGCGCAGCGGGCGCAAAGGCACAATCCAGCAGATCATGAACGCGTCGATCAACGAAACGCTGTCGCGCACTCTGTTGACGAGCGGTTGCACCTTTCTCTCCGTGGCCGCGCTGTTCTTCTTCGGCGGTCCGGTTCTGCACGATTTCGCTTTTGCGATCCTGATCGGCGTCATCGTCGGCACTTATTCTTCCATCTTCATCGCGTCGCCCATCGTGCTGTGGTGGGGCGGCCACAAAGGCCGCAGCCTGACTCAGGAAGTGAAGCGCGCCCAGACTGCAACCGCCTGATCGCTGCAGTCAGTCGCCGGCGGCGGCAACGCGCGGTTTTTTCCAGTCGGGAAGCCCGCGGCCGAGCTCGCGTTCGAGCGCTTCGATGCGTGGCAGGTAAAAATCGAGCACCTCGCGCTCATCGTTGGCGCTCATTCCGGTGGTTTCCGCATTGGCGCCGACCCGCTGTTGCAGGTGTGGCGGCTGCCATTCCGGGTTGACGTCGATGAAGCGAAAAAGCTCGCGTAAAAACGTCCGCGGATCGGCACAGAGATCGTCGTAGAAAAAGACGCGAAACTGCTCCCCGAGTCGGAAAACACGCGCGTAGCGCTTCACGCAGTTGGCGTATTTTCCGCGCTCCTGCATGAATTGGAGATTCTGCCGGAACACCTCGATGAATGGCAGGTCGGCCGGCACATTCCCGAGCCGCCGCGCCATTTTCCACTGTGAAAACGCGCGTTCGACCGGTTGACGCACGATCAGGAACAGCTTCGCCCGCGGAATGAGCGCGCGAATGTCGCCCGGCGTCTCGTCCCGCAGCG
>JAXDQV010000330.1:0-9009 GCA_034667645.1 Chthoniobacter sp.
AGCCTCTGTCGCAGGTGAGAAGTCTAGGTGGTTGGTTGCGTGGCACCGAAGCGTTGTCCGCTTTGGTTTCCCAACATTATTCCGCTGAGGGTGCCCAGCTACTGTCTCAGCCCGTTCTCCTCGATTACTTCGGGGACCGCGTGTCGCAAATGGAGGGTAAGATCAGGGCAGACCCGGCAGTGATTGAAATGGAAAAAGGCATCATCCGAATGAGGCCGTTGATCGGGAGCGGCAATCGGACGCCAATCTCAGAGCAACAAGTGAAGGACATTCACAACATTGTCGGGGACCTCGTTAAGTCCATCGACACGAAGGCAAGATGAGTCAGATCCTTTCTCGCCCGCTAGACGCTCGGCGAAGTCGCCCGCGTGACGACGGCGAACATTCTCCAACTCGAAACCGACGAGCCATTCCTCGCCGGAACCACGCTATGAAACCGCGTCGCAAAACCTCGTCGGGCAGCGAGGCGAAGACCGTAACTCCCGCCGCCGTGAAACCGCACCGGCTCGACGCGGTGCCCGTCACCCGCGCCTATCTCGACGGCCATCTCTTCCGTCCGGCAGCGCTGACGCTCCGAGACGGGACACACGTCACGGTTCGAGCCATCACGCCGGAAGACGAGCCGCGGATGGTCGCCTTCCACAAGACCTTGTCGGACGAGAGCGTGCATTTCCGTTACTTCGGAATGCCTAGTCTGGGCTTCCGCACAGGACACGAACGGTTAGCGCGACTCTGCTCCACCGATCTCGCGCGCGAGATCGCGCTGGTCGCTGATCGTCTAAAACACGAAGGAGAACACGAAATCCTCGGCGTCGGCCGGCTGATCAAGACTCCCGATCTCAACGAGGCGGAGTTCGCGATTTTGGTCCCTGACCGCTGGCAAGGTGACGGGCTCGGGACGGCGCTGTTGAAGGCGCTCGTCGCCATCGCGAGAAAAGCCATGGTCCGCATTTTCGGCCACATTCTTCCCGCCAATACGGCGATGCTGCACATCAGTCGCGACGTCGGCTTCGCGCTCCGCTTCAACCCGGATGAAGGCGAATGGGAAGCGGAGCTGGACTTGCGACCAAAGGAAATCAAGCGAGGCATTCACGCGCTATGAATCTGGCCGTCAGCGGCGCGGCGAAGCAAGTCGAGCCAGAGCTGAGTCAAGAGCCGCGGTCCGGTCGGTTCTGGTATTCTCGGTCCGGTCTCTGGCAGCGCAAAAGCACGGTCATTGCGGCGCTTTCCATCGTGGGCATCCTGATGCATCTGGTGCTCCGCTTCGGCTTCCATACTGCTCCCGGAGCCTACCAGCTTCCCTTGCTGGCCACGCTCGTTCTCGGCGGCTTGCCGCTGCTCTATGACCTGTTGCGGAAGCTCCTGAAGCGGGAGTTTGGTTCCGATCTGCTGGGCGGTATTTCCATCATCACTTCCATTCTGCTGGGCGAATACCTCGCTGGCTCGATCATCGTCCTGATGCTCTCCGGAGGGGAAGCGCTGGAGAACTACGCCTTGCGCAGCGCCTCTTCGGTGCTGGCCGCGCTGGCCAAACGCATGCCCTCGATTGCGCACCGAAAACGCGGCGCGGAAATGCTGGATGTGGAGCTGGCGGAGATTGCGGTGGATGACACCCTCGTGATTTACCCGCATGAAATTTGTCCGGCAGACGGCGTCGTCATCGAGGGCCACGGCGTGATGGATGAATCCTATCTCACGGGCGAGCCGTTCCAGATTACCAAGACCTCCGGCTCGACGGTGATTTCGGGCGCGATCAACGGTGAGTCAGCGCTGACCATTCGCACGACGCAGCGCGCCGCCGACTCGCGCTACGCGAAGATCATGGAAGTGATGCGCGAGTCGGAGAGCAAGCGGCCGCAGTTGCAGCGGTTGGGCGATCAACTGGGCGCGATCTACACGCCGGTGGCGCTGCTCTTGGCCGTTCTGGCCTGGGTGCTCAGTGGCGAGTCAATTCGGTTCCTGGCGGTGTTGGTCATCGCCACGCCGTGCCCATTGCTGCTCGCGATTCCCATTGCCATCATCGGCTCGATTTCCCTCTGCGCGCGGCGGGCGATCATCGTCAAGACTCCCGTGGTGCTCGAACAAATCGCGGGATGCCACACCGCGATCTTCGATAAGACCGGGACGCTCACCTACGGCGAGCCGAAGCTAACGGAGCAGCTCATCGCGCCGGGCTTCGACCAAAGCGAAGTGCTGACGCTCGTGGCGAGTCTGGAGCGCTACTCGAAGCATCCGCTGGCTCGCGCCATTCTCGCCGCAGCGAAGGAGACAAGCATTCAACTCCCGGAGGCGACCGAAGTAGGTGAGGAGCCGGGCCACGGACTGCGCGGAACCGTTTCTGGTCATCGGTTACAAATCACCAGCCGCAACAAACTCATCGCGCAGAACGTGGCCGGTGCCGAGTTGCTCCCAGCGCTCGCAGGTGGACTCGAATGTGTGGTCGTGATTGACCAGCATTACGCGGCGGCCTTGCGCTTCCGCGATGCGCCGCGCGCGGAGAGTCGTTCCTTCGTGAGTCACCTCGGACCGAAGCATCACTTCGCCCGCGTGATGATCGTCTCGGGAGATCGCGAAACGGAAGTCCGCTATCTCGCCGAGCAGGTGGGCATCACCGAAATCCACGCGCAGCAAAGTCCGGAACAGAAACTCGCCCTCGTCCGCGAGGAAACGGCGAAAACGAAAACCCTTTACGTGGGCGATGGCATCAACGACGCCCCCGCCATGATGGCCGCCACGGTCGGCATGGCGATCGGACAAAACAGCGACGTGACTGCGGAAGCGGCGGGCGTGGTGGTTATGGATAACTCGCTGAAGAAGGTGGACGAGTTCATGCACATCAGCCGCCGGATGCGGAGGATCGCGCTCCAGAGCGCGGTGGGTGGGATGATTCTGAGCGTCATCGGCATGGCCTTCGCAGCGACCGGTCATCTCAGTCCGGTGAGCGGCGCCATCATCCAGGAAGTCATCGACGTTCTGGCCGTGCTGAACGCCTTACGAGCCGCCTTCCCGCCCAAAGTGATTCATGATCTCTAAGCTGTCGCGCTGGGTCTGGGCTGGCGCATGGGCGCTCGCCTTCGTCGCAGGCATCGTCAATGTCGTTGGCTTGCTCGGTTTCGAGCATCAGGCCGTCACCCACTTGACCGGCACAACGTCCATGCTGGCGGCGGCGTTGGCGGCACTCGACGGCTCGGCCGCGCTGCACTTCGCCGCGATCATTGGCTCCTTCGTTGCGGGCACCGTGCTCAGCGGCTTTGTCATTCAAGATAGCACCCTCCAACTCGGACGCCGTTACGGCGTGGCCTTACTCCTGGAGTCCCTCCTGCTTTGCGCTGCCGTCCCGCTGCTTGATCGCAATAACAGCTTTGGGATCTATTCCGCCTCGTGCGCCTGCGGACTTCAGAACGCGATGGTGAGCACTTATAGCGGCGCGGTTGTCCGCACGACGCATCTATCCGGGATGTTCACCGACCTCGGAATCTTTCTCGGTCACGCCATCCGCGGCCTTCCTGTGGATTGGCTGCGCTTGCGACTTTGCGTCCTCATTATTTATGCATTCCTATGTGGCGGCATCGCGGGGGCAGTCGCTTTTCACCACCTCGGAAATGCCTCTCTTTTTATCCCCGGTGGTCTCACTGCCATCACTGCCCTTGCGTATGGCATCTACGAAGTCCGGCGCAATGTCGTTCTAAAAAAGGAACATCGCGCGGCGTGATGCGCGGGCGTTCTTTAGCCGTATGAATTGGCTCACAGACTTCGCCGTCATGCACCCGGTCGCGCACGCGATGCTGGTCCTCGCCAGCGTCGCCGTGCTCGGCCTCTCGCTCGGCAGCGTGCGGATTCGCGGCGTTGGACTCGGCATTGCCGGCGTGCTATTCGCGGGGATTTTCGTCGCGCATTTCGGGCACACCATTGACCACACGGTTTTGGAATTCGTGCGCGAATTCGGACTCGTGCTTTTTGTTTACACGATCGGAATGCAGGTCGGGCCGGGCTTTCTGGATTCACTGCGCAAACAAGGGCTCCCGCTCAACATCATGGCGGCGGCGATCGTTCTGCTCGGCGCGGCCATTGCACTCGGCGCAGGTCATTTTAAAAAAATTCCGATCGCCGCCGTGGTCGGACTTTTCAGCGGAGCAACGACGAACACGCCGTCCCTCGGGGCCGCGCAGGAGGCGCTCAAAAGTGTGCCGGACCTGACGACCGCGGAAGCTGCGATGCCGGGCGTGGCCTACGCGGCGGCGTATCCATTTGGCATCGTCGGGATTATTTTTGCGATGCTGTTTCTGCGCTGGATTTTTCGCATCCACGCGCAACGCGAGGCCGAGGAGTTTGAAAAACAGCAGCAGACCGGCACGGAACAGGTCGAACGGATGAGCATCGAGGTGGATAACGCGAATTTGAACGGAGTGATGGTTCGCAATCTGCCGGGAAAGAGTGAACTCGGCGTGATCGTCTCGCGCATTGAGTATGCGGGCGAAACGGAAGTGGTGACGGCGCACGGCGAGACGGTCGTGCATCGTGGCGACACGCTGCTCGCGGTCGGCACACGCGGGGCGCTGGAAAAATTCCGGCTGATTGTGGGCAAGGAGAGTCGGCGCGATTTAATGAAAGCCCAGGGCCAGGTTGGCTATCGCACCGCCGTGGTGACACGCGCCAATGTGCTGGGAAAATCGTTGCGCGAGCTCGGGCTTGATCACCTCTTCGGCGTCACAGTCAGCCGGGTCACGCGCGCCGAACATGAGGTAACGGCGGTCGCTGATTTGCGTTTGCAGTTCGGCGACAGGGTGCGCGTCGTCGGCGACACCACCGCGATCGAGAAGGCTGCCGACGCGCTCGGAAACTCACTCAAGCGGCTCGATCACACGCTTTTCATTCCGGTCTTTATCGGCATCGGTATGGGTGTGCTGATCGGAAGTTTTCCGATCCAAATCCCGGGAATGCCGGCGCCAATCTCGCTCGGCATGGCGGGTGGCCCGCTGGCCGCGGCGCTCTTTCTCAGTCGCGTTGGGCGGATCGGCCGACTCGTCTGGTATATGCCAGTGAGCGCAAACATCGCGCTGCGCGAACTCGGCATCGTGCTGTTTCTGGCGTGTGTCGGGTTAAAGGCAGGCAGCCGTTTCGTGGACATTCTGATTCACGGCGACGGTCTGGTTTGGATGTCCTGCGCCGCGCTGATCACAGTGCTGCCGCTGCTCACCATCGGCTTCGTCGCGCGAATGTTTTTGAAACAAAATTTTATGAACCTTTGCGGCCTCCTCGCCGGCAGTATGACTGATCCGCCGGCGCTCGCCTTCGCCAACAGCATCGCTGGCTCTGACGCACCGGCTCTCGCGTATTCCACTGTCTATCCGCTCTCGATGCTGCTGAGAATTTTAGTCGCGCAGTTGATGGTGCTGCTTTGTCGTTAAGAGGCGAGATGATGCCGGGGCTGGGAAAGAGCTCCATCGAGATTGCAAATTCGAATGTGTGGGAGCCCGCCTGCCGGCGGTAGGGCGCCTATTGTGGCGGTCGCCGATCAGCTCAGAACGGGTTGTCCTTTCGTTTGATACCGAGGCGCTTTCAATGAGACGCGCGATTCACGTCCAGTAATTGCCTTCGCGTGGCCTGAAGTCGCTGCAGCACCACTCGCGCAAAACGTTTCCATAGCTCATAGCCGAGTTCGTGATTTGCCTCGATCTGCTCGTGCAGCTGTTTGGCGTCGAACGAAACGAACTCGCCGTTTTCGAGCGCTCGCGCCGTGAAATGCCAGCGATGCGGCTCAAACATCCAGGACCAGCCAAGCGCGTCACCTGGGCCAATCGTCTGCAAAGTTTGAAGACCCTGACCCGGAATGCGCGTTTCGAGCGACACGAGACCCGTGTTGATCAAGTAAAACCGATCCGCCTGCCCACCCTCGCTGAAGATCACTTCTTCCGGTTTGAACTGCGCGAACGACGCGCATTTGTCGAGAATGTGAAAATGTTCGGGCTTTATTCCGCGCAGAAACGGCTGCCGGGCGACGATGCTTTCAATGTTTTCCATGTCCAATATTTGATTCGCTCTAGTTTTACGAAGTGACCGGAACGAGACCGGCGATGAGATGTGCCGCGTCTTCAAAACTCATGCGGCCGGTGGTGTTGATAGTGATGTGATATTGAAGCGGGTCGTCGATCGCTGCGTGAAAGTTCAACTTTACATAGCGGTGACGCGCCCGATCCTTTTCGCGCACGAATGTCGCGGCCCCGTTTCCGGTGAGATGGTAATGCTCAGCGATGTGCCTGATCCGCGCGTCGAGCGGAGCCACGAGCCGGACGTGAAAAGCGTTCTTGAATTGGGCGGTGATGACGTTCGCGCCACGACCGATGAGAATTACGTTTCCAAGCTGCGCCAGCCGCAAGATGGTGTCTGTCGTGTGGTGGACAAGCGTCCAATCAGACGGATGAAGCCCGAGCATTTCCTCGATGACCTTTCGCAAATCAAAGACGGCTGCGTCCTCGTGAACGAATTGCCTGAGTGTCGCGGGCAACTCGTGGTCTTCGAGAACTTTCTCGACCAAATTCCGGTCGAATACCGTCCATGGGCAAACATCATTGCTGGTGCGGCGCAGGTTGAGTTCCTTTGCGACCAGGCTGGCGACCGTGATAGCCCCCGCGCCCGTTTCGCGCGAAATCGTCACCACCGGAAGCTCGCGTCTCGGCCGCTCTGCGGCGAGACGCGTTTGCCCTTCGATGTAACCACGAAAAGTATCGAGAGTGGTGTGCATGGCCTTGGCGATCTTTTCGAAGTCGGACGATTGAATTAATAGCTCCGCGCCCGATCGCCGCTGCGCATGTTCTTGGCGGATTTGGGCGGACTTTCCGATTATGACGTGTCCGTGATGAATGTCGCGGAGATTTCTGCCGGTCATCTGGGAGGCGACACCATTTCGCCGTTCCTGTTTGAGATCGCGCGTCAGTCGCATCGTCGCCATCGGACAGGCGAGCGGTTTGCCGTTTTGGGCGACGTTCATTTTCGCCATCGGCATCATCGTGGCGAACGTGCCGGAGGACTGCTCCCGACCGTAAGGCTGGCGCTCGCGATGGGCTTGCAGCGCATGGCCAAACACAACGCCCTAATCCGGCACTTGCCCCGCCGTGGAAGCACTCGGTTGCACCACCGTTCATCTGCACCGACAAGACCGGCACGCTTGCGCCGTGCTTCCCGCAGTGCGCCCCTAGCACCTGCCTATTGCCGTTGAATGTGGACGAGAACGGCCGCTGTCCTCTTGTCGCTAAAATGCGAGCCAGGACTCGATGTAGAGCGTGTTGTTATCGCTCGCGTCGGTCGTCGTCCCGTTGAAATGGTCGTAAATCACATACTGGACCGAGAGCTTCACACTGCTTCTCGGCCAGAACGCCGGGCCGCCCGATTTATTGAACGGCAGATAGTTGACCTGGAGCACCACGCCGTCGCTCAGAGGTGAGCCGTTCGGCGTGTCGGGATAAAGCAGAGGATCGTGGCTGCCATCGAGCACGAAATACCCGGCAGCCGCGCCGTAGGTTTTGTCGTAAAGGTAATCGACTGCGACCTTCGTGGACCAGAGGTGATCGGAACGATTCGTCGTGTTTCCGAGCTGCTGGCTGGCGCGCCAGTGCTGGCCCTCGCGGTAAACGGTGGCCAGCGCGGTGACATCGCTTTTGCCAAACGACGTCTGGTATTGTGCATCGGCTCCGAGGTCGTCGATGTGATCTTCGCCCGCGCTGTTGTCGCGGCCGGGATAAGTGTCGGCGTGAAGGCCGGAAAGACCGACTTCAAAAGTCTGGTTGCCTACAGCCTTCGTGTAAGCCACCCGCCAGTAAGGCGCGATGCCGGGGATCTGCGTCTCGTCCTCGATTCCGATCCCCATCGCCTTTTGAAAACTCGTGTCGAGCGTGTGATAGCCCGCCACATCCACATAGATCGAGTGCGACAGCATCAGATAACCGCCGACGCCCACCACCTGCTGTGCGAGTGCTCCTTCGATCAAAGTGCCGGGGCCGGGCGTGGGAGCCAGGCCGGAGCTGGTAAATGGAAACGTCCACGCAGGCGAAGTGTTCCAGGGATCCTGCAGGCCGGGATTGTTGTTGCCATAGAAGCCGTAGGTGATCGGCTGCCCGAAGATCGTCCCGCTGTCCGCATAGCGAAGCTCCAGATTATCCGCATGGAGTTGGCGTGCGACTCCGTCGAAAGTCAGTTGGAAAAACGTGCCGAACTTGTTGAGAAACGTCGCTACGGATTTGCCAAACACACATTCCGCATAGGGACCAAACAAGCGCCCATTGTAGAAAAGACTCGCCTGCGTGAAGGCGAAGTTACTGTTCTCGCCAAAGTGCGGAGCGGCCCCGCCGGCCTGGTTTTTGTTCGTCTGCGTGAAGGAGGGCTGCACCATTACCGCGAAAGGGGGCAGCTTGCTCTCGTCCGAGCTTTGCGTGTAACCCATGAGCTTGAATTGACGCCCTTGTTCCGTGAGGATCGGGAACTCGGTGTGGCACGAAATGCACGACATTCCAGCCTGCCGCGCATAGCTCGGCACTGCGTGCGCCCTATGCGGGAGGAGAATCGCGATCGTAAAACCAACCAAAGCTACGCGAAGGAAACTGAGGGATAAGTGAGGGGGGTGACTCATGGTAGGGCTCTGTGTGGTGCTCGTGGCTTCCGGATTAATTGACGTTCAATGTCCCAACCATGCCGGCGCCGGCGTGAGCGGGAAACGAGCAGAGGTAAGGATACGAGCCCGGTTCCTTGGGCGCAGTAAAAGTGACCTTGCCCGTTTCTTTGGGTCCCAGCACGCGGATCGACGCGAGGACATGGGCTGCAAAGTTCTTCGGCTGGTAGTCATCCGCCTTCGCGCCCGCAGCGAGATTCGCATAAGCCATCGCCTTCGCGCCGGCATTCAACAGCACGAAGTTATGCCCCATGGTCTCCTTCGGCATGTTGCCTTCATTAGTCAGCACCACGGTGATTTTCTCGCCGGGATGCGCCTCGATCTTCGTCACGTTCCATTTCATCGTA
>JAXDQV010000331.1:0-7095 GCA_034667645.1 Chthoniobacter sp.
CCAAACAGCAGGAGTCCCCAGAAAACGAACAACCGCCACCTCGCTCGAGGCAGGAAAAGTGCGACGGTCAAATAAACAATCAGGGATCCCGCCAGGATGATGAAGTCGGGGCGCGCGAGGTAATCGACCGGCGAGAGCCAGTCGCGCCCGAGGAGATAGAACCCGAACGCGAGTGCTGAAAGCAAACAACTCAGCCGCGCATTGAATTCGATCTTTCGCGGCCAAAGCGCGGCTGTGAGGCCCGCGAGAGCTAAAACGGAACAGGCCGGAATGCTGTAAAGAAGCCGCGTGCCCCCGATCAGCAGTTGGGCGATTGCGATCGCGAACAGAAGCAGGCCGACGACGAGAACATTCATCGTCGCGCTCCTAATGGAAACCGGAAAGCGGCGCAAGCCTCCGCGCTTTTTTCTCAGGACGTGGAGTGGATCCTGCTCAAAACACCTCGTGACAAAAGCTTCGAAAAATCGAAAAAACACTTGCGGCCCTCATTTCAGTGAACTACCTGTTGCTCCGAAGTTAACTCAGCCAAAACAGAACCATCATCAAAGTCCGTCATAATTTATGAACATTAAACTCCTAGCCGCAGCTTTTGCCCTCCTCGTGGCGACATCGAGCGGCGCATTCGCGATCTCGAAAACCGAAGGCTTCGTCGATACCTTCATGCCAGCCGGCAAGACCGTTCGGACGGGCAGTCCACAAGAAGTTGACGACGCTTCGAAGCAGGCCATCGCGAGCACCTCGAAACCTGCAACGGTGACGACTGCGAAGATCGTTGCGTTGGGCGCGAAATATGCGCCGACTTTGTCTCCAGATTTAGTCGAGGCTGGCATTCGCGACATCGGCTCGTCGACCTCGAACTTGACGCCGACCGCTCGCAGCGTTGCGGCAAATGCGATCATCAAGTCCACGATGACAGCCGTGCTCAAGGGATCGAAATTGAGATTCAACGGGGGCGCGCACAACAAAGCTGACGGAGCGGCTGCGGTGACTTCACGCGCTGTATGTGCGGCACTACACGACGGGAATACCAATAATCCATCCACTTTCCCTTTGCTCCTCGGAGCGGTAGTGACCGATGCCATCAAGGCCGCCAAGAGCCAAGGCGCTCACCTCACTGCCAGCTCGGCAGTCGGCGCTGTGAGCGTGAATGGAGATGCTGGTGTGACGACCGGTGCTATCGCCGAAACCGCCGGCGTCAGCAATGGCAACATCAATGACACCACAGGTGACGCGGATGCTAATTCTGACACAATTGTAAAGTCGGTCATCGCGGCTGCCGCGAAGGCCGGAGTGAGCCGGATCCGGGATGTTGCCCAAGCGGTGGGATATGCGTTCGCCGGAACCTATCGTGTTACGACCAATGATGGCGTCGAGGCAACAAAGACGAGTTTCGAAACCACAAACGAGCAAGCCTTGGTCGATGCGATCAAGGCGGGCCTCGCCCCAAAGACGGCTACCAAATTGACAGCGATCATTTTGAGCCAGGTTCATACCGGCATTGAAATTGCCTACACTGATCTGGCCTCCGGCCCGGGTTTCAAGGGAATCAACTCGTTTGCTTACAACAACTGCAACGGGTCTCCCGTGACCGATGTGTCCGGTCTGTAAGAGTTAACTACAACAATTAAAAGCCCCGCGGCCGTTCAGCCGCGGGGCTTTTTTGTGCCCGGATTTCTGACAGAGGTCGCGTCGCGACTTGAATTTGCCGAGAGGAGAACCCGTTTCGTTCTCGTCAGTAGAGCATGGTCTCTTCGGGCGGATCAGTCTGAGTGACCGACCGGGCTTTGACGATCGCCAAAGGACGGCCGCTCTCCACTGGAAATGTCACGAGACCCACTACCTTTATCCACGACATCTCCTCCCCCGACGCTTTCGAATCTCCTTCGATAAGCACGGCCACAGGACGCGCATCAGCGGCACAACACGTCATGAACATTCGCACGAGCTTGAAGCGGTTGCCGCTCGCATTACTGACGTTGTCCGGCATGAACTGGCCAATCAACTCCACCGTCTTGTTCTCGAAATCCTGACGGAGGCTCGGGTCCTGAGCGGCGTAAAGTAAATCGATCACCGCGGCCTTCACGTTCCCGTCCTCAGTTTTTGCCAGATACTCTTCCGCCGCCCCCGCTTGCTCTCTGCCCTGTTTGGAAGCTCCCCCCGGCATCGCGGATGCGTCCATTGCGACTCCGCGATTCCGCATGGTCACCGCACCGAAATTTGTCGGAGAAAACATTGCAGCGGTGCCCAGCGGGAGAAGAAGAATCAGGAACGTCAAAACGCGCCCGAGCGTCATTCGCCCAAGTGGGTGACCGCACGATTCGGCTTCGCAGCAGCTCGTCACGCGCGGGACGAACGCGAACATCGCCGCGAGCAACAGCATGAAGCAGCCGGCGAGCAGCACCCCGGGACGAAAGCTCGGATGCAGGAAGGAGGCAATACGGCCGGTGCCGACGAAGTAGAGCAAAATTGCGCTCCAAGTGCCGAGCGTCACGCACGGCAGCCAGCGACTAAAAACTTTGCTCATAATCCAAGCACCGCGATGCGATCACAAACTAGGGCGACGAGGACAAAAAGTCCAACGAGCAGGCCGAAGACAAACCAACGACGAAAGATGAGTCCGTAGAGAAAGAAGAGTTTCACATCAAAGAGTGGACCAAAGACCAGAAATGCCAGCTTTGCCGCGAAGGGGAACGCCACGAAGCTCGCCGCAATAAATGCGTCCGTGCTGCTGCAGAGCGCTAGAACGAAGGCCAGCAGCATCATCGAAAGGATCGAAAGCATTGGGCTCGCCGCCAGCGGAAGGATGACCTGCTGATTGACCGCGGTATTGAAGGTCGCTGCCAGTGCCGCTCCGATGACGAAGAAAAACGCCACATCCAGAAAATCGGAAGAGGCCGCTTGGACGACTGCGAAACATTTCTGCGTGAATTTCCTTTCTCCGACCATCGGCGGCTCATGCTCGCCACCTTCCGCAGCGAAACGCAGCCCGCGTCGCCGGTCGGGCATGCTCTCGATCACCCCGCGCTGCAGAAGCTTCTCATACGGAATAAACCGCACCAGAAAACCAACCATGACCGCCAGGCAGAAACCGAAGATCAGCCGCAGCGACGTCATCACGAGTGGGCTTTGACCGCGGAATGCGGCAAACGTGCTCAAAGCCACGATCGGGCTGACGATCGGCGCGCCAAGCATGTAAGCGACGGCGCAGGAGATCGGCAGTCCTTTGCGAATGAAACGCCGGATCACGACCACGCTGCCACACTCGCACATGGGAAAAATGGCCCCCATAAGCGCCCCTAAAACGATCGCGATCCCCGATCTCTTCGGCAGAAATCTGGTCAACCATTCTGCCGGCAAAAATGCGTCGATGACTCCGGAGATCACCGAGCCCAGTAGCAGGAACGGAATCCCCTCGAAAAGAATGCTCAGAAACGAGAACGCGAAATCCGGAAAACGGAACGTGAACCAACTCATGCAGTTTCACTTTGGCGCTCCGCGGGCGGGCGCGCTTCGCCGGGGCGCCGTCGCACGCTCCTCGCACCGAGACAGAGCATCAGGATCGCCACATCGCACAGCACCATGGTTGGGCCGGTCGGCGTATCGAGATGATAGGAGGAAAATACGCCGCTCGCGGCGCCTACGAAGCCGAAGCCCGCACTGAAGATCAACATGCGGCGAAACGTTCCCGCCATGACGCGGGCTGCGGCCGCGGGCACAACGATCAATCCGCTGATGAGCAGCGCGCCGAGCTGCTGAAGCAGGAGCGCGACGACGACGGCAATCAAAACTACGAACGCGTAGTTCAACACCCGGATGTTGACGCCTTCGATCTTCGCGAGGTTTTCCTGCACGATGGAAAGCGTCAACGCGCGCATGTTTAAGAACAGAAACCCGAGGGTGATCGTCCCGAGCCCCGCAATGATCCACACATCGGCTGGCGATGAGGCGAGAATGTCGCCGAAAAGTGCGCCTTCCAGTTTGCGGTAGCCGTGCAGCCGGGAGATCAACACGACGCCAAGGGCAACGCTCCCGGTGTAGGAAAACGCGATGACGGTGTCCGTGTGCAAAGTGGTGCGCTCAAACAGCCAGGCCATCAGCAATGCGATCGCGGTGCAAAAAACTACCAGCGTTAATTGCATGGCCGGACTGTTGACGTCGCTCGCGAGCCGGAGGGTCAGCCCCAAGGTCACGCCGGTCATTGCGCCGTGTGAAATGGCGTCTGAAAAGAACGACATCCGCCGCAAAGTGATGAACGTGCCAAGCAGGCCGGCGACGGGCCCGGCGATCAGCGCAATGATGAACGCGCGCTGCATCTGGGGTAGATCGAGAAACTCCATCAGTGGATGTTCGCCATTGGGATGAAGGCACTCCCGCCCGCATCGCGGACCATGCCCGGCAGGTGTCCATAGGCCTTGGCAAGATTCTCCGGCTTCAGCACTTCGTCGGGATGCCCGAGGCAGCAAAGATCCCGGTTGATGCAAAAGACCACGTCACTGAGATGCTCCACGAGATGCAAATCATGCGAGACCATTAGAATCGTGATGTGCCGATGGTCATGCAGGTGATGCAGCAGCCCGTCGAACGACAACCCGCCGCGGATGTCCACGCCGGTCAATGGCTCGTCGAGGAGGAGAAAATCCGGATCGTTGATCAAAGCGTAAGCGACGAGAATGCGCTGGAATTCTCCGCCCGAGAGCATTCCCAGCCGACGGTCGATCAAATGCGCGGCTCCGATTTCCGCGAGTTGCGCGCGAATCGGTTCACGAAGCGAATGGCGGACGCCGAACCACCAGCGCGAGCGCGTAAGCTTCAGCGAGAGGAATTCCGCGACTGTAAGCGGCAGTCCCGCATCCAGCGGCAATTGCTGGGGCACGTAGCCGATCTGGCGTGCGCGCGAAACCACGCTCCCGCCCGACGCCCGCACGAGACCGACGATTGTCTTGAGCAGCGTGCTTTTTCCCGCGCCATTTGGCCCGATCAGGCACGCAAACTGTCCGCGTTGAATCGTGATCGACACGTCCTGCAGCACTTCGTGTTCACCGTATGCGACGCAGAGTTTTTCGATTTCGAGGATGGGATCGAGCATCAGGATTGCGTCACGCCAGAAGCCAGCTCACTTCAGGCCGTTTCATTTCAACGCGGTTGCTAGCGACTGCAAATTCTTCCGCATCACTACTTCATAAAATCCGGCACTCGCCTCGCCGGTTTCCATCGGATCAATGACGACGATCGGCACCTTCAAGTCCGCGGAAAGCGATCGGAGGATTCGTGACGAGTATTGCGGCTCGGAAAAGAGCACCGTGACGCGTTGGTCTGCGATCAGATCGCGCAGCCGCTTCACTTCTCGCGGCGTTGGTTCCTTGCCCGGAAATGCCTCGACGACGCCGGCGATCTCAAAGCCGTAGCGCGCTGCAAAATACGGAAAAGTGTCATGAAAGGTGAGCATGCGTTTGTTTGCCAAACCGGCAGAAACCCGTCGGATTTCGCGGTCGAGATCCCGCAAGCTCGTCGAGAACGCAGTGGCGTTTGCAAGGTAAGTGCCGCCATTCGCCGGATCGCGCGCAGTCAGTCCGTCACGAATATTTTCCACCTCCTTGATCGCGCGGATCGGATCGAGCCAGATGTGAGGATTCACCCCGCCGTCCGCTTCGGCAGCGGCTGCTTCGGCTTTGCCCGCGGGATCCAAAATGGTCTCGACTCCGTGACTCGCGACGATCCGCAGAGCGTTTGCTTTCAGACCACCCTTCAGCGCGTGATCAAGCCAAGCTTCGATTCCCAGCCCATTTTCCACCACCACATCCGCGCTCGCGATTTTTCTCAGATCGCTTGGCGCGAGTGCGAAATCATGCGGACCGACATTGGGAGGGAGCAGCATCGCGACGTTTGCCGCGTCGCCGGCCACGTTCTTTGTGAAAGAAACGATCGGCGCAAAGGTCGCCAGCACCTGGATCTTTTCCGCCGCTCCGGAAACGTGGACGATCAACGCGCACAGCACGCTCGTGCTGATTTGGGTGAGTTTCATTCCTCCTGTTAACAAACGCGTCAAGCCCTCTCCAGACAAGGCCGCGATTGCACTTCGGAGTCTGCGAGCTTTTAAAATCGCCGCCGGTTCGCGCCGCGGCAGCTATTTTTTCTCGTGGGCAAGAATGTCGAGAACGTCGCGCTCTGCCGGCGCAAGGAGCTCCGGGGCCTGCACTGCGCGCGTGATTTGCTCGATCGGCGCCAGCGTTTCGATTTCTGCGCCGGGTGTGGAAGCTTCGAGGTCTTTGAATTTTCGCGCGGTGACAAGCACCCGCGTTTCGAGCGTGCCAATCGCCTTGTTGTAGCTTTCGACGGACTTGTTGAGGCTGCGACCCACGTTTTCCAGATGACCACCCATGTCGCTGAGGCGCTTGAAAAGATCGCGTCCGAGCGCGCTGATCTCCTGCGCGTTTTGAGCGAGGTTCTGCTGCCGCCACCCGTAGAAGACGGCTTTCAGCAAAGCGATCAACGTCGTCGGCGTCGCCAGAATCACGCGCCGTTCCGCTGCGAACTCGATCAGGAGTGGATCGCGCTCGAGCGCGGCGCTGAAAAACATTTCGCCGGGCAAAAACAAAACCACGAACTCTGGCGCGGTGTCGAACTGCTCCCAATAGGCTTTGCGCGAAAGCGCCTCGACATGGCCCCGCACTTGAAACGCGTGACGCGTGAGCCGCTCTGCGCGCGCGACCTCGTCGGTGGCCTCGATGGCCTCGACGTAGGCGTTGATGGCCGCCTTCGAGTCGATGACGATCGTTTTTCCGCCGGGTAAATTCACGACCACATCCGGACGCAGGCGGCCTTCTTCCGTCTGCACGGTTTGCTGTTCGCAAAAGTCGCAGTGATCAACCATGCCGGCCATCTCGACCACGCGCCGCAATTGCACCTCGCCCCAGCGGCCACGCACGGTCGGGGAGTGGAGCGCACGGACGAGGTTCGAGGTTTCCTTGCGCAGCTCGTTTTGCGTTTCAAAAAGGCCGCGCACTTGCGTGGTCAGTGACTCGTAAGCTCCGGCGCGCGTCTTCTCGATCTCCTGGATCTTTGCGTCCACTTTGTCCAGCGACTCGCGAACCGGTT
>JAXDQV010000332.1:0-9078 GCA_034667645.1 Chthoniobacter sp.
TGACAGTCGCAGAGTCTGGTGCGCACGATGCGCGCCATGCTCGTCAGAAATTTCGCACTTTCGCTCGTTGCGCTCATTTTCGCCTCCTGCGTTTCGCTGCGGGAGGGGCGGGTCGTGGCAAAAAAAAGCCGGCAGAGTCTGCTGAACGTCTATTCGACGTGGAATTCCTTCAACTACAGCGAACCTGAGGTTTATTGGGTGCGTCTTGAAGGTCGCGACGATCAGGGCCGGCCTGCAGCGAAGGACTTGATCCTCTGGCGCAAAGACTGGGAGCAACTGCGGGTGGGGGACCATTGGGACGCCGACCACGGATTTGCACCGGCTGACGCTTCCGGGAAGTAGGCCAGAGCTTTCCGCGAGACCTTCCCCAGGAAAAGCACGGACGGCCCGCGGTGCGCAAACGATTTGGTAGCAAATGAAAACATATCTCTCCTGTTTATTCGTAGCGGCGGCCATGGTTTTCGCTGGTTGCTCGTCCAGTGCAGGTGTGGGAACGACACACCATGGCGTGAGCGTCAGCGATTCCGCCCGTTAACCGGCGGAGCTCGTCCTGCCAGATCAATAGAACTGCGGAAGCTCACATTTCGGATGGGCTGAACGCGGTTGCATACGCTATTGGCAGCGAGTAAAGAGCGCGATGCTTCGTTGGGTTCTGGCCGTTTTCGTTCTGACTGCGTCTGCGCTCGCTGCTGATTTGCCGCGCATTCGTTTGCTGCCTTTCCTGACTGGCTTTCAACGTCCGCTTGCCTGCATTGACGACCGGAGTGGACGCATTTTCGTCGTCGAGCAACCGGGCCGGATTCGTGTTTCCCACGACGGTATGCTCGAGCCTGCGCCCTTTCTCGACATCACTGATCGAGTCTATTCCGGCGATAATGAATGCGGGTTGCTCGGCCTCGCCTTTCATCCGCAGTTTAAAACCAATGGCCGTTTCTTCGTGAACTACACCACCAAGAAGCGTGGCAAACTGCAAACGCGGGTCTCCGAGTTCAAAGTCGACCCGACAGCGCTGCGGGCGGACTCCGGGAGTGAGCGCGAGTTGCTCACCTTCGATCAGCCGTTTGCAAACCACAACGGCGGGTGCGTGATATTCGGGCCGGACGGAATGCTTTACATCGGGACTGGAGACGGCGGCGCGGCGAATGACCCGCAGGAAAATGGACAGAATCTCGGGACGTGGCTGGCGAAGATTTTACGGATCGATGTGGATCACAAACAGCCCTACGCCGTGCCAGCCGATAATCCATTTGTCGGAAAGGAAAAAGCCCTGCCGGAAATCTGGGCCTACGGACTACGGAATCCGTGGCGGTTTTCCTTCGATCGCGAGACAGGGCAGCTCTGGTGCGGTGATGTCGGCCAGAACAAATGGGAGGAAGTGGACATTATCGAGCGCGGAAAAAATTATGGCTGGAGCGCAAAGGAGGGGCTGCACGACTTTGAGCCGAAACGCGCAGTAGGACCGCTTACCGACCCGATCAAAGAATATGGTCGCGAACTCGGGCAATCGATCACGGGCGGTTACGTCTATCGTGGAAAACAATTTCCCGAGCTGCAGGGCATCTACCTTTACGCCGACTACCAGAGCAGCCGAATTTTTGCGCTAAAATGGGATGGCCACTCGCTCACGCTGGATGGGCAAATCCTCCAGCCGCCGTTTCATATCAGCTCGTTCGGTGAAGACAAAGACGGCGAGCTTTACGTCTGCGATCACAGTGGCGGGCGCCTTTTTCGTGTTGCGCAATAGCGGGCCAGCGGACGCAACACCGAGACGGACATGAACACGGGACTGGAATTCTGGATCGGCTTCAACGCCGTGGTTTTGGTCGTGCTCGCGCTCGACCTCTTCGTGTTTCATCGGGATACGCGTCCGGTGACGTTTCGGGAAGCCGCAGCCTGGAGTGTGGTGTGGGTCTGTCTCTCGCTCGCATTTAACGCCTTCGTCTGGCACTGGCGCGGCCCGGACAAGGCACTCGAGTTTTTCACCGGCTACCTCATCGAATACTCGCTGAGTGTGGATAACATCTTCGTCTTTGTCCTGATTTTCTCGTGGTTCAAAGTAAGGCCGGAGCATCAGCATCGCGTCCTGCTCTGGGGCATTCTGGGCGCACTCGCGATGCGCGGCGCGATGATCGCGATCGGCGTGAAACTCGTCACGACCTTCGCCTGGACGCTCTATGTTTTCGGTGCGTTTCTCGTGATCACCGGCGTGCGGATGTTCTTTGAAAAGCATGACGAACCGCAGAGCGAGCATGTCGTTGTGAAATGGTGCCGTCGCTTCCTGCCCGTGACGGCCGAGTTCCACGGCGCGCAGTTTCTGGTGCGCGTGAACGGCGCGTGGGCGCTCACGCCGCTGGCCCTGGTTCTGATCGTTGTTGACGTCATGGATCTCGTTTTCGCGGTCGATTCCATCCCGGCGATCTTTGCAGTCACCACTGACTCGTTCATCGTTTACACGTCGAACATCTGCGCAATCCTCGGCCTGCGCTCACTCTATTTCCTCCTTGCGGGCCTGGCGGATCGCTTCACGTATCTGCAATATGGCCTCGCAGCGGTGCTGACTTTCATTGGGCTGAAAATGCTGATTGCACATTTCGTTCACATTCCGATGCTGCTCTCGCTCGCCATTGTCGCGCTTTGCCTCGCGGTTTCCATCGGCGCTTCGATGGTCGGCGCAAAAAAGCACACGGGATAAAATTCACGTTTGCGTTCTTCTCCAGCATTTGTTTAACGTCGCTGCGCCATGAAATTGTTGCTCTGTTTCCTCCTCCTCTCCGGCTTCGCCGCTGTCGCTCTCGCCGACATCCAGGATCCGCCGGCCAATGATCAAGGTCCAACCCGCAAACTGGGGCGTGGTCTCTCAAACATCCTTTACTGCTGGACGGAAATTCCGGACACGATCGCCACGATGAACGAACGCGAAGGAAACGCCGCCGCCGGGAGCTACGGAGTCGTGAAGGGGTTTGGTCGCGCCTTTTTCCGGTTCGGTGCTGGCTGGTATGAATTCGCGCTCTTCCCGGTGCCGACCTACAAAGGATCCTATCGGCCATTTTACCGCCCGAATATTCCGTGGATTCATGGCGGCTGGCAGGAATTTCCGCCAGAGCTCGGTTTCGAGACGCGCTTGCGTTACGTCCGCGAAAACGGCGCTTATTAACCACGAGCCATCTTCAGAAAGGGGCTTTCGTCCGCGTGGCGAAAGCCTCTTTTTTTGTGCCTGATTTGATCACGCTCCATATCGACGACGTTGCCTTTGGAGGCAAAGGCGTCGGTCGCACCGAGGGCAAGGTCGTGTTCGTGCCCTTCACTGTTCCGGGCGAAACAGTGACCGCGCAGATTGTTAAACAAAAGAAAAACTTCGCCGAAGCCGCGCTCCTCTCGGTGCAGGACGAGTCCGGCGACCGCGTGCCGCCGCCGTGTCCCTATTTCGGGCGATGCGGCGGTTGCAGCTACCAGCACATGAGCTACGAGCGGCAGCTCGGGATCAAAGCCAGGCAGGTCGAGCAGACGTTGCGCCGGGTCGGCCGACTGGCGGAGGTCCCGATGCGCGCCATCATTCCATCGCCGTCGGAATATGGTTATCGCAATCGCATTCGAGTCCACGTTTCGGACGGCGTGGTCGGCTTCTACGCGTTTGACCGGCACGAACTCATCGATATCGAACAGTGCCCCATCGCAATGCCGGAGGTGAATGCCGAACTCCGCAAACTGCGCGGCCAGCAAGTGCAGGACGGCGACTACACGTTGAGCGCAAGAGAGCGGGAGCGGTTTTTCTCGCAAACAAACGATGCGGTCGCCGCGGAGCTTCTCGCGGTCGTGCGCGACATCGTGAAGGACGGCCAGGCTTCGCTGGTCGACGCCTATTGCGGCTCAGGTTTTTTCGCCAAGCAGCTTGCGCACTTGTTCAAAAGCGTCTGCGGGATCGAGGAAAATGAGTTTGCCGTGGCGCGGGCGCGGCGCAATGCGGCGCCGCATGAACAATACATCGCGGGCGACGTGGCCACTCATCTGGGCGAAGTGTTGCGCGAGCAATCACTCGACGAAACGACGCTCCTGCTCGATCCACCGGCGCTCGGGCTCGAGCCGCGAGTTCTCGATTTCGTTCTTGGTTCGCCTCCGAGGGAAATCATTTACGTCTCCTGCAATCCCGCCACGCTCGCACGCGATCTCGCCGGATTGTCTCGCGACTACGCGCTTCAATCCGTGACCCCCCTCGATATGTTTCCTCAAACTGCCGAGATCGAGGTGGTCGCGCATCTTTTGCGGAGGCAGCCTTGAGTGCGATGTTGCGAATTGTCAGATCGATGGCGGTGCGCAAAATGAAGCGCGCATGAAATACCGACGCTTCGGACGCACAAACCTGTCCATGCCGGTGCTCACCTGTGGCGGAATGCGCTTTCAACACAAATGGGACGACGAGCCCTTGGCCGACGTTCCCTCGGACAACCAGCAAAACCTCGAGCGCACCATCGAGCAGGCGTTCGCGCTTGGAATCAATCACTTCGAGACGGCCCGGGGTTACGGCACGAGCGAGATGCAGCTTGGGCAAATTCTGCCGCGCCTGCCTCGCGAAAAAATCATCGTGCAAACCAAGGTCTCGCCGCGCGACACCGGGCGCGAATTCACGGAGGCGTTCGAGCAATCAATGGCTTATCTGCGGCTCGATCACGTCGATCTGCTCTCGCTCCATGGCATCAACAACGAGGAGGTTTTCGAGCAGGCGATGCGTCCCAACGGCGCTCTCGCCGCCGCGCGCCAGCTCCAACGGGATGGCCGCTGCCGGTTCATCGGCTTTTCCACTCATGCGCCTTGCGAGATGATCGTGCGTCTCATCGAGACCGGAGAATTCGACTACCTCAATCTCCATTGGTATTTCGTGAACGACCTCAACTGGCCGGCCATCGAGGCGGCGACGCTGCACGACATGGGCGTTTTCATCATCAGCCCGAACGACAAGGGAGGGAAACTCTACGCGCCACCGCCGAAGCTTGCGCGCCTTTGCGAACCGCTAACGCCGATGATGTTCAACGATCTCTACTGCCTCGCGCGGCCGCAGGTGCACACACTGAGTATCGGCGCGGCGCGGCCGGAAGATTTCGATGAACACGTGCGTGCGCTCGAGTTCTACGATCGTGCCGGGGAGGAAATCGCGCCGATCGAGCGGCGTCTCCGCGCAGAGATGGACAAAGCTCTCGGCAGCGATTGGTGCGAAAACTGGTGGCGCGGTTTGCCGGAATACACACAGACACCGGGCCACATCAATCTGATCGAAATCCTGCGACTTTGGTCGTTTGCGAAGTCGCTCGACCTCGTGGAGTTCGGTAAGATGCGCTACAACCTTCTCGGCAATGCCGGTCACTGGTTCCCCGGACAAAACGCGGCGTCGTTCACACCGGAGGAAGTGCGGCACTCGGCGCGCGCCAACCCTTTTGCAGAGCGGATTCCGGGTATTCTCGCCGAAGCGCATGCGATGCTTCATGGCGAGCAGCAAAAGCGTCTCAGCGAGAGCGATTGATTTTTCGCCCACCCAAACTCGAACGCTTTTCATCCGCCGCCATTCACGTAATCTGCCAGCCGTATGACGAAGCTTGAAATCATCAACCGCATTCTGAATCCCGGCATCGTCGCGATTATCCGCGCTGATTCTTCGGAGCAGCTGATCGACGCCGCGGCCGCGCTTTTGGAGGGCGGCGTCACTGGGATGGAGGTCACGATGACGACGCCGAACGCGTTGCAAGTCATCAGCGATGTGCGCAAGAAATTCGGAGACGATGTGCTGATCGGCGTTGGCAGCGTGCTGGACACCGAAACCGCACGCGCCGCGATTCTGGCGGGCGCCGAGTTTGTCGTGACGCCCGTCACGCGCCCGGAGGTCATCGCCTTGTGCAACCGTTATTCCAAGCCGATCGCGAGCGGCGCCTACACACCCACGGAAGCGCTCACGGCGCACGAGTCCGGCGCGGACTTCGTGAAGTTATTTCCCGCAGACCAGCTCGGCCCGCAATACATCAAAAACATCCTCGCGCCGCTCCCGATGCTCTCGGTGATCCCGACCGGCGGAGTCACCGTGCAGACTGCGGAAAGTTTCATCAAGGCTGGCTGCGTGGCGCTCGCCGCCGGATCCAGCCTCGTCAGCAAGGATATTTTAAAAGCAAAAGATTGGAAAAAACTGACCGAGACCGCCGCCGCTTTTGTGGAAGCGGTAAAGAAAGCCCGGAGTTAAACAAGAGCCAAATGGCGCTTGCGCCGCGACCTGGCCGGAGGGACGAACCATGAAGATCATTATTGCAGGCCTGGCCAAGACGGGAACCACCGGCCTCTTCTACAAAATCCGCAACTCCCTCGGTGCGCCGGGCCGGGAGATGTTCGAGCCCGCGACTTATATCTGCAGTGAGAATGCGGAGTCGGTGCTGGCCAAGAAGCTGATCAAGCCAAAGGGATCCGAGGAGTTCGACAGCTTCGCGTGTTTCGATAAAAAGATCGGCATCATTCGCGACCCGCGGGACTGGATGATCAGCATGCTGCTGTATCGAATCTTCGACCATCCGGCTTGTGAGAATGACGACGCGATTCGCAGAATGATGGAGCTGCTGCGGCGGAAGGAAGAGGCGCCAGCATCGGTCAGTGTGCTGGAGATCGCTTCCTTTTTCCGCGGCCTTCCGCTGTCGGGATCAGGTGCGGAGGTTGTTCCATCGGGTCCGCCCGCCTCGATGCTTTCCGACGTCGAGGCCTACTACCGAAAGCACGTGGAGATGATCACCAGCTTCTTTCAAAAGCATTCCGATTACTTCGTGATGAAGTATGAAGACTTTGTGGGTCAGCGGCTGGAGTCGCTTGAAAAGTATCTCGGTATTTCTCTCGCGGGCACGGCAGCGGTCGATGCGCAATTCCAGCGTGTCGTTCGCACCAAGGGAGCAGGGGACTGGCGGAACTGGTTCACGCAGGAAGATGTTCTGTTTTTCAAACCAATCTTCGCAGAGCTGCTGAAAAGCTTCGGCTATCCGGACGATTGGGAATTGCCGGATGCGCAGACGATTTCGCCGGAGCATGCCTCGGGTTATGTCCGCAGTTTGATTTGCGAGCGGCGGGCGAAGGCGCTGTTGCGACAGCCCCAACGTGCGCAGGAATTGATCGCGCAGGCGCGCTCGACCTTTAAGCGTTTTCCCTCCCGCCATCTTCATCAGGCGCAAACCACGAGAGCGGAATTGGAGCAGGACCTTCGCACCCTGCAGATCACCTTCCACTTTCTGGTGCAACGCCTCGCAGAGTTGGCGGATCCGGCCGCCCGGTTGCGTAAACTTGAGAGCCAGTTAAGTCACGTCCGGGAGAAACTGGAGACGACACAAATCAAACTCGACCGCACTCGGGATGAGCGCGGGCAGATCGAGAACTCGCTGGCCTGGAAACTCATGCGGCCGCTGCGTTTTTTGCAGAAATTCCTCGGAATCCTCTGCGTCGGATTTTCGATGGACTGGATTTGTTTGGCCGACAACCTTGGCGACATCGCATTAAGTTGATCGCCCGACACTCGATCGCTTTTGCGATCGCGCGATCAGTCTTTCGGCATCGGCTGGCTGTTTTGGTTCCGCATTATCCTGATGAAAATCGACCTTAGATCACGCATCCTTCAGTTGCTCCGCGCACCGCGCTATCAGCCGCTGGACAAGGTGGAGCTTTCCAAAAAAATCGGGCTGTCCAGTGACGAACGCGGAAAGCTACGCGCCTTGTTGCAAGAGATGGAGCGCTGCGGCGAGATCGCGCGCATCCGCAAGGACCGTTACGTGATCCCTGCGGCGGCGGATTTATGCACCGGCATTTTGCAAGTGCACGCCAGCGGTGGAGCGCACGTTTTGTGCGAAACCGGCGGGGCCGATCTTTACGTTTCGGCGGAGAATACCGGAGTGGCCATGAATGGCGACCGCGTGGTGGCGCGGACGATGACAGGCGGAGTGGGCCGGCGCGGCCGGCCGGCGCAAAAGGAGGGGAGCGTGATCCGTATTTTGGAGCGCGCACACGACACCATCGTCGGCACGCTGCAGCAGTCGAAAAACTTTTTCTACGTGGTCCCGGACGATACGCGGCTCGTGCATAATGTTTACGTGCGGCCTTTGTCCGGGGCTGCGCAACGCCCGCGCGAAGAAGTGCAGCAGCCCGAAACCGCCGCAGTCATCGGTGATAAAGTGGTGGTCAGGCTCGAAGAGTGGAAATCGCGGAACATCAATCCCGAGGGCGAGATCATCGAGGTGCTCGGGCCCGCCGGTGCGCCGGGCGTGGACATGCTGTCCATTATTCGAAAGCACCATCTGCCGACGACTTTCCCCGATGCCGTGCTGCACGAAGCAGAAAAAATCAGCGAGACTATCGATGATCGCGAAGTGGCGCTGCGGGAAGATTTGCGGGCGCAAATGATCGTTACGATCGATCCGGATGACGCGAAGGATTTCGACGACGCGATTCACGTCGAACGGGTTGGTGATGGCTGGCGGCTGGGAGTTCACATCGCGGATGTTTCGCATTACGTCCGGCCGGGGAGTGCGCTTGATCGCGAAGCCTTCGAGCGCGGCAATAGCGTTTATCTCGTCGATCGCGTGATCCCGATGTTGCCGGAGAAACTGAGCAATGGCGTCTGCTCGCTCAAACCGCACGTGGATCGGCTGACGCAATCCGTCTTCATCGACTTCACGCGCGCAGGGAAAATCAAATCGGCGCGTTTTGGTCGCAGCGTGATCCGCAGCGCGCACCGGTTTACCTACAAGGAGGCTTTCGCGGCGCTGCAAAAGCCGGCGCACGATGCGCTGACGGAACGCCTGCATACGGCATGGGAGCTGGCGGCGCTGCTGCGGAAAAACCGTTTCGCCCATGGCTCGCTCGATCTTGATTTTCCCGAGGTAAAAGTCTGGCTGGACGGCGAGGGAAAGCCGGCGCGACTGGAGAAACTGGAGAACGATATTTCCCACCAGCTCGTCGAGGAATTCATGCTCGCCGCCAACGAGACTGTCGCGCGCGAAATCAAGAATCGCCAGGTCCCGGGCGTCTATCGCATTCACGACAACCCGGACAAGGAGAAGCTGGCGGAGTTTC
>JAXDQV010000333.1:0-8570 GCA_034667645.1 Chthoniobacter sp.
CTGTTTTCAAAGCCGAATTCCGACAACGTCTTTCCAAAAAATGTGTCGAATCTTTCCACACGCGTGGAAAGACCGGGAATGACAAAAAGCGAATGCTTTTGTAATTAGCTCATCGCGAAAGCGATAAGCGGGAGCCGGCAATCGGGCTCGAACCGATGACCTGCTGATTACAAATCAGCTGCTCTACCAACTGAGCTATGCCGGCGAAACGGAGGGTTCCGAGTAAAGTCCGAATATGTCCATGACACAAGCCCGCTCTATGATACTTTGCCCCGCATGTCTCAGGATCCTTCTCGCACACAACTGGATATCAAACGCATCCTTTTGTTGGACGATGACATCGAACTCGCCGACACGCTGAAATTGCTGCTGGAGTCGCATAATTTCGTCGTCACGACCGTCCGAAACGGGGTGGAGGGCTTGCGGGAACTCATCGCGATGGATTTCGACATCATCATGTGTGACATGCGGATGCCCCAGATGGCGGGGGATATGTTTTTCCTCGCCGTGCAGCGCACGAAACCGCGGTTGTGCGATCGCTTCATCTTCGTCACCGGCTATTCAGATGATCCGAAGGTGATCGAGTTTCTCGAGAGCGTGAACCGGCCGCTGGTCCTGCGAAAGCCGGTGGACAACGAGGAGCTTATTCGCACGATTTCCATGGTGTTGAAAACCACGGAAGAGAGCGCGGTTCAGCTCTAGGGACGAGCCTAGCGGCTAGACTCCGCGCGCGTAGAGCTGACTGTTTTCGTCGAGATTTTTCACCACGGTGCAGAGAAAAACCGGCTCCGGGTGCAGCCATTTGTATTTGGAAATCTCGGAACGATTGAGGACCCGGAATCCATAACGCTCAAACATTTTCGACCCGCGACGGCTCTCGAAGGTCACCATCTGCCCGTAGACGCGTTTCACGCCGTTTTCGTGCAGGTATTGCAGATAAGCGTCCATGAGTGCGCGCGTGGTCGCCACGTTGCGAGCCTCGGGCAGCAGGTTGATGTGAAAATGCGCGGCGCGGCGCGGCGCGGCGGGGACCTCCCGCCAGCCATGCGTTAAAATCCAGTGCACAAAGCGGCGCGAGGCTGCTCCGTAATGCGGGTAGCGGAGAACCGCCCGGAAAAACAAAGCGATATTCTGATAAACGTTGTAACACTGCTGGCGCAGAGGTCGGCGGGAACCAAGCAGGTAGCCTTTGACCTCTCCATTCACCTCGAGCACGAAAGCCGATTCCGGCTCCCAATCCGTGTAATAGGCCGTCAGAAAATCGGCGAAGAGTGTTCGATCCTCAAAAACGGGATCGATTGGATTGCCGAGAAAGCCCGTTTCGCAACAGAGACGCCGCACCGCTTCGCGGTCGGCGCGACGATAGCGGCGGATGCTGAAATTGCGGGCGCTGGACATGGCGGGCTGTCTTTAACGAGAAGCCACCCCTCGGTAAATAGCAAACAGACGGTCGAAAACCTGTCGCCATGAGTAGTGCTGCGCGACGTGCTCGCTCGCCGCCGCGCCGATTTTCTTCAGGTCGCAAGCCATCGTTTCCACGATGGCCTGCGCGAGCGCCGCCGCGCTGTTTTCACGAGCCCAAAGTGTCTGATCGCTGTGAATGATGCGATCCATGTAGCTGCCGCGAATCCCGATGACGGGCGTTCCACACGCCTGACTCTCCAAAGCCACCAGACCGAACGTCTCCTGCACGCCGGGATGCACGAACAGGTCGGCCGCGCGATAAATCTGCGCGAGTTTTTGCGAATCGCCGCAATAGGGGAGCCAGCTCACATCGGAGCCGCGACCGATCAGACTTTCGAGCTGCGACCGCTGCTGACCATCGCCGATAGCGAGCAGGTGGAATCGTCCCGGGTGCTGTGTGCGCAGGCGTTCGAACGTTTGGAAAAGCGTGCTCGTGTTTTTCTCGTGCGCGAGTCGGCCGACGTAAAGCAGGAGCGTGCGACCCGGCGGAATACCGAGCTCCGTGCGCATCGCGAATCCGTCGGCACCCGGCTTGAAAATCTCCGTGTTCACCCCGAGGTCGATGTTCACTACGTTGGTAACTCCCCAGTCCGACAGGAGCGCTCCGAGCGCGGGCGATGGCACGAGGGTGTGCGCGAAGCGGTTGTATAAATTGCGCACGTAACGCCTCGCTCCATCCATCACGAATTCCGTGACAGTTTTTCCGAAAAACTTCGCCACGCTACGCAGATAGGCTTCCGGAAAGTGCGAGTGGTAAAAACCGATCACGGGGATGCCCAGCGCGGCGCCGGAGGCAATCGCCTTCCAGGCCACCTGATACGGATCGCCGGACTCGATGACATCCGGCCGCTCGCTTTCCAACACGCCCTCCACCGCGCCGAGCCGCACGAGCGCGCGATAACGCGAGGTGCGGGAGATGAGCGGCGATCGGATCGTGTAAATTTTGGCGCGCTCCGACTCGATGACCTCATCGCGCTCTCCCGGGATGATCAACACGTGATCGTCGCCGGGAGAAAACAGGCGCAGGTAGTTGATTTTCTCCTGCACGTAACGCTTCACGCCGCCGCTCACCGGCGAATAAAACTGCGTGAGATCGCAAATTTTCAAAACGTTCTTGCGACCGCTCTCGGGGGCTGGAAGCGACGCGAAGCTACGCCCCCCGCGCGCTTTCGTTACTCAAAATCGGCCAGATATTTTTCGGCATCGAGCGCCGCCGCGCAGCCTTCGCCGGCAGCCGTGATTGCCTGGCGGTAAACATGATCCGCCACGTCTCCCGCCGCGAACACCCCGGGAACGTTGGTGTGGGTCCCGTTCTTCTGCAGCAGGTAGCCGTTTTCATCCATGTCGAGCTTGCCACGAAATGGTGCCGTATTCGGTTCGTGGCCGATCGCGACGAAAACGCATTTTACTTCGAGCTCAGAGTCCGCATCGGATTTTAGGTTGTGGAGTTTCACTCCACGCACCTCGCCTTGATCGTCGGTTAAATATCGCGTGACGACGCTGTCCCACACCGGTTCGATTTTCGGGTGGTTCAGCGCGCGGTCCGCCATGATTTTCGAGGCCCGCAAGTGGTCGCGGCGGTGAATCAAATAGACCTTCGAAGCAAAACGCGTGAGGAACGTCGCCTCCTCGGCTGCCGAGTCTCCGCCGCCGACCACACACACGGGAACGTTCCGGTAAAAAGCGCCATCGCAGGTGGCGCACGAGGTGAGCCCGTGGCCGATCAATTTCTTCTCTGCCTCGACGCCAAGCCATCGCGCCGAAGCTCCACTGGCGATGATCAGCGTGCGCGTGTCGGTCCAGGTGTCGTCGATCTTTACGCTGACGTGCCCGTCTTTCGGCTCGAAGTCCGTGAGACTCGAATATGCAAAGCGGGCGCCGAATCGTTCGGCCTGCTGCTTCATGTTTATGATCAACTGCGGGCCGTCGATGCCGTCCACGAAGCCGGGAAAGTTTTCCACCAACGTCGTCGTCGAGAGCTGCCCGCCCGGCTCGCGTCCCTCCAGCACGAGCGGAGAAAAATTACCGCGTGCCGAGTAAATCGCGGCCGTGAGCCCGGCGCAACCCGTGCCGACAATGATCATTTTTTCCATGGCGGGGAGGCAGTTAACAACAAGCTGCCAGAGCTGAAAAGGCCGAAGCGCGCGCTACGGTTTCGGGCGGAAAAACACGGCGACGTTGCCGACGCGCGCGATGAGTTCACTGCCGGTCTTGAGCGCGATTTCCGGAGCCATCAGCTTTTTCTGATCCTTGAAATCACCGAACTTCAGCTTGACCAGCCCGCGCTGTGTTAACGCTTGATCAACACTCTGCAGGAACGCCGCACTGAGGCCGTTTTTGCCAATCTTCAACACGGCCTCCAGCTGTTGCGCTTCGGCTTTCAGTTTGCGTTTTTCGGCGCTGCTCATCGGCATGGCGCACGCTAGCGCCGGTGCGAGCCGTCGGAAAGTGAAAGGCGCGCTTGTGTTCGCGCGGCGTTTTCAAAAAATGCGACGATGTTCACCGGCCTTGTCGAAGAAACCGGTGCCGTCACGTCCCTTCGTGAAGTGGACGGCGGCGAATACGAATTGCGCGTGCATGCACCGCGGATCGGCAATGAGGTCGTGGTCGGCGAAAGCGTTGCCATTAACGGCTGCTGCCTCACGGTAACTGCGGTGGCGTCTGGAGAGCTGCGTTTCAATCTCCTGGCCGAGACGCTGCGCGTCACGAACCTGCGCGAAGCGAAGCTCGTGAATCTCGAGCGCGCCTTGTCCGCAAGCGGCCGATTCGGCGGACACATCGTGCAGGGACACATCGACTGCACCGCTCTCATCCAGGCCTTCGGAAAGGACGGTTCAGATCATCGAGTTGAAGTCCAGTTGCCGCCCGATTTTTCCCGCTACGTGGTGCCAAAAGGCTCGATCGCCGTGGATGGCATCAGCCTCACGGTGGCTGAGGTTTTGCCTGAGAGCTTCGTCGTCTGGATTATTCCGCACACCTTGGCAGGGACAAATTTGCGTGAGGCTCGCGTTGGCCGTTCTGCAAATCTCGAGTTCGATCTTCTCGCGAAATACGTCGAGCGGATGCTCCGAACGAACTGAGTTACGGTTTGACGAAAAGGCCGCCGGTCGAGGGATCTTCGACCACCGCGCCATGCGGAATGCCGCGAGTGTCAATTAGGTTGTGCGGATAATACGGGCTCTCGACCATGCCGCCGCCCATCGCACGGGCATACGGATAGCGCCGGCCTTCGTAGTATCCGCGGTCATCCGCGTGCCCAAGGATATGCCCGAGCAGCGCGCCGGCCCCGGCGCCAATCAGTGCGCCTTCCGCGGCGTGATGCCCGTGCGTGCCACCGATGATCGATCCTGCGCCCGCGCCCGCTAGCGCCCCGATGCCCTCGGGGGTGTCGCACGAGGCGAGGCTCAACGCGAGAATGCCCATTGCCGGTCCAAGAAAGAAGTTTCGGATTTTCATAAAGTGCTTCATCCATGCATCGCAAAAATCCGTCGGCGCGGATGCTTCGCCGCGGGTTTAAGAAAAGGTGCTCATCAGCGCCGAAAGGATCGCGCTGAGTTTTTCCATGCGGCTGAGCCGATATTTTTTTTGCAAAACGTGAAATCCGCCGTCGCGAATTTTCGCCAGTAACCGCGCGTAAACTTCGCGCATGATTTCCGCCGGCAACATCGCCTTGCGATCCTCCGGCGGAAGACTTGCGATGGCTTTTTCGTAAAAAGTCGCCGCACGCTCCGCCTCAAATTGCATCAACGCCAGAAACCGATCGTCCTCGCAGCGCTCGGTGAGATCCTCCGGTGTGTAACCGAATTTTTCCATGTCCTCTCTCGGCAGATAAATGCGCCGGTCATTCGCGAAATCCTCGCCCACGTCGCGGATGATATTCGTAAGTTGAAGCGCGATGCCGAGATCGATCGCGTAGTCTTTGCAGGCCGGGTTTCGATAGCCGAAAATCTCGATGCTCACGAGTCCCACCACGCTTGCGACGCGATAGCAATACTGTCCAAGCTCGTCGAAATTCCCAAAGCGTCCTGGCATGATGTCCATCGCGACGCCGGCGAGAATCTCGTGAAAATGAAGGCGCGGGATTTTGTATTTCTCGATCAGTTGCCGGACGTCGCGAGCCAGCGGTGGCTCGCCGGCGAACCGCTCGGTAATCGCTTTGCGCCAGAGCGCGATCCGGCGGTCTTTTTCGAGCATCGTGAGTTCCCGTGAATCGGCGATGTCGTCCACCACACGGCAGAAGGCGTAGAACGTCTGCATGTCGCGCCGCCGCTCCCGTGAAAGGGAGAAGAACGCGAGCGCGAGATTGGATTTGCTCGCGCGGGTAATGTGGGCGGCATCGTTCACTGCACTTGCGACAGCGGCGTTTTTCCTGCCCGGTGCTCGTTAAATCTCACCGCAAAGAAACACCTTGAGTCCAAGTTCATCCAGTGCCGCCGCCTTCGCCTGAAGCGCGCGGACTGCCGCCGCTTTATCCGGAGCGTAAGCGACCTGAATGTGATTCGCCTTGTGCCGCGCCATCATCTCGTCGCGTGAGATTCCCTGCAACACGGCGTGCATGATCGGCCACTGCGGCGTGGTCAGGCGCCAGCGTTCCGCCGTTTCCTCCGGCGGCAGCGCCACCACTTCGGCCAGTCCAATGTCGCATTTCAGCTTTTTTTTCTGCACGAAGATCCGGCTCCAGACGCCCCAGCCGGGCTTGCTGACGCCCTTGATCGTGCCGCCGCCGAGTCGAAAATACATTGGCGGCTGGCGCTCGCTGGTCGCCCCGGACCAGCCTCCGATCAAATGCTCCGGTGGCACTGCGCCGGAAATCTCGAAGACCCAGACATACGCGTCCACTCCGTCGCCTGAGAAGTGCCGCCCCCAGCGAATGTCGTGCAGCGTATTTTCCGGCGGATAGCCAAGCCCGCGCCAAAGCCGATACGTCACCAGGCCGTCCAGACCTGAGCATTCGTCCACTTCGTTGAAATGCGGGAGCGCCTCGCCGGGCAGGATCTCCGCGCCGAAGTTCGCGCGATAAACTGGAGGCCGATCGACATTGTTGAGCGTCCCCTCGACGAGATCGCTGGCGGGTGCGAGGTCTTTGAGGCCCTGCTGATATTGAATGCCGATCGCCTCGCAGCCGAACTCATCGGCGATCTGCAGCGCGGCGACATACATTTTACACTGCTGCAAAACCTGCGCGTCCGTGAGGTCGGTTTCTTCATTGGGCCCGAAAACGAACTTCATTCCGCGCTCGCGATACCACTGATAAATACGCCGGGCATCCTCGTCGCTTACCGTCTGCATTTTCGCGTAGAGCGCGGACTGGCTCAGCCGCTCCTTGAAAACGCCACAACGGTGCAAGAGCTCGTCGGGGATGATCGCGTTATACATTCCCATGCAGCCCTCGTCGAAAACCCCGATGATCGCTTTTTCTCTCTGCAGTTTCTTCGCCATGCCGCGGCCCAGTTTCTCCGCCTCACAGCAGAGTTCTACTTTCCGCAACGGTTGCACGTGCTCGCACTTGTGTTTCACTTTGCCCGTCGCGAGCCATTGCCGCAGACCGTGGATGAAAAATTCGTCGTCAAAGTTCTCGCTCCAGAGCGTCGCGTATTTCACGCCGGCTTTGGTCATCGATCCATTTAGATTGAGCATTCCCACGAGTCCCGGCCATGTGCCGCTCCAGTTCGCCACCGTCAGGATGGGCCCGCGATGTGAGATGAGCCCGGCCAGCACGTGATGGCTGTATTGCCAGACGGCCTCTGCCACTATCAGTGGGGCTTCGCGCGGTATGTTTCGGAATACTTCCATCCCGTATTTCTGGCTGTCGATAAAGCCGTGCTGCTTGCTCTCATCGAACGGATGCGCGCGATGCACCTCCGCGCCCTCCAGCGCGATGGCGGCCGCGAGTTTCCTCTCCATTTCCGCCTGCGCGGGTTCGCAAGTCTGGTTGGCGGCAAGGCGCAGGTCGCCGCTGGCGATGAGATAAATGGTTTTCATGAAAGGCCGTCAGTTGTTCACAGTGTTGTATTAAAGAATTAAAAATCCCGGGCTTAACATCATCATCTTAAGCGTGTGAATAAACGCCGCGAACGGCGTTCCACTTATACGCACGGCGTGTTCCGCATCGAAAAAAGGGTGTGAATAAACATCGGGATTTGAGCCAGCGCCGCCGCGAAAAACGCACGCGGGCCAAGTTATTGGGCGTTATCGGAAGTTGTTGGTGAGTTATCGGGCAGTTTTTTCCAAGCCTGGCGCTGGAGCGCATCGACCGCCGCGGCGTTATGGGCTTCCTTCTTTGAGTGCCCCGAGCCGCGACCAAGCGCGAGCCCATTCCATGACACCGCCGCGGAAAAGGTTCGCAGATGGTCCGGCCCGCTTTCCTCCGCAATGTGATAGCGCGGGCTTTGCGGCGCGATGGATTGCAAAAGCTCCTGCAGTTTGCCTTTCGGGTTTACGTCGATGGGCTCGATTTGCAGGTTTTCGATGTCGCGCTGCGCCTCAGCGAGCACAAAGCGCCGCACCGTTTCCAGGTCGCTGTCCAGATACATCGCGCCGATCAACGCCTCGAAGGCATCCGAAAGCGCCGAGGCCCGCACGCGGCCGCCGCTGGTTTCTTCCCCCTTGCCCATCATCAAAAACTGTCCGAGCCCGATCGCGACCGCGTGGACTTTCAATCCCTCGCGGGACACCAACCGGGACCGCATTTTCGTCAGGAGGCCCTCGCTGCAGGTCGGAAAAAGATCGAATAAATGCCGCGTAAAAATCAGCTGCAGCACCGCATCGCCGAGGAACTCCAGCCGCTGGTTGTCGAAATGATGACGCTGCGTTTCGTAGCCGAGGCTAGGGTGAGTCAGTGCCTCCGCCAGCAGCAGCGAGTTCCGAAATTTGTATCGAATGCGTTCTTCGAGGGGCGTCATTCTGGGAACGCAAAGTAGAGCGCAAAGCTTTGCAAAAGCACAGAAAGCAGTGCAGAGATTCGCGGGAATGGGTGGCCGACGGGATTCGAACCCGCAACAACCAGAATCACAATCTGGGACTCTACCATTGAGCTACGGCCACCGTTTTTGGAGCGCGCCAAGATAGCCGCCCGCCTCCTCTTGCCAATCGCTTTTTTCCCGCAC
>JAXDQV010000334.1:0-11672 GCA_034667645.1 Chthoniobacter sp.
GTTCGTCGTCCCATGCCATTTGACGGATGTTAAACAACTGCGTGCGGCTGGCATTGGTTACGTCGGTCACATGCGACGCGCCCTCAGTCAGTTTCCAGACGAGCCAGGAGTCCACGGTGCCGAAGGCAAGTTCCCCCGCTTCGGCTCGCGAGCGCGCATCCGGCACGTGATCCAGAATCCAGCGCAGTTTCGTCGCCGAAAAATAGGCATCAACGACGAGCCCGGTTTTTGCCGCAATCGCCGCAGCGCGTCCCTCGCGTTTGAGCTGCTCGCAAAATCCGGCCGTGCGCCGGTCCTGCCAGACGATCGCGTTGCACATCGGCTCGCCGGTTTTCCGGTCCCAGACGACCACCGTTTCCCGCTGATTGGTGATGCCGATCGCGGCGACCTCCCGCACGTCCACCTCCGCGAGCGCCTCGCGGGCGACCGCGAGCTGTGTCTCCCAGATCTCCCGCGGATCGTGCTCGACCCAGCCGGGCTGCGGAAAAATCTGACGAAATTCGCGTTGGGCGACGGCACGTGCCGCGCCGCTTTCATCAAAAAAAATGGCGCGGGAGCTCGTGGTGCCTTGATCGAGCGCGAGCACGAATTTCATACGCGCTCCGGATAATCAGTGAAGACGCCGTCCACGCCGAACTCTTTCATGCGAGCGATGTCGCGTGGACGGTTCACGGTATAGACAAAAACTTTGAGTCCGGCGGCATGCGCGCGTTCGACAAGGCGCCGGTTTACGAAACGCAGGTTCGGGTGAATCGCGACAGCGCCAAGTGACTTCGCGACCCGCGCAAAGTATCTCGCAGAGCGCTTGAAGAGAACGCCGATCGGAATCTCGCCGCCCGCCAGCGCGCGCAGTTCGGTCCGGTGAAATGACGAAACGATGAACTCCGAAAAACGCCAGCCGCGCTGCTGCACGAATTCGCGGATCAGGCCGGCGACCGATTCAACCGTTCCGCGACCTTTCAATTCGACATGGATCAACGCGCGACGGTCCACGAGTTCGAATACCTCGCGCAAAGTCGGGATGCGTTCGCCTTTGCCCGCATCCAGCGCCCGCAGCTCGCCGAAACTTTTGCGCGCAAGCCGTCCGTGGCCGTTCGTGGTGCGATCCACTTTGGCGTCATGGAAAACGACGAGCTGACCATCGATGAAATAGACGTCGATTTCCACGCCGCCTGCGCCAAGCTCAAGCGCGCGACGAATGGAGCGCAGGGTGTTTTCCGGCTCATGTCCTCGCGCGCCGCGATGTCCGATGGCTAACATTCCCCACACCATGTCCCGCCCGCATCCGGAGCGAAAGCCAGACTGCATCGCGATTGCCGCCGCTTCCTCCGATCGCTGAAATGCGGACACGTGTTTCTTTCGCTCCTCTTCTCCATGGCTTTGAGCGTTGCTGATCCGAACGGCCAATCCGCAGTCCCCGCAGCCGACAGCGTGACCGGGCAGAATTCTCGCGTCCGCATTTATCAACTTTTCGTGCGCCTTTTCGGAAACATCAACGAAACCCGAAAAACCAACGGGAGCCTTTTGGAAAATGGCGTGGGGAAGTTTGCGGAGATCAACGACGCGGCGCTTCAGTCGATTTCCGAGATGGGTTTCACCCACATTTGGTTAACGGGTGTTTTACAACAGGCTACGGCGACTGATTACAGCGGAATCGGCCGTCCCGCCGACGATCCGGACTTGTTGAAGGGGCTTGCGGGCAGCCCGTATGCGATCAAAGATTTGTTCGACGTTTGCCCTGATTACGCTGCCGATCCTGCGCATCGCATCGAGGAATTCCAGGGGCTGCTCGCCCGGATGCACGAGCACAAACTGAAGGCGATCATCGACTTCGTCCCCAATCACGTCGCGCGTAGTTACCGCACCTCCGGGTCGCCCGAAACCTGTTTTGGCGCAACCGACGATCGGTCGAAATTCTTTGATCCGCAGAACAACTTTTTTTATCTCCGGCCGAGCGATCCCGGCGGCGGCCCTCCGTTAAAACTGCCGACCTGCAAAGATGGCCGGTCGATCAATCCGACCTGCCAGGTGCTTGCAGGAAAATGCGACGGCGCCTTTGACGGCGAGATGGATTTCGGCCGCGTCACAGGCAACAACGCAGTGACCTGGGCGCCGACGCTGGGCGACTGGTATGAAACGGTGAAGCTGAATTACGGGTTCGACTTCACGACCGGCACGCGCGCTTACCCGCATGGGGAGCAACGAAACCTGCCGATTCCCGGGACGTGGATAAAAATGGACCGGGTGCTCGCGCATTGGCAGGCGATGGGCGTGGACGGTTTCCGCTGTGACATGGCGCACATGGTGCCGCCGGAATTCTGGGAGTGGGCGATCGGGAAAGCGCGAACGCGACAGCGCGATGTTTTGTTCATCGGTGAGGCTTACGACAATGACCCGGCCAAAGTGCTCGGCGGAAATCCCGGCCAAACCGACGGACACGGGAATGTGATGTCCGATTTGCTCAGCGCGGGCTTCGCCGCGACCTACGACGATCCCGCTTACAAAACGCTCAAGAGCATTTATGACGGCAGCGGCTGGGCCAATGATCTCGATCGGGTTCTGGGCCACGATTTCGTCTTTCACCGCAGTCTGCGCTACGCGGAAAACCACGATGAAGTGCGGCTCGCCGGGAAGAATAACTGGGGCAGGATCGGCATGGAAGTTGGCCGCGCGGTTGCGGGCATTTTGTTCGGCCTCGGCCGCGGCCCGGTGCTGCTTTACAACGGCCAGGAGGTCGGCGAGCCCGCGCGCGGCGCCGAGGGCTTCGGCGGCGACGATGCCCGCACCTCAATCTTCGATTACTGGTCGATGCCGGAACTCGTGAAGTGGGTCAATGGCCACAAGTTCGATGGCGGCGGGCTGAATGCGCAGCAGCGAAACTTGCGCGCGTTTTACCAACGTTTACTGTATCTCGTCGGCGAACCGGCGTTCCGCGATGGGGATTTCTTTCCGCTCAATCCGTCCAACGCGAATTCCGCCGCCTTCGGTGTCGTGGAAGGCGATCCTTCGAGCGGGCATTGGATGTATGCCTTTCTGCGCCATGATCGGCGGAGCGGCCAGCGGTTTCTCGTGATCGCCAACCTCCATCGCAGTCTGGAATTCAGAAATGTGCACGTCCATTTCTCGCACGAGGCGATGGAGTTTTTGCAATGCAGGGGCACTCGGGAATTTTCCTTTCACGAGCGACTCGAGGGAAAACTCCAGCTCGCACTGCGCACGACGGAACTCGAAAAGGCTGGACTGGTCGTGCCGGCGATCCGGGCGCTGACTCCGCTGTATTTTGAGCTGACCGAAAAATAGCCCGGGGCTACGCGGCAGGGTCCGACGCTTTCACGATCTCCGCAAACCCGCGCGGATCGAGACTCGCGCCGCCGACCAGCGCTCCATCGATGTCGGGCTGGGTCATGAGCGCGGCGGCATTGTCTGGTTTGACACTTCCGCCGTATTGCAGACGCATCTTTTCCGCCGTGGCCTCGCTGGAAATCTCCGCGAGCGTCTTTCGGATGAAGGCATGCGCTTCCTGCGCCTGCGCCGGCGTCGCCGTGCGGCCAGTGCCGATCGCCCAGACTGGCTCGTAGGCGATCACGGTTTCCCCGAGTTCCTTCGCGCTCAGCTTCGCGAGACTTCCACGGATTTGTGTTTCAAGGACCTCCTCCACCTTGCCCGCGTCGCGCTGTGCGAGGGTTTCGCCAATGCAGACAATTGGCTTCAACGAGGCCTCGTGCGCCGCGTGCGCTTTGCGATTCACCACTTCGTCTGTCTCGCCAAACAAAGTGCGGCGTTCACTGTGGCCCAGCACGACATAGCGGACGAAAAGTTCGCGCAACATGGCAGCGCTGATTTCTCCGGTGAACGCGCCGCCCTTCTCCGGAGACATATTCTGGGCGCCGACTTTCACGTTTTGCACGTTGTTTAACAAACGGGAAACAGTGGCCAACGCGGTGAAGGGCGGGACAATGACCACCTCGACCGCATCCTCCTGGCCAACTTCGCGCAGGAACGTCTCGACGAAGGACTCTGCCTCGTCGCAGGTCATGTTCATCTTCCAGTTCGCGGCGATGATTTTCTTGCGCATTATTTGTCCGTCAACGCCGCGACGCCCGGCAGCTCGCGGCCCTCGAGCAACTCGAGCGACGCACCGCCGCCGGTGGAGATGAAGGTCATCTTTTCCGCCAGGCCGAACTGCTTCACCGCAGTGACCGAATCGCCACCGCCGACAATCGACTTCGCGCCGGAGGCAACAATGGCTTCGGCAATCGCCCGCGTGCCGGCGGCAAAGTCGGGGATTTCAAAAATGCCGACCGGCCCATTCCACAAAATCGTTTTCGCCGATTCGATTTCCTTTCGGAAAAGCGCAACGGACTCCTGGCCGATGTCCACACCCTCCCAGCCGTCACTGATACCCTGGGCGGTGGAGAGCCGCGGCGTGTTGCGCGTCGTGGCGCCGGCTTTGATTTCCTGTGTTTCCAGACTGTCCACCGGGAGCACAAACTTGACGCCTTTTTTTTCCGCCAGCTCAAGTAACTCGCGCGCGAGATCAACTTTGTCCGGCTCCACGAGACTCTGGCCGGTCGAAATTCCCTGTGCTTTGAAAAACGTGTAGGCCATCGCTCCGCAGATCAGCAGCGTGTCGGCTTTTTCCATCAGCGATTTGATGACGGTGATTTTGCTGGAAACCTTCGCTCCGCCGAGGATGACCACGAATGGGCGCGCGGGGCTTTTGAGCTCGTCGATCAGATACTTCAGCTCCTTTTCCATCAGCAGCCCCATCGCGGATTGGGCGACAAACTTCGAGATGCCGGCGGTGGAGGCGTGCGCGCGGTGCGCGGCGCCGAAGGCGTCGTTGACGTAAACATCGCCAAGTTGCGCGAGCGATTGCGCAAACTGCGTGTCGTTATTTTCCTCAGCGTCGGTGAACCGGAGATTCTCGAGTAAAGCCATGTCGCCATTTCGCATGTGCGCGATGATTTCTTCGGGCACCTTCCCAACCGTGTCGTGGCAAAACGCGACCGGATGATGGATCAGGCTGTGAAGATGATCGGCAATGGGTCGCAGCGAATATTTCTCAGTCGGCTTTCCTTTTGGGCGGCCAAGATGCGCCATCAAGACGACTTTCGCACCGCGCTCCCGCAGCAGTTCGATCGTGGGGAGGGATTCGCGAATGCGGGTGTCGTCGGTGATGATCTGACGACCATCGCGCTCTTCAAGCGGCACATTAAAATCAACGCGCACCAGCACCCGTTTTCCGGCGACCTCAAGATCGCGAACTGAAAGCTTCATGCGGTTTATTTGCAGAGCATCTCGAGCATCTGCACGCAACGATTGCTGTAACCCCACTCGTTGTCATACCAGCCGACGACTTTCACGAACTTGTCGCCGAGCGTCATCGTCAGGCCGCTGTCGAAAATGCACGAATGCGGGTTGCCGACGATGTCGCTCAGCACGAGCGGCTCGTCTGAGTATTCGAGCACGCTTTTGAAGCCGCTGGTTTTGGCGGCGGCGGCGAAGGCGGCGTTGATTTCGTCGGCCGTCGCTTTGTTTTTTAAAATCGCCGTGAAATCGGTGACCGAACCGTCCGGAGTCGGAACGCGAAACGCGCCGCCGTTGAGTTTGCCTTTGAGCTCGGGAATGACTTCGCCGATCGCCTTGGCGGCGCCGGTGCTGGACGGCACGATGTTGATTGCCGCGGCACGGGCGCGGCGGAGGTCTTCGTGCGGGAGATCGAGGATGCGCTGGTCGTTCGTGTATGAATGGATCGTGCTCATGAATCCCAATTCGATTCCGAATTTGTCGTTGAGCACTTTCACCAGCGGCGCGAGGCAGTTGGTGGTGCAGCTCGCGTTGGAAACGATGTGGTGCTTTGAGGCATCGTAAACTTCGTCGTTCACGCCGATGCAGATCGTGACATCAGGATCTTTCGCCGGCGCGCTGATCAGGACTTTGCGGGCACCGCCTTTTGAGAGGTGCAGATCCGCTTTCTCGCGGGAGGTGAAGAATCCGGTCGATTCAAGGACCGCGTCCACGCCGAGCGTTTTCCACGGGAGATTGGCCGGATCACGCTCCTTGAGGACTTTGATCTTGTGACCGCGCACGACGATGTTTTCGTCGTCGTAGCCGATTTCTCCGTCAAATTTTCCGTGCACCGAGTCCCACTTGAGCAGGTGCGCCAGCGTCTTCGTGTCAGTCAGGTCATTGATCGCGGCGACGTTCCCGACCTGCTGCGGCGACATTGCGCGCAGGACGTTGCGACCGATACGGCCGAAGCCGTTGATGCCATATTTTGCCATAGTTTTTACGTTCCGCGTTTTACGGAGCGGGAAGTTAAACGGGGGCTTTCCGGAGCGTCAACGGACATTTTCCGCTTGCGACCCGCTTTGTTTCCGGCTGGGCAGGGAACAGCGGACCGTGGTGCCGCCGGTCTCATTGGGCAGATACTCCAACGTCGCGCCGATGACCCGCGCGCGGTATTGCATCGTGTGCAGGCCGAGGCCGGAAGAAGGCGGCGGGCCGTTCTCGCCACAGCCAACGCCATTGTCCTCGACCGAAAGCACGATGCCCTCGTTAGTTTTCAAGAGCCGAATCGTGACAGAGTCCCCCTTGCAATGCTTGGCGGCGTTGTGGGTCGCTTCCTGCGCAATGCGATAGAGGTGGGCCGCAGCGGACGGATCGGCGATTTCGACAGGAGCCGGGCATGAAAATGTGCTGTCGATGTTAAACAGCCGTTGCACCGTCATCGCGAGTTCGTCGAGCGCGTTCATCAATCCGGAACCGGCGAGTTCGAGCGGCGCAAGGCCTTTGGTAATGCTGCGCGCTTTGGCCACGGCCTGCCGGACGAGTTCATTGATTTGCAACGCATCCTCAGCCTCTGCGATGTGCTTTTTCTTGAGATTATCGTGAAGCACATTGGCCAGGAGGGAAATGCCGACCAGATACTGGCAAAGATCATCATGCAAATCCTGACCGATCCGCCGCTTTTCCAAGTCAACGATTTCCAAAACTTCACGTTCGAGGCGCTTCTGGTCGGTGATGTCGCGGACAATCGAGGAAGCGCCAGCGACTTTTCCCGTCTCATCCGTGATCGGTGAAACGGTGACTGCAATGTCAATGAGCCGGCCATCCTTGGTTTGGCGGACCGCCTGTAGATTTTTCAAGGACTCTCCACTCCGCACTCGCTCCTGCAACTCGCGCGCCTCCTCGCGGCGCTCCGGCGGCGAAAGAATCGCCGGTGATTGCCCGCTCATTTCCTCCGCTGTATAGCCGAAAATGCGCTCGGCAGCCTTGTTCCAGCTCAAGACTTTTCCAGCGACATCCGTGCTGATGATCGCGTCGTTCGACGACTCCACGATTGAGGCGAATCGAACGAAATGCTGCTCCGCCAGACGTCGTTCTGTGATGTCATGGTTGATGCCGACCAATCCGATGATTTCGCCCGCGCCGTCGCGAACAGGGACTTTCGTCGTGGAAAGCCATCGCGTCTCGCCCCCGGCATTCACCACCGTCTCCACCCGGTCAATCATCGGCTGGCCTGATGCGAAGATCACCTGCTCGTCGTCGAAATAATGCTGAGCCGCCTCGGGGGCGAAACAATCGAAATCCGTTTTGCCGAACACCTCCTCTGGCGTGCTGGCACGCAGCAATCGGAGATGCGCGGCATTGTTCAGAAGAAAGCGGCTCTCCGTATCCTTCACGAAGATCGAATCGGGAAGGTTGTCGATCAGAGTGCGCAAGAGATTGCGCTCGTGAGCGAGAGCCTCATTGGCCCGGCGCAGCTCCGTGATGTCGCGAGTGATTCCGAAAATGCCGATGATCTCCCCGGCCTCGTTGTGGCAAAGCCCCTTCGTTGCGAGAAGGTCTCGGTCCTGCCCGTGTAAGCGCATGGAGTAACTGAACGTGAGCGTTTTCCCCGCCGTCACCACCTTCATGTCCTGTTCGAGGATTTCGCGCGAGACCTCGGGCTCGAAGAGTTCCGGAGTCGATTTGCCGATCACATCGGCGGGCGCCAGACCTAAAGTCCCCGCGCCGGCGATGTTCATCATCATGTATCTGCCTTCGAGATCTTTAATGTAAATGGCGTCCGTTGTTCCCTCGATTATGTCGCGCAACAGGGCATGGCTTTCCCGCAAGGCGACCCGCGCGCGATGCTGCGCCGTCACATCAGCATGCACGACCACCGCTCCGCGATTTTCCGGCGAAAGCGGCGCCACCCGCAGCGTAAACCAGCGCTCGACCGACTCCATGTGGCAGGGGAATTCGAATGAGAATTCTGCGAGCGATCCGGACAAAACGCACCGCACCCCCGACATCGCTTCACCGGCCGGAGCGCCGCAACCGCCGAGGATTCCAGCGGAAGTGAGATAATTATCGCCGACCGCCGGCATGATTCCCGGATTCGCCTCGGCAAAGGCTTCCCACACTTTGTTGATGATGAGAATTTTGCCCTCTGCATTGAGCACGGCGATCTGGGCGGGCAGCGAATCGAGCGTGGTGCGCAGCAGTTCGCGGCTCTCCGCGAGCGCTGATTCCGCGTTCCGACGCTCCGCGTTTTCCTTGGAAAGGGTTTCATTCAACCCCTGCAGCTCTGCGGTTCGAGTCGCGACCCGTTGTTCGAGCTCCGCTCGCGAAGCTTGCAGCGCTTCCTCTGCCGCTTTTCGCTCCGAGATATCCTCAATCACCGCGATGAGGTAATCCGGCTCGCCATTTTCCCGCCGCACGACGCGGGCGCGCACGCTCGTCCAAACCGTGGACGCATCGCTCCTGAGATAACGTTTCTCGATGCGATAGCGCTCCACTTCGCCGCGCCGCGCACGGTCTATCAACGTAAGATTCGACGTCAGATCATCCGAATGCGTGATATCCTGAAAGCGCATTTGCAGCAGTTTCTCTCGCGGATGGCCGACGATCTCGCAGAGACGGTCATTCACGTGCAAAAAGCATCCATCGGGAGCAATGCGTGCCAATCCGACGTTCGCCTGCTCCACCGTCGCCCGAAATTGCTCTTCGCTCGCGCGCAATTCCGCCTCCATGCGACAGCGCTCGGTGACATCGACTGCCTGCACAAAAATAACGCGGCGTCCATCGAGGGGCAATTCGTGCGAACTGATTTGCACTTGGAGAAGTTCCCCGTTTTTTTTGATGTGCCGCCAGATCCCGCTTTGCTGAAAATCAGCCCTTCGATGCGCAACGGTCGCGCGAATTTTGGAGATGTCCTCGGCCGGCCGGATGTCCTCGATGGTCATTCGCAGGAACTCCGTGACGGAGTAGCCGTAAAGTTCCATCGCCGCCCGGTTGACATCCACGAACCGGAGCGTTTCGGCGTCGTAAAACCACATCGGCTGCGGATTCGACTCGAAGAACAGACGATAGTCGCCATCGAGCCGCTCAGAACGTTCGGCACGCCCCGGAAAGGAGTCTCCCGCCGCGGAAACCTCCTTGCGCGTTCCTTTTAAATTCACGTTTGCCATACCAGCCCGCCATCGCTACCCACAAGCGTTTTTCGAAATCGGCGGCCTCAACGAGCAGGGAACGCGGGAATACCAGTTAAGATATCCAGCCTGCCGCTTCCATCCACGATAAAACCAGCGGCGCAGGCGACCGGACCGTCTAGGCAGGTGCCTCAGTCAGCCCGGAGGGGTAATCCGGCGCGATCGTGGTTCCCTCTTCGCGCTTGAGCGGCGGCGGCTGAGGCGTGCGCGGTTTCGCGGGTGGCTGCGGCGGATTTTGCATCCGGCCCGTTTCGATGATTTCGCGGATCTGTTTGCCGTCGAGCGTCTCGTATTCCAGCAGCGCCCGGGCGATGGTTTCGAGCTTGTCGCGATGTTCGACGATCAGCTTTTTTGCCCGCGCATAGGCGTCATCGCAAAATTTGCGCACTTCGTGATCAATTTCCTGCGCCGTCGCTTCGCTGTAATTATGCGACTTCGAAATATCGCGCCCGAGGAACACGTAATCCTCGTGCTCGCCGTATTCGACCATCCCGAGCTTTTCGCTCATGCCCCATTCGCACACCATGCTGCGGGCAATGCCGGTGGCCTGGCCGATGTCGCCGCGGGCACCGTTGGTCACATCGCCAAAAACCAGTTCCTCGGCGATCCGTCCACCCATGATCACCACGAGCCGATCCAGCAGCTCCAGCTTGCGATGCGTGTATTTGTCCTCCGTCGGCAGATACATCGTCGAACCGAGCGACGGTCCGCGCGGGATGATCGTCACTTTGTGCAGCGGATCCATGTTGTCCACCAGCTCGCAGAGCAACGCGTGTCCCGCTTCGTGATAGGCCGTGTTCTCTTTTTCCTTCGTGCTCATCGCCAGACTGCGGCGTTCTTTGCCCCAGCGCACCTTGTCGCGTGCCTCCTCGAGTTCCGCCAGGGTGATTCCCTTTAAATTGCGACGGGCAGCGAGCAGCGCGGCTTCATTGATCACATTCGCGAGCTCGGCACCGGAATAGCCGGGAGTGCCGCGGGCGATCACCGCGAGATCCACGTCTTCCGCCACCTTCACTTTTTTGCAGTGCACGCGCAGGATTTCCTCGCGGCCCTTAACGTCCGGCAAATTCACGGTGATCTGCCGGTCGAAGCGTCCCGGTCGCAGAAGCGCCGGGTCGAGGACATCCGGCCGATTCGTCGCCGCGATGATGATGACGCCTTCCTGGGTGTCGAACCCGTCCATCTCGACCAGCAGAGCATTCAGCGTCTGCTCGCGCTCGTCGTGGCCACCGCCCAGGCCGTGGCCGCGATGCCGTCCGACTGCGTCGATCTCATCGATGAAAATAATGCACGGCGCGCTCTTTTTTCCCTGCTCAAACATGTCGCGCACCCGGCTGGCGCCGACACCGACAAACATCTCCACGAAATCCGAGCCGCTGATCGAGAAGAACGGCACGTCGGCCTCTCCAGCGATGGCGCGTGCGAGCAATGTTTTACCGGTTCCCGGAGGACCCACCATCAGCACCCCTTTCGGAATGCGACCGCCGAGTTTTTGAAACTTTTTCGGATCGCGCAAAAACTCCACGAGCTCCTGCACTTCATCCTTCGCTTCCTCGACACCAGCCACATCCTTGAACGTCAGCTTGTTTTTATCCCGCGCGAGCATCCGCGCCTTGCTTTTGCCGAAATTGAGCGCTCCCTTGCCCGCCATTCGGATTTGCTGGCGGAAGAAGAAGTAAATCAGCACCAGAAACAGCGCGAAGGGCAGAAAGCCGAAAATCGTGGAGGCAACGAGATTCGATTCCACCTTCGGCGTGACGTCGATGCCCGCCTGCTTCAGCACGGTGGGCAATTCCTTCGTCCAATCCAGATCCACCGGCGTCTTGAAACTGCCGATGATTTCCTCTCCGGCCGGCGTCTTGCCACGATTGTAATATCCGCGCAAAAATTTCGTCTGCCCATTCTCCGGCTCGACCAGCTCCAAGGGCTTGTCTTTGCGGATTTGCCCCGTCTCCACCAACTTCATGAACACGGGCAGCGACATTTCCTCCGGGCTCCCGTAAGGGCCTTTGAAGAGAAAAGCGCCGCCGATCAGCGCGATCGCGATGGCGAAGAGCACGAGCCCGCGCCAGTTGAAATTTGGATCGCCCGTGCGTGGGCCTTTGTCCTTGGGCGGACGGGAATCGGGTTGTGACATAATTTATTTCTCTCCGCCTGAGGGCGCAGCGCCCGGCGTCGCGCAGCGAGAGC
>JAXDQV010000335.1:0-3521 GCA_034667645.1 Chthoniobacter sp.
CGCTGAGCGCGCCGCGAAAACTGCTGGGCATTCCCCTCAATCCGTTTAAAACCGCGCCATGGATGTCACCGAGCTTTCCGTCAGCGTTCTCATCCCGGCCTACAACGAAGAGGGCGCGCTCGCGGAGACCGTCGAGCTGATCTCGCAGCAGCGGAAGTATTTCAAGGAAATGGAAATCGTCGTGATCAACGACGGCTCGAAAGATCGGACTGGTGAAATCGCGCGCACGCTTCCGGTCACGCTGATCGAACATCCGGTGAATCGCGGCTACGGCGCCGGGCTTAAAAGCGGCATGGCGCGCGCCAAGCACGAATACATTTTGATCGCGGACGCCGACGGCACTTATCCGCTCGAGGACATTCCGCGGCTGATGGCGGAGGCGCCAAATTTCGACATGGTTGTCGGCGCGCGCACCGGAAAGATCGTGGAGATTCCCCTGCTCCGCCGTCCGGCCAAGTGGATGATCACCCGCCTCGCGCAGTATCTCAGTCAGCGGGACATTCCCGACCTCAACTCCGGCCTCCGCGTTTTTCGCAAGGAAACCGCGCTCCGCTTTCTGCCGCTTTATCCCGACGGCTTTTCCTTCACCACCACCATCACGCTGGCGATGTTGACCAATCACTACAGCGTGAAATTCATGCCGATCAATTACCTCCGGCGCGTGGGGAAATCGTCTATCCATCCGATCCGCGACACGGTCAATTTCACCATCCTGATCATCCGCATCTGCGCGTTCTTCAAGCCGCTCCAGGTCTTCGTCCCGCCCGCGCTGCTCATGATCCTGCTCGGCCTCATCAAAGGCATCATCGACTACGCGGACGTATTTCATCACGGCACCGGCGGCCGTTTGGGTCTCCTCGCCATCCTCCTCTGCCTCACCGGGATCCAGATGCTCTTCATCGGTCTGCTCGCCGACCTGATCGATCAGCGGATGAAGCTGTAAGGTTCGCTTTGAAAGCGAATATGATGCGGGGCGAGCCGGAGGGCGCAGTCGATACAAGGATAAGGAATTGACTAAAGAAGAATGTCGAATCTCGCTGACTACTACAGAGACCTGCTGAATTGGGAGGGCGTGCCTTTTCAGCCATTGGTTGAGGCATAGCCGGCAGACTTGATCGATGAGATTAAAACTGACTTTATCGCCGGCGTGGAAGCATCGAATATCAAGCATGCGCCTTGCCCGATTCGGGATCGTAGTTCTAATCAGTCCATCGGCAATCAAGTCGAAGAATTTACTATTAGCCAACTTGAATCCCATACCAGCACGTTCACGATTACGCGATGCTCAGGCGCCGGTTATCCCGACCGGATTCTAGTCCGCAAAGCTTGTCTAAAGAAGATCGCCCTTGAGTTTAAGGCAACAAGCGACTGGAACCCGTCCGACTCAAATCGCCGTGTGCTCACTTCTTCGTCTGAAAAAATCCGCAGGTGCTTCATGCCACCGATTCATCATCTGCTTTGCACGGTGCTTTACCGGATTAGCCCAACAACCGCGGAGATTCACGCCATTAGATTGGATTTTCTGGAACCGCCGACGCCGGTGAATGTCCGCCTCGAAGCTTCAGTGAACCATAAGATTCTCGCTACGGGTTCTCACTCCTTTATCGTATTATAGATGGATGTTATGAAGACCCTTGATCGCCCTATACCCCGGCAAAGGGACATTCATTGGCAGTTGCGCTCCTTCTTTGAGTTCCACCGCTCTACCGGCACTGAGTTGCGACACGTGGCGCAAGTCTCGGTCCCGGTTTATGAAAACGAGTTCTGGACGGCCAAACAGCGCCACGGCCACTCGCTGCATGAGATTTCCTATCGTGCTTGTTACAAGCCCCAGCTTCCGGACTTCTTTATCCAGCGCTTTTGCAAAGCTGGCGATGTGGTCTACGACCCCTTCATGGGACGTGGAACGACTTTGGTCCAAGCACAGCTGAGAGATTGTGCGGCCATTGGCAGTGACCTCAATCCGCTTTCCTCGATTCTCGTCAAAGGCCGACTAGGCCCGCCCTCGTTGGCCGAGGTGGAAGATCGGCTACGAACCGTTAAGCTAACGCCTCGACCGAAGCTCTGGAAAGACTTACTGGTTTTCTTCCATCCGAAAACTCTCGCGGAGATTTGCGGCTGGAAGGAGTATTTCGCGGAAAGAAACCAAGAGGGAACCTTTGATCGTGTGGATGCATGGATGCAAATGGTTTGTTGCAACCGCCTCACCGGCCACTCCCCCGGTTTCTTCTCCGTTTATACCTTGCCGCCGAATCTAGCCGCGTCCCTCAGTTCGCAGGTGCGAATCAATCAAAAGCGCGGCCAGCAACCCGAGTATCGCGACACCCGCGCGCTGATCTTGCGCAAGACTCGGGGCCTCCTCGCCGATCCACTGCCGAGCCGCTACGCAGTGCGGCGGGCAACCCTGCATTGCTCTTCCGCCGACGCTACCCCTGGCATCGCAGATTCTTCGGTGCGGCTCATCGTTACATCGCCTCCCTTTCTCGACACCGTAAACTACGAGCAGGACAACTGGATGCGGATGTGGTTTGGCGACGTAGAGCTAAAGCCCGGCGCGCTTTGGCAATGCCGGAGCCTCGACGACTGGCTCACAAAGATGACCGCCTGCTTCCATGAGTTCCGCCGTATCTTGCAGGACGACGGAGTCATCGCCTTTGAAGTCGGCGAAATCCGAAAAGGAGTCCTGCGCCTGGAAAACGAAGTTATGAAAGCCGCCCTCGCCGCGAACCTCATTACCGAGTGCGTGATGATCAACTCCCAGTCCTTCACCAAAACCGCCAACTGCTGGGGCGTGAAGAACAACCATCACGGAACCAATACCAATCGCATCGTGATTTTAAGGAAACGGAGACTGTGATCTTTGACGCGTAGAGATCGATAACCCATCAAATGGCAAATCCAAAATACGACGAAATCACCTTGCCTCTGCTGAGGCTGTTAGCTGAGGTAAGGAGCATCACCAGTGCGATCTAGCGCCGCTGATTGCCGATGAGTTTAATCTTACAGAGGAGGAGCGGAATACGAAGTTGCCAAGCCATCAGTCCACTTATTTACGAAATCGATCAGGTTGGGCTGGCTTTCATTTGCGCAAAGCGGGCTTAGCCGAGTTACCTCGTGAGGCGACGCTGCGGATTACTGATCAGGGCCAGAAGTTCTCTCGCGACGAATCCCCCGAAGCTGACAATGGTGGGGCTAAGACTACAGAAGAGGAGACGACACAAGAGCGCATCGAAACGGCGTTCACTGAACTGAGAGAAACCTTGGTGGCTGATTTGCTCGCAAGGCTTGGGACTGTTGATCCTTTTCGCTTTGAACAGGTCGTTCTCGATTTGCTTGTCTCCATGGGTTACGGCGGCTCAAGGAAAGAAGCAGCCGCAGTCACGCAAAAGACCGGCGGCGAGGGTATTGATGGTGTAATCAACGAAGACCGGCTAGGACTTGACGTCATTTATATCCAGGCAAAGCGATGGAAGGCGATGGTGGGACGTCCTGAAATTCAAAGCTTGTCGGAGCATTAGCTG
>JAXDQV010000336.1:0-3926 GCA_034667645.1 Chthoniobacter sp.
ACGGCACCACCTTCGAGGAGGCTCGGGAGAGATACAGCGCCACAGTAGAGATGTTGGCGTTAAAGGGCTACGGTCGCCGGACATCGAGCCGTGTTGGCGACAAGGATGCCTACTGGGCCCCCACCGCAGAAGTCCTCCTTGAAGCAATGCGTCTGGGGTTTGCCGAGCGGCAACCGGCACCCTCGGCGCGTCGATACCTAGAAGCTCACCGGGACCGAATTTATACCCTGACGGCCGCCGGACGCGCCGTGGCCGAGCTGGCAAAGGGCGATGTAGCCGCGTTCTGCGACCAGCTAGCGACGGCCATTTACAAGGCTCACCCGTTTTTTCGCGCCCTGGTCGAGGAGCTGAGGGCTGCGCCTATAGCATGTCCTGAGGTGAGTGAAAGCGATGTGGAGAATGCGAGTCGTATTGGTCATGGGACTAACTACTGGACTGATTACGTCGCAGAAAAGCTAACCCGGTCGCCTGGTGCCGCCATAGACGCTGATCAAATCAAGCAGCTCGTGGTGTCTACGGTACGACGCAGGTTCGGAGCCGGTCCGGAGGCGCGACCGAGCGGAAAAGCGCTCACGCAGGCGCTTAATGACGCGTTCGCAGTGGCCGCAGTTTCTGCACGTGGTCTCTCAATGGGGGCAACTGATCTCGATATTCTTAAAAGCTGGGGGTCGCAGCTCCGTGTTCTGGATCAGTCTCGATACGTCCCCGGCTTCGAACAGTTCAATCTGATTTGGTTGGCAGCGGAGATCGGAAACGAGAATTTCGCGTCCATCAAACGGCGCGAATTGCCTACTTACGAGGTCCAAGTCGCTAAAGCTCTCATCTCATCGTACGCCGCCCAAGCCAATTCTGCTGAGACAACTCTGCTAGCTCCATATCTCCCCATTTATCGGGTGAGGGCCGCAGCAGCCTTCGAATGCCGAGTGACCCGAGCCCTTGTTGATCTCGTGATCGAACGCCTTTCAGAGGGCGCTATCGCGGGAATTTCTGAAAAATTGCGGTTGCATTTGGGAACTACGCGTCAGCCAGTCTCCGAGCCTTTGTATAGACGCGGCGGCAATCGCCGCTACGAGCTTACCATTCATCCACAATCCAACTAAAGGAGAGCACGATGCCAACAGACGTTTTTGATCACATGGAGGAAGCGTGGAAGCTGGAAAAGAATCCCTTTCCTGCTGAAGCAATCCGTATTCAGAACGCGGAGCAACCGTACAGCCCGCAGGTTTTTCCTGAAGAGGCAAATGCGTTCCGTCGCAAGTTCATACGCGCTGGCGTCGGCGGCGGACAGGCAGTCGGCTTTCTCTGGTCACAGGGTATCCGGGCGGACACTGGTTTTGGAAAGACAACTCTCATGCAGGAGATTGTCAGGGAGATAAATGGAGATTTCGGGGCCACAACCTTAGCGCAGGCGGGCAGTAGGGCATCTTCACTCGTTCCCATCGCTGCTGCGTTCTCGAACCTGAATAACTTAAATGCGCCCGGGCTCTTCCCGGTTTTGTTCAACGCCGTCCTAGACTTGGTAACGCCGCCGGAGCTTGGAAGCCCTTCTGTCTTCGACAAAGTGCATTCTCATATCTGCGACAAACTCAAAACGAGTGAGCCTGGGCTGGTAGCGCATCATGTGCGGCAAACATGGGCGTCCATCGGTGGAACGGGAGGACCGCTGCGGCCCGAACTTATCGACGCGTTTGCTCGGGGAGGGGGTGCGCAGCTCAGGGGCGAACTGATGGCCGTCTCTCCCACGGCGCGTTTACGTAATGGCCTTCAGTACCTGGATTTCGCATTGGCCGTTCTCGCAGCCGCCGGAATCAATCATCTCTTCTTGATGATCGATCAGCTTGAAGACATGGCAACTAATCGATCAGTGACTGCGACGAAACGCTCGCGCGAGATTGGGCGTATACGTGATCTTCTGGAAAGCACCCCATATGCCACGCGGCTGCATATGATCTTCACCTTTCACAATCGCGCGGCGCAGGTTTTGGATAGGTTTTGGGAAGAAAATCGCCTCCCGTCATTTGAAGTTTCGCCGAGCAACACTTCCGCGACCGTGGTGCTCGGCGGCATCAAGAATGCAGAGCGGGCCGAAGAGTTGGTGAGGGTATATCTTGAACAAGCACGCATAGAACCCGTTGAAGACGACCTCCTGCCTTTCGAGTCAGCCGCGGTTGATGTCCTCCGGGAAGTCTCCGATGGACGTCCTGGTGTACTTTTAAGCCGAGCGCGGGAATTGCTCAATGCGGCTGCGGAGCACACCTTGCCCAAGATTTCTGGCACCTTTGCTCGGGAATATTTCGAGGGACGCGCGCCCTCCGGCGAGGTCGAAGATCGTCGTGAACTGACGGACTTCGGCGATGATATCGATGATCTTCTTCTCGGTTCTCGGTGAGACTCGAATGCGATTGTCACAAGATCTTCTGGCGGATTTCACGCTTGATGTGTGGCTCCTCGCGAGATTCTATGGAGCTGCACGCGATGGCAGGAGCTGGGAACGTGCTGTGACAGGGCTCCTTCATCGACCGGGCTTTACTCGGCGACAAGGGCCCGGCACTCTGTCATTGTTCGGTTTGAATTCGTACTCGAGGGTGTCGCACGAGATTGATGGCGCTGCGAGCAGCTTGGGTGGCTCCCTTGTTCTCGAATGTAAGGCAAGCGAAGGAGGCATCACAAAGGCCGACGCGGCGCTATTCCACTTCAAGATCATGGACTTCTATCGTGAAAATATCCAGATGACTTCACGGGAGAAATGGTGGCCTCTCCTTTGCGGCTCAGATGTAACATCGTTTTCCGGGCGTGCTTCGGCCATAAGTCTGGGACTTTTGATTTGCGACCCCGGGCGCTTACCGCTGCCGGTGCTGGTGCGGGCAGCGGGCCTTCCTATGGCGGACATATATCTTCCGCAAATTCTGCTTCAGGAGATTGTGAGGCTGGGCGAGCGAGCTCTCCTCTCGCTCCAAGCACGTTGGCGCTATCGAGCTCAGTACCGCGAAATCTGCTTCGATGCGGGCGATTGGAAGAAGAACGAGATACATGACCTGCTGTGGCTTGAAGATGAACTAAGTTGCTCGTTGCTCGAATGGTTTGATAGACATCGCCCGGGCGTTCTCGAAGAGCGCGCCATGAAGCTGTTAAATTGGGCAAAGAAAGCCGCATAGCCTGCGTGCCGACGCGCCGCGCGCCAGTGGGTTGGGCGCCCAGCACGGCCAGATGCATGGCCGAGCTAGGCGTCGCCGTTAACGGCTGGCGAGGGACCTCCGTAGCCGCTCAACTAGTAACTTCGTGTATATGTCGTATTCCGGCCTTTAGTCGTGACTGTTGTCCGTGGTTTCTTCTTACCCCCGGTCGTACGAGTAATCGTCGTTTTCCCGATTTTGGTCCGCCTCGTGATCCTTATTCCGCTCTTAGTCGAGCGGATCGTTGTTCGGCCCATCGAAATCACCTCCTTTCACGCCAATCATACCATAGCGCTGGGGATCGACAACATCACAGGCCAGAACCTTTGTTCCCAAGAGTCTGATGCGGTCTAAGTAACTGCATGCATACTTGTGTTCTTAATTCCGTTACTCCGCCGCGCTGCGGCCCTCGCCAAACCGGCGCACCACGTAATCCTCGACGATCTGCTTGAACTCGCCGGCGATGCCTTCGCCGCGCAAGGTCATCGCCTTCTTGCCGTCGATGAAGACGGGCGCGGTCGGCGTCTCGCCGGTGCCGGGCAGGGAAATGCCGATATCGGCGTGCTTCGATTCGCCGGGGCCGTTGACGATGCAACCCATGACCGCGACGTTCAGCGTCTCGACGCCGGGATATCGCGTCTTCCACACCGGCATGCTGTCGCGGATGTGGGACTGGATGTCGCGCGCGAGCTCCTGGAAGACGGTCGAGGTGGTGCGGCCGCAGCCGGGGCAGGCGGCAACCAGCGGCACGAA
>JAXDQV010000337.1:0-6960 GCA_034667645.1 Chthoniobacter sp.
GGGCGCGATGAACAGGACGCCGCCGCCTCCGCGGACATATTCCAGGAGCGCCTGTTGCTGCAGCGTGCTGAGTTGATCGGCGAAGACGTGAGCCAGCACGACAATCTGGTAGGGCCGCAATTCCGCGGCCGTGTTCGGCAGGTCCGGCAGCACCTGGCGATGCGGGCCGGCGGCCGACATGCGCACCTGCAACGCGGGATTCAACACGCTGCTCACCGTGAAACTCGAATCACTCTCCAGCGCGGCGAGGAGAAAACGATATCCCCACTGCAAGGCGCCCTGGTAGTAGAGCACGTTCACCGTTTTACGATCGGCGATTCGCGTCGTGCCTGCGGCCACTTCCTGCGCTTTGCCTTCCCCGAGGCGGAATTCCAGCGGCATTGTCCCGGGTTCGCCAGCAGCGACCTTGGGCTCCCACGTCAGCGTGTTTGCCCCGGCTCGTGCGGCGAGTTTGGTGGATGAAATGAGTTTCGCTCCGCTCCAAAGCTCGAGCGGGATTTCGCGCGGCTCGCGTGCCGTGATCTCCACCAATGCCCCCGCGATGAACTCGGTGCGTCGGAGAACGCTCGGCGGTGTTTTGATTTCACGAATGCTCAACTGATCGATCGCCTTCACGCGATTCTGGCCGACGGCAAAATAAATCGGCGTGCTGAACTTCTGTGCCTGGGCCACCACGTCCTCGGCTGTCGCGCCAGTAGTGTCCAATCCGTCTGTTAAACAAACGATGGCACTTGGTTGTGTCTCGAGCAGTCCGCTCAACGCCGCATACAGGTGTGTCTCCAGTCCCGCATTCCTGGCGTTTTCCGACTGACCGAGATCGTTTGCTTTCTCCAGGTCAGTGCTGAAACGGTAATAGTCGATGCGATCGAAACGTTGGCCGGCCTCGTCGGTGTGCGCTTTCCAGATCCGCAACGATTGTCCGAGGCGCGTTTCATCTCGATTGTCCGGCGTGCTCATGCTGGCGGAGCGATCGAGCAGGACGGCCAGCGTTCGCTCCTTCCCGGGCTTTGGCCCGGCGCGTTCGACGCGGGATGGATTCGCCAGGCAGACGAGCAATGCCACCAGCATCGCGATGCGAAGGAGCGTCAAGATCCAGCGCCCGCGCAACGACAGCGCGGCCAAAGTGCAGCGATACGACCACACAATGAGCACGGCACCGGCCACCCCAATCCCCGCCAGAATAGCCCATGACCAAAAGGGCGGCACGTTCCGCAGCCAGTCGCCAAACTGCCACTCCAAACCTGCGCTCATTTTTTTCCCGGGATATCGCCGTCGGCATTGGCGTCGTTCTGATAATCGCGGGAAAGCTGCTCAAAATAATCGGCAACCGCCGCACGATAAGCGGCAGGGGCCTTTTCCGCGTCGGTGTCGGTGAGCTGGTGCTGTCGGGCCGCGCGCTGAACTTCCACGCGGAGCAGACTGATGACTCCTTCCAGCGGCCCGGATACATTTTCCGCCGCGGCGATGGCCCGTTTTTCGTAAGATTGTGGTTTCTTCGCTGGAGCGTTGAGAGCAGCGCGAACTTCCTTCAACGCCTCTTCGTCCGGGAAAAAACTCAGCGCGCGCGTGGTGTCGTCGCGCAGATCTTCGATCAGCTCTCGCGCAAAACGTTCCCGGTCTTCTGCGGGAAGGGCGAAAGCGCGTCCGTTTGGCGTCCCATTCTCCGGCCCCTGGCGCGGACCTCGCGAGCCGGATGCAGATGCCGGCAAGGTTCCGTAAGTGGTCGCTGCCCGCGCCATCTCCTGAGTGGAGGAGGACGATTGGTCCTTCCGCTCAAAGTTGCCCGCGTTGCCTCCGCGCTTTTCTTCACTCCCCGGCTTTGGCGGATTGGTCGTTGGGGTGGTGGAATCGCCTGTCCCCTGGCCCGGCGATTGTCCGCTTCCCGTGCTTTTTTCTCCCGCGGCACCCTGCTGGCCCTGGCCCGGTTGCGCTGCGAGCCGCTGCAAATTCGCCCGTTCGCGCTCCAGCCGCTGCGCCAGTTGTTCGACTTCCGCCGACGAAGGTTTGCCGCCTCCCGGTCTTTGCGCTGCGCGTTGAGCCAGCCGTTGCAAATCCGCAGCGGCGCGCTGGGCAGTGGTTGCATTGCGCGGATCGCGGCGCAGCTTTTCCAGCGCGTCTCGCAGAGGCTTTTCGTTCAACGCACGAGCCATCTCAGCCAATTGCCTGGCTTCTTCTGCAGAGCCGGTTTCCTGTTCCTGCTGCGCGGCCTGCGCGAGGGCGCTCCGGGTTTGGTCCGCCTCCTCTTTCGCCTGTTGCGCCATCTCGCGACGCGTTTGTTCGGAATCCTGCTCGGGCGCATTGCGCGCCTCGTCCGCCGCATCGTTGAGCGCGCGCATCGCTTCGGCGAGTTGCTCGCGGGCTTGCTCTTCGCCTTTGCTTTTCATCGCCGCAGCCGCCGCCTGCAACTCCCGCGCGGCGGCGGCGGCGGGCTCACGCGACTTCGCGATGTCCTCGGCATCGAGTTGCTGCAAAGCCTCGCGCGCGTTTTTCCGTCCGTTTTCGAGATGCTCCGTCACCTCCGGGACAAAGGTCTTCCCATTGAGCAAAGCGCCCACGCGCTGGCTGATCTGCGTCTCGCGTTCCGTGGGCGAACCTTGAATGCGGTTCGGATCTTCCTTTTCGTCTTTCGCCGATTCCGGCGTCTCGGCCTTGGTTTTCCCGAGGTCGTCCGCCAGCCGCGTTTGTTCCTGTGCGAGCAATTCCAGCTCACCCGCCGGGGTTTTATCCCGCTGTTTTAATTCCAGTTCCTTGTTTTTTTCAAACGGATCGCTCGCGGCCTGATTTCTCGCACGGGCACTCGCGGCAGCGGCCTGGGCGCTCTGATTCGCCTGCGCGATCATCTTGATGAAATATTTTTCCATCTCGGTGATGAGCCCGAGTGCCTTGCCCTGCGGCGCCAGCGCGGGTTCGTTTTCCTGCGTTTTGATTTTGCCGGCGGCCACGTTCATCAGCGGCTTGGCTTGCGTGAGGAGGTTCACCATTTCGGCGGGCATTCCCAGCTGCACGAAACTGTCGATCGCCTCCCCTGTTTTTGTTTCCAAAACGGACTGCTGTTCCCCCACACGCCCGTTCTCATTTTGCCAGTCCGGCTGGTCGTGGCCGATCTCGGCATGGGCGAGGATGAAGTTTTCCTTCAGCAACCGGAGCTGCGAGCTTTTGAGCGCCTTCGCGAGATTGAAATTCTCGTTTCCGCTGCCACCGCCGCCGCCCGGCATCTCGCGGATATCCTCGCGGAACGGTTTTATTTGCACGAACTGCACGGGTGAAACGGTCGCCGGCAATCCGGCGCTCCCGATGCGTTGCGCCTGCAGATGATAGGAGACAATATCGAACGGCTGCACTTCGAGTTGATCGAGGTAAATCGAGACCTGGAATTTGTGACGACCGTTGTTTCGCACCTCGTCCGCTGCCACCGGCGCGTTCAGTTTCGGCTCGCCGTTGACTTCGACGCTCAGCGTGAGATCGCGCAGGCCGGTCTCGGAATCGGCCACCGCCTCCAGTGGAACTTCCTCCACGGGCGCCGCGGTGGTTTCCGATTTCGGCGTGATGAATTTGATCGTGGCCTTTGGTGGAGGCGCTTCGGGTTTGGCGGGAGCCGCCGCAACCGCCGTATGCTGCCACGGGCGGCTCCAGATCAGCAGTGTCGCCAAATGCGCAGCCAAAAGCAGGGCGACCAAACCGGCGAGGAAGAGAACGCCGCCGCCATGCATTTTGACCGGCGCATGGCTCAGAAAGTCTCCGGTTTCCTCGCGTTGCGCGCGGGCGAGCGGATCGCTCGAATGCTTGAGCGACGTTGCCGTTTCGAGACGGTTTTTTGCGCTGAGCTTTTGATCGAGTTTCTGCGCGCTCTGCTCCAGATGGCTGCGCCGAAAAGCCCACGTCCCGCACGCCAGGACGGCGATCACGAGCAGTCCGCCGAGCCACCAGAGCAGCAGCGCCGACCAGTGATCCACCCGTTTCGGCGACGGATGCAGACACCAGATAGCGACCAGCAGTGCCGCCAATCCGGCCGCCGCCATTCCCAGCGGCCACGCGAGGCGAAACCAGCGATATTGCTGATGAAGCAGGCGTTCGGGGCGGCGGAAATCTTCGGAGCGTTGCATCGGGTTTTCTACATCGTGGTGCGGTTTGCGAGGGCGAGCTCAGCCAGCATGCCAGCGGCGCAGAGGGCCAGCAGCCAGGACCAAAGACGCTGACGCGCTTCCGCGGCTTCATTGCTCAGCCGGATCGGCGGGGCGACTGCAGCGCGACTCTGCGTTGCATGTTCTTTCGATTCCAAAGCGAGCAATTGGTCCATGTTCTGCCATGGCCTCAGATCGGATTCTTCCGTGGGAATGTTGACCGCAAAAAACGTTTTCTTTTCGCCGGCAAGAAATTCGTAAAGGCCGGGGGCTTCCGCACGCACGCTTCCGGAGACGCGGCGCTCGACGGCCTGGACAGGCGAGTCAAGGACGCGCCACGTGCCCTCACCGGCGAGCGGAATGGTGTCGCCGACGCGCCAGTCCGCCTCCTTCGCCGCCACCGACCCGAGCCAGCGCACCGTCTGGTGCACGAAGGGCACAAACGACGGGAGCGCCGGCCAGTTCGTGGCCTTCCGATCGAGCGGCATTCCCGCGAGAAAAATCCGCCCACTGCCGACGCTGATTTCCGCGAGGGCGATCCCGCCGTCCGGCCAGCGCGCGACGGGCACGAGATTGTCGCCCTTCAAATCAAACCCGCGGTAAAACTCCACCTGCATCAGCGGCAACAAACTTTCGTCCCGGAAACCTCCCAGAACTGGATGCTCGGGATCCCAATCGCGCAGGTGCATCGGTTCCTCATCCACAATCGGCAGGATCCGCGCTTTGATTTGAACGCCATGCGTCGACAGCCAGTCTGCCTGGGCCTTCGTTCCATCGACAAAAATCCATGCACCGCCGCCTGCGCGCAAAAACTTTTCCAGTCTCGCTGCCCGGTCGGTCTGGAAAGAACTCGCATCACGCAAAATGGCCACGCCGCCTTGCGGCCAATCCGATGGTGGCAGCGCAGAAGGTTCCATCGCACCGGCGTTAAGCCGGCGTGTGGACTGAAGCGCGTGTTTGAGAAAATCCACTTCCGCCGTCTGATCGAGCCACACGGGATGAGCCGACATTTCAGCGCGCGATACCCAGGCGGTGTCATCGGCAGGCAGTTCATCCGCCTCCATTGAGATGCGAAAGCCTGCGCTGCTCGCGGGGACATCGGCCGGCAAGGGGATGATGATTTTGTTTTCCCCCGCACTGAGTTTGATGACCCGTGTCTCGAGGACGCGATCCCCGTCGGACACAGTCAGCTTTCGCTCCTCTTTTTCCGGTCGATAAAGACGCACATTGATCGCGAGCGATTGCTTTTCGCCATCCATTTCAATGTGCGCGGCCGTGATTGCCGCCTGGCGTTTTGGCTCGGGCGCCGCCTCGGCAAACCGGATCTTCACGCCCGCCGGCAATGCCTGCTCGATCTTCACGTCGCGCCAGCCCAGCCATTGCTCATCCGCCATCCAGACGAGGACTTTTTCGCCTGCCGGATTCAGCGCCAGCATCTCACCCGCAAACCTGAGCGCCGCCGAGTAGCTTGTTTTTTCAAATCCGGGCTGCGATTGCTGCACAGCATCGCGGCCGTGTGCGAGGTCGTTGGAAATCGGGACGAGCCACGTGGGTGTCGGATTCATCAGCAGCACGCCGGCTTGGTCGCCCTCCTGCAACTCACCCAGTTGGCGCAAGGCCCATTGCTTCCGGTCCGCCCAGCGATCCCCCGCCTGCATACTCATGGAATTATCCACCGCCACGATCATTACCCGCCGATGCGCGGCGTCCGCTGCGACCCAGAAGGGACGCGCAAATGCGGCGGCGAGCAGCGCGATGATCAGACAGCGAAGGGCGAGCGTGAGCCACCGGCGGAGCCGGTGTTTTCGCGTGTCGCGAATGGCCGTCTCGCCGAGAAAACGCAGGCTCGGAAACCGCACGAGCGTCTTCGGTTTCCTCCGCAGGAAATGCAAGATCACCGGCAACCCGACCAGCGCGCCGCCGACGAGAAATCCGGGGAGGAGCCAGTTCATTTTCGCTGCTCCCGCTGCGCGAGGTAGCGCCCGAGCGCATCGAATGGCGGCCGATCGGTGCGCAGCCGCACCGTCTCCCCGCCCGCGCCATGGAAGAGCTCGTCGAGTTCCGTGCAGAAGGCGCGGAAGCGTTCCAGATACCCATGGCGGGCGGCCGGCGCATCAATGCGCAGACGCGCATTGGTTTCGGCGTCAAAAAACGTGCCGCCGGTCTCCAAGTCAAAATCGAGTTCCTGCGGATCGAGGACATGGAGGCCGATCAAGTCGTGATGATCGTAGCGCAGTCTGCGCAGCGCCCGTTGCAGCGGCTCGGCGTCCGCATAAAAGTCGCTCGCAATCACGATCAACGATCGTCTGGGAAGCAGCTCGGCGAGCGCCTCCAGCGCGGTCGGCAAATCCGTGCTTCCTTCCGGTCGCACCGATTCCAGGCGGCCGACGAAGGTGCGCCAATGCGGGATCGAGGAGCGTGCGCGCAGAAAATCCGACAGCTCGGCGGCGACGAGCGCGAGACCGAATGCGTCGCTTTGCCGGTGCGCGAGCATCGCGAGAGCGGCGAGGGAAAGACGGGCAAACTCGATCTTGCGCAGCAGCCGCTCGTCGGAGCGGAAATCCATCGAGGCGCTCGTGTCGAGCACCAGAAAAACGCGCAGTTGCGTCTCTTCCTCGTATTGTTTCACGTGCAGGCGATCGGTCCGCCCATACAGCCGCCAATCCACCCGCCGCAAATCGTCGCCCTGCTGGTAATCGCGATATTCCGCAAACTCGACCGACGAACCTTTTTGCGGACTGCGGTGGCGTCCGCTTAAAAAACCTTCGACCACATAACGCGCCTGCAGATTGAGATTTGGCAAATCTGCCAGCAGCTTCAGGTCAAAGGGCGGCAGCGC
>JAXDQV010000338.1:0-11166 GCA_034667645.1 Chthoniobacter sp.
GAAGTTTGGAGAACACAGCAGGAAAAGCAGTATCCTTTCGATCGTCTAAACAAATATCGGCGGCGAGGGGGAAAGCGCGGGGGGGGTGCGGTCAAGGCTCTCTGCGCCCGCCGTCCGCCATGGAACCAATCACCAGAAAACGTGACGCCCGGAGCAGTTCGCTGCAGCGCATGGTTAGACGTTTCCGGTCGAGTGCGGACGACGGGTGAAAAGTCGGAAGGCGATGATGATGGCGAGATAACCAGCGACGATGCCGCAAGTGAGCTTGATGAGCAGCAATGACCAGTTGATGTGAAGTCGCGGTTCCTCGGTCGGTCCCCACGCGCCGCCCATGGCGAAGAACTGATCGTGCCGCCAAGTCGTGGCTGTGGGCTCGATGTCGTGCGGCTGAGGCGGCCGCCAAAACGGGCTGACCGGCGGAGTAAATGTCTGAATGCTGATGCTCTCGCTCGGCGGTGGATCGGAGTCGTAGAACCAATAATGTGTCGAGACGATCCAATCGGTCCTGACGAGCTTCCATGCGAGAAGTGCCACCACCAGAAGCAGGATGGCATTGCGTTTAGGCATCGATCGTTGGCGTTCATTCACACGAGGCGCGAGGAAACGTCTAACAGGTGTTAGCATCCATTTCGATGGTCTAAAAGGTTATAGGCGTCTGCTTCGATGGTCTAAACAATTATCGGCGCCGAGGGGAAAGCGCGGGAATGCGCGAGGCTCTTGGTCTATTAGTAGTGGTTACGTGTCCGGGGTCCACTATGCATTGTGTCCGGGCCAGCAAAACACTGCCTGTGTTCGCTGAACACTGGTGAGTGTGCAGCGAACACCGGCCAGCGTTCCGTCCGCACCGACGAGCGCGAGGGAGACGCGGATCATCGTGCAGTGGACGCCGTTCAACGTGCGGCGAACGACGGCCGAGTCGCAACGCACGCGGGCGAATGTGAACGGCGCGCGGCCACTGTTTTGGCTTGCGCGCGGAAACGTTTCCGAAGATGAACGGCTCGAACCCTCAACCCCAAGGAACATTATGGCTAAAGACCAAACGAAACGCATCCGCCCGTCGACGCTTCAGGACGACCGCGACGGGTTTGCGGCGCTCAAGGCGATTGGGAATTACACACCGGCGAATCAGGAATTCACGGTGGCGAAGATTCAGGCGCTGCAGCAGGCGATGGTGGATCAGCGCGACCTGGAAGCGCAGGCACAGGCCGCGCTCGATGCCGCGCGCGACGATGCAACGGCGGCGGAGTGGGCATTTCACAACAGCATTCTCGGAGCGAAAGATCAGGTCAAGGCGCAGTTCGGCGATGATTCCAATGAGTATTCAGCGATGGGATTGACCAAGAAATCCGAACGGCAATCGCCCACCCGCTCCGCGCCCCCGGCAGCGACGCCCAAGCCGTAGCGGAAGCTCCACGCGGGCATCGGGGTCCGGCGTGGGGGCGGCCGCGCGCTTTTTTCTGACATCGTGCTTGTCAACGGCGGGGCCGCAGCAAGTCGCGGTTGAAGCGGAAAGGGAGGCCGGAAAGTGGGCTTCCGTGTTTCTGCTTTCGGCCTATTTCTCGGGCCGGATCGTTTTCTCGATCCGCAGATCGTTAAACTGCGGGAAGAATCCCTCGACGACGTATTCCCTGCCGGCGCTGAGTTCCCGGGTGGAGATGGAGGCGTGGTATTCCACGCGCTCGCCGGGGTTGACGGTGACGTAGGCGGGCTCGTTGGAGAAGGACTGGTCCTCGGACCATTGCGCCACGGCTTTGCCGGCGGCGTCGCGGATGATGAGGTCGAACCGCTGCGTGGTGGGAAACTCGAGGTGCACGAATTTGCGGGAGCGATTGGCCAGCGACATCGTTACTTTTAACTGCCGCGTCTCGGAAAGCTTGATCGGCTGGAGGCCGAGGTCCATGTCGAGCGCGAGGTTCATGGCGCGCACGGGTTTCTTTTTTTCGCCGTGCGACAAGCCTTCCCCGCGCGGGGCGAGATGCACGATCTGCAAGGCCCGCGTCCACAAGGAGGGATGCTTCCCGGACTCGCCGGAAGCTCTCGCGACCGGGGCGAGGAGCAGAAAAACGGCGGGCAAAAGGACAGGGCGGAAACGCATGGGCATTGCCTAGCGGAGCACCTCGCGGGTTGCAAACGCATTTGGTTCTCCGCAGAATTGCGCCATGCGTCTCCGCGTTTTCCTGCCCCTGCTCGCGTTTCTTTTCCTGGCCATGGCCAAAAAACAGCCGCCGGTGACGGTGCATTTCCACGTGGAGGCGAATGCGCAGGACACCGCGTCCTTTGCCACTCCCGTGACGATGCAGAATCCGCCGCGGCAGGCGTTCGTGGAGAAGATCCCGTTTCTCACCGAGCGCGATATCGCCTCGGTCTTTCCCTTCGCGGCGGAGGATGGAACGATGGGCTGCGCCTTCAAGCTGACGGAGCACGGCAAGTTCGATCTCGATGCGGTGAGCACCGACAAGCGCGGGAAATCCATCGTGGCGATCGTGGACGGGCGGCAGCTCGTGGACATGCAGATCGACAAGCGCGTGACCGACGGGATTATCACCGTGCAGCGCGGGCTCACGCCGCAGGAAATCGCGCTGCTGGAGAAGAAATACCCGGTGCTCGGGCAGACGAAAAAGAAGCGCTAGCGGACTTGAGGATCGGACCGCGCACCGATGCCGCTCAGTTCCTGGACCGTCTTTAACGCCGTCGCGCCGGTTTTCGCGATCGTCCTCGCGGGCTTCGCGATCCGCCGCGCGCGCTGGCTGACCGCGGAGGCGGATCGCAGCCTGCTGCGCGTGATGGTGAACCTGCTTTATCCCGCGCTCATCGCCGACGCGACGCTGGGAAACAACGCACTCCGCCGCATGGATAACTTGGCGTGGGCGCCGCTCGTCGGCTTCAGCACAGTCGTGCTGGGATTCGGCGTGGCGTGGCTCGGCGCGCGCGCCTTGCGTTTGTCGCCCGGCAAGGAGACGCGGACGTTTTCCTATTCGGTCGGCGTTTATAATTACGGCTACACGGCGATCCCGGTGGTGCAGGCGCTTTTCGACAAGGAGACGATGGGCGTGCTCTTCACGCACAATCTCGGCGTCGAAGTGGCGTTCTGGCTCGGCGCCATTTTGATCCTCGCGGCGATTTCTCCGCGCCGGGAGTGGCATAAGATCTTTACCGGTCCCGTGATCGCGGTGCTTGTTTTCACTTTGTTAAACTTGTGTCACGCGCAGGAATGGCTGCCTACTTTTTCGCTGAGCGCCACCCATTCGCTGGGCCAATGCGCGGTGCCGCTCGCGCTGATTTTAACGGGCGCCACGCTGGCCGATCACATCGCGGAGATGCATCCGCGCGTCGGCTGGCGCATCGCCGCCGGCGCCTGCGCGTTGCGGCTGGGATTGCTACCCGTGCTGTTCCTGGCGCTCGCGAAGTGGCTCCCCTGCTCGATCGAGCTCAAGCACGTGATCATCGTGGAAGCCGCGATGCCGGCGGCAATGCTGCCGATCGTCATCGCACGGCACTACAACGGCGATCCGAAAGTAGCGCTGCAAATCGTCCTCAGCACGTCCGTGGTTTCGCTCATCACCATCCCACTTTGGATTCGACTCGGGCTCGCTTTCGTCGGCTGAATACGGCTCGCACTGGCGCCGTCTCCGATGCGAAGTTCAACACCATGAAAACTCTCCTTTTCGCCATCTCCCTCGCCCTCCTCGCCTTCCCCGTCCGCCACGCTTTCGCCGACCACTCGCCTGCGGACAAGCTCGTGGACAGTCTGCACGATGACTTCAAGCACGTGCTCGAAATGCGTCAGGCTTACGGGTCGAGTCCGCTGATTCGCGATGAACTGGCCGAGGCGAACGCGCTCTACCAGCACATCCGCGAGGAGCTGCACGGCCGCGATGAGCCGAACGATCACGTCCGCGCCGAGGCGGCCCGGCTGCGCATCCTGCTCGAGCGTCTGCACGCGCAATATCACGCGCACGCCCGCGCTCTTCGCTAAAAATTCCCGTGCAAAAATCCGACGGAATGAACTACGCGCCGGAGGGGAAATCCGCCCCGGTCGTCAAACCTGGAGATTTCGTTTTTGCCGCGATCGGGCTGGATCACGGGCACATTTACGGGCAGTGCAACGGCTTGATCGAAGCGGGTGCGGAACTGCGCTACGTGGTCGATCGCGATCCGCAAAAGGTTGCGGATTTTCAAAAGAAATTCCCGCAGGCGCAGGTGCTGCGGAGCGAAGAGGAGCTGTTGGAAAAGCCGGACGTGCAGCTCGTCGCGACCGCGATCGTCCCATGCGAGCGCGGTCCGCTCGGGCTGCGGGTGATGGACGCGGGAAAGGATTATTTCTGCGACAAGGCGCCCTTCACCGAACTCGCGCACCTGGAGGCCGCCCGCGCCCAGGTCCGCGACACAGGCCGCAAATACGCGGTCTATTACTCCGAGCGCATTCATGTGGAATGCGCCGTTTTCGCGCAGCAGCTCATCGAGCGCGACGCGATCGGGCGCGTAGTGCAGGTGATCGGCCTCGGCCCGCATCGGCTCAGTATTTCCGCGCGTCCGCCGTGGTTTTTCGAGAAGGCGAAATACGGCGGAATCCTGTGCGACATCGGCAGCCATCAGTTCGATCAGTTCCTCGCTTTCACGCGCGCAAAGGATGCGCGGTTGGTGCATTCCGCGGTCGCGAATTTTGCGCACAAGGAATTCCCGGAGCTGGAGGATTTTGGCGAAGCCAATCTCGTCGCGGACAACGGCGCGACGAACTACGTCCGCATTGACTGGTTCACGCCCGATGGCCTCGGAACGTGGGGCGACGGGCGGACGTTTATTTTGGGAACGAAGGGCTACATCGAGCTGCGCAAATACATCAACGTGGCGGCCGAGCGGAGCGGCGATCATCTCTTTCTCGTCAATGACGAAGGCGAGCAGCACCTGTCGCTCGCAGGCAAAGTCGGGTTTCCGTTTTTCGGCCAGCTCATTCTCGATTGCCTGAACCGCACCGAGATCGCGATGACCCAGGAGCATGCGTTCAAGGCCGCCGAGCTTTGCCTGAAGGCGCAGGCGAACGCGCAACGCATCGAATGATCGGCGTTGACGCCGCGGGCCGGCTCTGCCAATTCAACCTGCATGATTAAACGCATTATCCTCCCCCTCGTTCTCGGTTGTGCCCTCGCCGCCTGCCAGACCACCAAATCCAAATCCTGCCCTCCTTCGAAACAGTGCCCAATGAAAAAGAGCATGCACGGCTCGGCGGACCACGAAGAGATGCACGACTCGATGCATCACGGTAAGAAAAAGACGATGTAAGCCGCACCGCGAGGTTGTCGGCAGGATGTTGAAGCGAGTTGCTCTTCGTGCGCCTTGCGCGAAGATAGCCGCTTGAAAATCCCGTCCCTCGACAAACTCGCGGAACGTTTGCCCAAGGCGATTCGCGGCACGGTGCTGGACCATGTCCACGCCGTCCGCGATCTCTTTTCCCAAGGCCGCCTCGAGGCCGCGCGCAAGTCGCCCGATCGTGCCTTCAAGCTGGAAACGGCGCGCTCGATCGTCGAGACGAGCGCCGCGCTTTGCACCACCGTGGGCTTTGAGCCGATCCCGCTTGCGGATTTCCCGATCCTCACCAGCGTGCAGCTGACGATGGTCGCCGGCATCGCCTACGTGGCGGGCCGGGACGTGAGCGCCAAAGCAGCCGCGGAATTTATCGGCGCACTCGGCGCGAATCTCGGCGTTGCGCTCGTGCTGCGCGAAGGCTCGCGCGCGCTGCTGAAGTTTTTTCCGGGCTTCGGCAATGCCATCTCGGGCGCGCTGGCCGGCGCCGGGACTTACGCGCTCGGCAAAGCGGCCACCGCTTATTTCATCGAAGGCGTTTCGATCACCGATGCGCGGCAGTTGTTCCGCCGACAATCCAAAGCCGCAAAGCGCGCGGAGTGAATCTCAGCGCGATCCGCCAGCAGCTCGCCGCGCTCGACCTGCGGCCGGCGAAAAGTCTCGGGCAGAATTTTCTCCACGATCAGAACCTCGCCGTCTGGATCGTCCAGCAGCTCGCGCTAACGGCGGAAGATCATCTCGTAGAAATTGGGCCCGGCCTGGGAGCGCTGACAGAATCCGCGCTTCCGCTTTGCGGTTCGGCGATCTTGATTGAAAAAGATCGGCGGCTCGCGGGCGCGCTCCGCGCTCGCTTTGCAAGCGACCGCGTGGAAGTCCTCAATGCCGACGCGCTCGACTACGATCCTCGCGAACTTTTTCCGCGCGCGCCGGCGAAGCTGCTCGGGAATCTCCCCTACAACATCACGAGCCCCGTGCTGTTCCATTTCACCGATGAGCCGTCGCCGATCGAGCGCGCGGTCATCACCACGCAGCGCGAATTCGCCGAGCGTCTCGCCGCGCATCCCCGCACCAAGGACTACGGCGCGCTGACGCTCCTGGTGCAGCGGCGGTGGCGCGTGCAGAACGTGCGCACCATTCCGGGAAGCGTTTTTTTTCCCGCGCCGCAGGTTGAGTCCGCGGTGCTCGTGCTCACGCCGCGCCCGGCCGGAGAGCTGCCCGATTGCGACGGCGCGCTTTTCCGCTCGCTCGTGCGCGCCGGTTTTTCGCAAAGGCGCAAGCAGCTTCGCAAGATGATCTCCGATCGCGTTCCCGACTGGCCCGCGTTGGCCACGCAGATTGGCGCGACGGACACCGCGCGCGCGGAAGAGCTTTCCCTTGAGCAATGGATCGCTCTTGCCAACTTCGTCAGCCCATCCCCAACCGCCGCGCAGGATGTCCATGGCGAGCGCTTCGATGTCGTGGATGAAAATAACGTCGTCGAGCGCACCGCCACGCGGCATGAAGTTCACACGCAGAAGCTCCGGCATCGCGCCGTGCATGTGTTTGTCTTCAACGCCGCTGGCGAGCTTTTCCTGCAAAAGCGCTCCCGCTGGAAAGACGCGCATCCCGGCAAGTGGGATTCCAGCGCCGCGGGACACGTCAACGCGGGCCAGGACTACGATGAGACCGCTGCGCGCGAAGTGGAGGAGGAGCTCGGCGTTCGCGCTCCGGTGGAGTTCGTCGCGAAGATCGCCGCGTGCTCCCACACCGGCTGGGAATTCGTCCAGCTTTACCGCGTGCAACATAATGGACCGTTCGTGCTTTGCCGCGCCGAGATTGAGACAGGCGGCTTTTTCCCCGTCCCGCTGATCGCCCGCTGGATCGCTGCGCGCCCGCGGGATTTTGCCACCGGATTTCTCGAGTGCTTCGCCGTTTCAGCACGCGAGGAACGGTAGGGCGTGTGCCCGATTGACGCGCTGAGCTTTCTCACATAAGAGCGACGGAATGTTGAAAGGCAGCAGTAGATGGAACTGAGTCTCGGCGAGCATCGCCCTCGCAACGTCGGCTGGGCGCGCGCCGCGGCGCTGCTCTATGGCGACTGGGGGACGAGCAAGGCCTATGTGATCGGGCTGGCCTTCGTGGCGGCGCAGTTTTCCTCGCTGCCGATCATCCTAGCCGTCTGCGCGCTCACGGGATTGGTGGCGTGCAACTACGCGGTGATCTGCGCGCATTTCCCCGATGGCGGCGGCGTGTATTCTGCCGCGAGGTCGCAAGGACGCCTGCTGGCGGTGGTGGGGGCGCTGCTACTGGTGGCGGATCTCACCGTGACGGCCGCGCTCTCCGGATGGTCCGCGTTGAGCTACCTGACATCAGGCGCGGAGCACATCACCGCGATCAAGTTTGCCAAGGATCACATCGCGCTGACGACGGTGGGGATCCTGATTTTCATGGGTTGGATCAACTGGTTCGGGCCGAAGCACTCCGGCAGTCTCGCGGTGGCGCTCGCGCTGCCGACGGTGGTCGTGGTCGTGGTTTTGATCGGAATCAGCGTGCCGCATTTGACGACGGAATTTCTGGAGCCACGCCACGCGAACATGGGGACGGTGTGGGTGCAATTCGTCTCGACGATTCTCGCGCTGAGCGGCGTGGAGGCGATCGCGAACCTGACGGGTGTCATGAAGCTGGATCCCGGCGCGTCGCACGAGGAACCGAAGGTGGGGCGCGAGGCAAGACGCGCGATCTGGCCGGTGGCGCTGGAGGTGGTGGGCGGCACGGCGATTCTTGGCTGGGCGATGCTGTCGCTGCCGAAGGTGCTCGAAAAAACGATGGGACTCGTGGGCCGGGACGACATCGCTGCCACCTTGGAAAAACGGAACGAAGATATGCTCCGCTTCATGGGGGAGCAGTTCGGCGCTGTGACGGTGGCGCCATGGTTCGGGGAGATTTTTGGCTGGGTGGTCGGCATCACATTTTTCCTGCTGCTGCTGAGCGCGGCAAACACGGCGATCGTGGCAATGGTCGGGTTGCTTTTCATGATGGCGCGCGACGGCGAGATGCCGCGGCAGTTTAAAAAACTAAACAGCCACGGCGTGCCGCTGATCCCGCTGATCATCTCGGTGGCCCTGCCGAGCATCGTGCTGTTTTCGGCGGCGGATTTCACCGCGCTGGCGGGACTTTACGCTATCGGCGTCGTGGGCGCGGTGACGGTAAATCTCGGTTCCTGCACCTTCAATCGAACGATCGGCTTTAAATGGTATGACCGGGTGCTGTTCGCGATCACGTTCGCGATTCTGTTCGTGGTGGAGCTGACGCTGGCGCACACAAAGCACGACGCGCTGTTTTTCGTGGTCTGCGTGCTCGGTGTCGGACTCGCGCTGCGGGCGTATTCACAAAAGCGGGCGGGATTGACCAGCGTCACTGTCACGCATGCGGTGGCGCAGATCGTGAACCCGGAAGCGATCGCGGGATTGCAGCGGGAACTGAAAGAAGGGCAGAAGATCATGGTCGCGGCGCGAGGTGTGACGCCGGTGCTGCGATTTGCGCTGGAGGAAGCGCAGTTGCGCAAAGCGATGCTCTGCGTGCTCTATGTGAAGGAGGTCGCGGTGTATTTCCCGAGCGGCCCGGCGGTGACGGGACGCGCGCGCTGGCAGGACGATCCGCACGCCTCGGCAATCATGACGTTAATGCTGCAGATCGGTCAGGAAAAAGGGGTGACGGTAGCGCCGATTTTTGCCGTGAGCGAGGACCCGGCGACGACGATTCTCGACCTGGCCGCGACGCTCGGCATCGACTACATGCTGCTCGGCGCATCGCATCGGCTCTCAATGACCAAGATTCTCAAGGGCAACATCGTGGAAAAGGTCGCCGCTGGTTTGCCGGAAGACATCCAGCTCATCATCCACGGGTAGAATTTGAACCATGAAACTTACCTACCTCAGTCACTCGTGCGTTTTCATCGAAACCTCAACGCACCGGCTCATCATTGATCCGTTTTTGACCGGCAACGGCACCGCGCAGATCAAGCAGGAGGATGTGAAATGCGACTTCGTGCTCGTGACGCACGGGCACTTCGATCATCTCGGGGACGCGGTCGAAATCGCACGGCGCAACAAGGCGACAATCATCAGTTCGTATGAAGTCGCCGATTATCTGGCGCAGGAGAAAGTGGAAACGCATGGCATGGGAATCGGCGGCGCATGGAAGTTCCCCTTCGGGCGGGTAAAGCTGACGATCGCCTTTCACTCGGCAGGCTACGCTCCCGGCGGCGAGCTGAAGGACGCGCAGTTCATTTATCTCGGCAATCCCGCCGGAATGCTGATCACGGCGGATGGGAAAACGATTTACCACGCCGGCGACACCGCGCTCACGGTGGAGATGAAGCTGCTCGGCGAGCTCAATCACATCGATGTCGCACTGCTGCCGATCGGCGATAATTTCACGATGGGCGTGGACGACGCGGTGCTCGCCGCGGAGTTCTTGAAATGCGCGCTCGCGATCCCGATCCACTACAACACATTTGACCTGATCCGCGCCGATACGGACGCGTTCGTGCAAAAACTCGCGGCGCGCGGAATACGCGGCAACGCACTGGCGATCGGCGAAACGCTCGATCTTTAAGCAAGCCGCCTGTGCGGCTTACTCGCCCACCAGCGAGTTCAAATAACGCTCGAGGTTCGTGTATCCGTCGCGCATTGAGGTCGCATCCGAGGCGTTCGTGACACTGAGGCCGCTCTTTTTTTCCCACGCATCGGGAATCCCGTCGTGGTCACCATCCACCGGCGCCGAGCCGCCCTTGAGCTCGCCGAATCCACCCATCTCCGCCGGGTCGCTGATCGTCTTGCCGGACTTGCCGAGCGATGTGAGATCGTCAATGAGCTTTTTGTCCACCGAGTCGCGCACGAGCGAACAGCCCGCACCCGCGACGATCTTTTTGTAAGCGCCTTCCGCCGTGTCGAGCTTCACCGGAACCGCAGGCTTCACCGACTCCGCAGCAATCAACGTGGGCGCACTGTCGCCGTGTCCGAAGTCCTCGGGCTGCGCGACCTTGCCGTTCATCTTCCCATCCTTGTCGAGGTCCACGTAGTTGCCTTTTTGAAAAATGTGGTCCGTCGGCTTGAACTCACCCGCGAAGTTTTTCCCGGAGGAAATGCCGGCGATGAAACAGTTGTTGATAATGTCGGCTCCATGATCGCCGGCGGAATGTCCGCCGACATAGCCGCACACGCCCCAGTTGTAGACGACGTTGTTGACGTATTGCACCACACCCTTCGACTTCGGATTGCGGCTTTGATTGGAGATCCAGAGGTTGTGTGAAAACGTCACGTTCTCGCTTTCGCACAGGCACCCGAAGCGCTGCGGCGCCACACCCGGACCGATGATGCAGTTTTGAAAAGTGATGTCGTTGGATTTGCTCATGCCGATGCAATCCCAGCGACCCCATTGGATCGAGCAATGGTCGAAAATCATATTGCTGCCCTCGGACACGCCGACCGCATATTTGTGTTCCATCTTCGGCGTGAGCCCCATCCGGAAGCGCATGTAGCGGACGATGACGTTCTTCGATTTGGAAAAAGAAACCTCGTAGTTTTTCGTTCCGAATCCGTCGCCCGGCGCGCTTTGCCCGAGGATGCTGATGTCGCTGCCGACGCTGACGTTGGATTTCAAATCCACATACCCACCGACATCGAACAAGACGATGCGCGGACCTTTGCTCACCGCCTCACGGAACGAGCCGGGGCCGCTGTCATCGAGCTTGGTAACGTGATAAATCTCGCCGCCGCGTCCGCCTTTGGCCGTCGCGCCGAAGCCCTCGGCAGTCGGAAAGGCCAGAGGCTCGGAAGATGCGGCGAAGGCGAGGCCGCCCATGAAAGAAAGACAAGCGAGGGA
>JAXDQV010000339.1:0-5135 GCA_034667645.1 Chthoniobacter sp.
AACGCTGGACCGACTCGAAATTTTCCGAATAAGTGTCGTAAAGGCGGTCCAGGGTAAACGCGGTCGCAGCGAAAATGAGCCAGAATATCACCGCGGCGATAATGCCGGCGGAGGCGCTCTCCAGTTCGCTTGCCCATCGGCACGCGAGGAACCAGTAGCGGAGCGTCACGAGCAGCGAGAAAATGGCGATCAACATTCGCGCAAGAGCAATGGGCGCAGGCCCGCGCGCGCTGAACCGGCCGAGGAAAATAGTCAGCAGCACAGCAGTGAGACAAAGGCAGAGTTCGATCATGGCGCCGGGAAAGTTCGAGCCGTGATCATGAGGCTTGCAGCACTTCCTCGACGCTCGTGATGCCGAGCAAAACTTTTTCTGCGCCGTCTTCGCGATAGCTGTGGTAGCCGGCGTTGCGCGCATGTTGCAACAACTCGTCTTCATTCGCCCCGCTGCTGACCGCCTGTCGCAACGCTTCGTCAAAAACCACCATTTCGAAAATCCCCGTGCGTCCGACATACCCGGCGTTTCCGCATTCAGCGCAGCCTTTCGCGCGGTAAATCGTCTCCCCGGCAGGAAGCTCGAGGTTGATCTCGGCGAGCTCGCCACCCAGACATGGAGCGGCTTCGCGACAGGCGGGGCAAAGGACCCGCACCAGCCGTTGCGCCAGGAGCACGAGCAGCGAGGAAGCCAGCACGTGGCGCTCGACCCCCATTTCGACCAGCCGCAATATTGTCCCGATCGCGTCTCGCGTGTGCAGCGAGCTGAAAACAAGATGGCCCGTGAGCGCGGCGCGCAACGCGATCTGCGCGGCCTCGATGTCGCGCATTTCACCTACAAAAATCACGTCGGGATCCTGCCGCAACAGCGAGCGCAATCCGGACTCATAGGTGACTCCCGCTTTCACATTCACCGGAAGCTGCGTCGCGCCGGAGAGCTCGTATTCCACGGGGTCCTCGATCGTCATGATGTTCAAGCGGGCGGCATCGAGCTGGCTAAGCGCTGCGTAAAGCGTGGACGTTTTCCCCGAGCCGGTCGGGCCGGTGGCGAGGATCATGCCATTTCGGGAGTGAATGACGCGCGCGAGCTGCTCGAGCATTTCTGTTTTCATGCCGAGGTCGCTGAGACCGAGAAGCCCGGCGTGGCGATCGAGAATGCGGATCACGAGCTTTTCGCCAAAAATCGAATTCGCGGTCGCCACTCGGAAATCGACATCGCTGCCGCCGGCTCGCACGCGGAAGCGTCCGTCCTGAGCCTTGCGCTTTTCGGCCACGTCGATTTGCGCGAGCGTTTTCAGTGCGGAGACGATGCGCTGGCCATCGGGGCGGTCAAAATTCATCCTAGGCTGCATGATGCCATCCACGCGAAAACGGACGCGATACTCCGCTTCGCCCGGCTCGATGTGCACGTCGCTTGCCCGCTCCAGCAGCGCTTCTTCGAGCACTTCCTGCGCGTTCTCGATCCCGGAGACCTCGCCTTCATTTTTGACCAAGACGGCCTTGCGATCTTCGTCCAGAAATTCGAACCCACTGCGGGCGCGCAGCGTTTTGACGCGGTTGCGCTCGCGTCCGGCGATACTCTCATTTGGCGTCAGCGGCTGGTTGGTGGCACGCTTGCGCCGGTCGTTGAATGTAGTAACCGCGAGATAAATTAAAAAGCCGAGGATGGGGAGAATGATCGCGACGTTGGTCCAGAGCCGTGGGTCGGCACGCCGCTCGAACAAATCACGCTGCACACGCGAAAGCGTCAGGACCCAGAGGGCGAAGAAAAGCGCGATTCCGAAAAGGAGCACCTCCATGTTCCAGCGCGGTTGATAGCGCGGCCAGACCAGCAGAGGCGTGGGCGCGGGCGTCTCGTCCGCCGCGGGTGAAACTGACTCCTCAGCCGCCGGCGAATCGCTCTTCGCGGGTTCAGGGGTGCTCTGCGGCAAACGAGTCTCAGCCGGTGCCGCCGCGACTGGAGTAACTCCCGGAACGGGTGAAGGCGTCGGCCACACCGCTGCGTTATTGATACTCTCGATACTCGGCAATGGAATTTTCGCCCGCCCGAATCGGGTTTGAATTTCCACTGTTTTGTCGTCGCGACGGAGAATCGTCACGCCATCGTAGCGTTGGCCATTGCGCAGTTTGATGTCGTCTGCCGCAGACGGGGACGGCAGCAGCGCGAGCAGAATCAGAATCGAGCAGATCCGGATTCCGTTTTTCACGGGGTTATTTGACTTTGCGCCGCCGCAAGAGCAACAGGTAAAACAATCTCAAGGGATTTCAGGGACTTCTAGTTTCGGCGACGGTGCCAGTGAGCGCGAGTCGCGTCAGGTTAAAATTATTGTTGCATTCAACACGCGCCCGCGCATTATTCGCGTCCTTTTTAACCGCAGGAGAGCCGGTCCGGCTCGCTCGCACTGCAGAAAAACATGGCCACAAATCGCTCCAAACGTTATCGCGCCGCCGCCGAAAAGGTGGATGCCAACAAAGCCTATTCGCTCGACGAAGCCATCAGCGTCTTGAAATCGCTCCCGCCCACGAAGTTCGACCAGACGGTCACTCTTTCGTTTCGGCTCGGCGTTGACCCGAAGCAATCCGACCAGATGGTTCGTGGCACCTGCCCCCTGCCGAATGGCTCGGGAAAAAACGTGCGCGTGCTGGTTTTCGCGGAAGGCCAGGCCGCCGAGGCCGCGAAAGCCGCGGGCGCGGAGTTTGTCGGATTCAAAGAGCTAATCCAAAAGGTCACGGAAGGTTTTCAGGAGTTTGACGTGGCAGTGGCAACCCCGGCGGCGATGGCGGAAGTGCGCAAGCTTGGCAAAGTGCTCGGGCCCCGCGGTCTGATGCCGAATCCCAAAACTGGCACCGTCACGGACGACACGGCAAAAGCGGTGAAGGAAGTGAAGGCTGGCAGGGTCGAGTTCAAGCTCGACAAAAACGGCAATGTTGCGGTGCCGGTCGGAAAATTTTCTTTTGATGCCAAGGCGCTCAGCGAAAACGGCGCCGCCGTGATCGACGCGGTGATGAAGGCGCGTCCGGCCACCGCAAAGGGCGTTTTCGTCGAAAACATGACGCTAGCGGCGACAATGCTGCCGGGCTTGCGCGTCGATGCGTCCGCATTTTTGAAGAGCTAACCGAGGCGACCGAAAACATGAGACCCGAGAAAGCCAATGTCGTTGAAGATTTGCATGCGAAGCTGAATGCGTCGCCGTTCCTGTTCGTTGCCGATTATACCGGGTTGAAAGTCGATCAATTCGGCGAGCTGCGGAATCGCCTGGCTGGCGTGGGCGCTCGCTGCCACGTCGTAAAAAACACTTTTTTGCGCCGCGCGGCGAAGGACGCGGGCCTGCCCGACGTCGGAGACCTTAAGGGCCAGACCGCGATCATCGTGGGCGACAAGGATGTCGCGGCGGCGGCGAAGATTTTAAAGACCTACGCGGCGGAATTCCAGAAGCCGATCATGAAGGTAGGCGTCATTGACCGTGCGGTCGTCTCGAGCGATCAGATCAAATCGATCGCCGATCTACCCGCGCGTGAAGTGCTGCTGGCGCAGCTGCTCGGCACCTTGCAATCCCCGGCGGCGACGCTCGTGCGGTTGCTCAACGAGCCGGCCTCAGCGCTCGCTCGCGTGCTCAAGGCGCAATCCGAAAAAGAGGGAGCCGTCGCTTAAAACACTTTCGCGAGCGCCGCAGTTGGCGTTCGCGACTTAACAACAAACAAATGGTTCCTTGTCGGGTGGACGGCTGTCCGCCTCAAATGCGCTGAAGCTTCAGTGCGCGACGATACCGCAGAAAACACAATATGGCAGATACAAACACGTTAGTGGATCAACTCAGCGGCCTCACGGTTTTGCAAGTGGCTGAACTCGTCAAAGCACTCGAAGAAAAATGGGGCGTCAGCGCAGCGGCTCCGGTGGCAGCAGCAGCTCCAGCGGGCGGCGGCGGCGCAGCAGCTCCCGCAGCCGAAGAGAAGACGGCTTTCGACGTGATTCTTACCGACATGGGTGGTAATAAAATCGCCGTCATCAAGGAAGTCCGCGCCGCGGTGTCCGGCCTCGGCCTCGCGGAAGCGAAAGCTCTCGTTGAAAGTGCCCCCAAGCCGATCAAGGAAGGCGTGACCAAGGAAGAAGCCGAGGAGATCAAGAAAAAGATCGAGGCGGCCGGCGCCAAGGTCGAAATCAAATAACACAGCTTTAGTCATTTCGGGCGACGGCGGGGGACACCCTGCGTGCAAGCCACGCGGAGTTCTTCGGAACGTTGTCCGCCTCGCTCGGAATGACAGTTGTTTCGCAAAATTTTGCTTGCGGGCATCATTTTTCTGACCTAGCCTCCACACCCCGCAATTCAGGCCTGCGCCTCGACGCCGCTGACTTTTTTAAATTCCCAAATCACGAGCAGATTGAAAACCGCGACCACCTTTGGAGGCCGCGGCTTTTGTTCTGTCCGCATTTCCCGGCGACGGGATTTGAATAGATAACCTTTTCCTTTGCCCAAGCCGCGCTCTTTCGCGCGTCTGGTGAAGCCAACCTCAAACCTGAGTCAATCTATGTCCGCTGAGCGAATCAATTTCGGAAAAATCAAGGAGGTCGCAGAACCGCCGAACCTCATCGAAGTCCAGCTCGACTCCTACGTGGAGTTTTTGCAAAAAGACGTGCCGCCCGGCAAACGCAAGGAGACGGGATTACAGGCTGTTTTCAAAGAGGTGTTCCCGATCACGAGCTACGACGAGAAAGTGACTCTCGATTTCGTCAGCTACGATATCGGCGAGCCGAAAATGAGTTCGCTGGAATCGCAGAAGGAGAGCCAGACTTTCAGTGCGCCGCTCCACGTCACGTTCCAGCTCAAGGAAGAGCGTGGCACCAAAGAGGAGAAAGTTTACATGGGTGAAATTCCGCTCATGACCCCTCAGGGGACGTTCGTCGTCAACGGCGCCGAGCGGGTGGTCGTCAGCCAGCTTCACCGCTCGCCTGGTATCTGTTTCGAGTCGTCCATCCACCTCAACGGCAAGGTCCTCTATTCCTTCCGCATCATTCCGGATCGCGGCTCGTGGCTCGAGGTCCAGTTCGATACCAACGACCTGCTCTACATCTATCTCGATCGCCGCAAACGGCGCCGGAAATTTCTCGCCACCACGTTTTTGCGCGCCCTCGGCCACGGCACGGA
>JAXDQV010000340.1:0-17865 GCA_034667645.1 Chthoniobacter sp.
GAGTTCGATCGCGAAGCACGCGGCCACAGTGCTGATGTCCATCTCGCGACGCTTCGCCACTTTGTAAAAACCGCGCCGAAGTTTGTCGCCGCGCGGCAGGATGATGGTTTTCAAAATCTCGCCGGAACGCAGCGCAGTCTTGCGATAGGCGAGAAAAAATTCGTCGAGCGAAACCACCCGTTCGCCTGCGAGGGACGCGAGCACCAGCTTCGTGTCGAACGTCAAAAGCACGGGCGCGGAATCGCCAATCGGCGAGGCGGTGACGAGGTTGCCCCCCATCGTCGCGCGGTTTCGGATTTGCCGGGAGCCGAACCAGCGCAACATCTCCCCAAGGGTCGGGAACTCGCTTCCGATACGGTCGAAAATGTTCGTGAGGTTTACGGCTCCGCCAATCCGCCACTCTGCCTCCGACTCCTCGACTGAAAGCAGTTCCGGGATTGCCTCGAGCGAAATCCACGTTTCGATTTTTTTGAAGTATTTCGACACCAGCAATCCGAGTTCCGTCGCACCCGCAACGAGCCGGGCCTCGGGAAATTTCGCCATTAAACCAAACAACTCACCCAGCGCTTTCGGACGGAAAAACCGCTCGCCATTTTGTTCGAGCTCCAACGCCTGCAGTTCTCCGGCCGGCTCGTGAAGCCGCTCTGCATAAGCATCCGAGCCCCTTTGCGCATACGCTTCGACCGCCGCGTCCCGAATCGGACGATAACCGGTGCAGCGGCAAAGATTTCCCGCCAGTTGCTCATCGAGCTGCGCTTCGGTTTGCAAATCCTTGCGATGAAAACCCTCGAACAGCGACATGACAAAACCGGGAGTGCAGTAGCCACATTGCGAGCCATGATGATCCACCATCGCCTGCTGCACGGGATGAAGAGCGGCCGCCTTCAATCCTTCCACCGAGATGATTTCGCGGCCGGCGATTGCCGGCAGCGGCACGAGGCAGCTGTTGATCGCGCGAAAACAAGCGTTGCCGTTTGTGTCGCGGTCCACGATCGCGACCGAGCACGCGCCGCAGTCGCCCTCGGCGCAGCCTTCCTTCGAGCCGGTGCTCCCGCGGCTGCGCAGATAGTTCAGGAGCGTGGTATTTGGCGAGATTCCGTCGGCGCGAAGCAGCTTGCCGTTGAGCCGGAACTCGATCGCGTTCATCGCTGGCGGCGTGCCTGCAGGATTTTTAAAAACGATCGCGTGCGCAATTCGTCGAGAGTGAGGCCGGTGGCCAGCGCTTCATCCTCGGTGATCGCACCGCAACTCATCCCGCGCAGGAAGAAGTTCAGCAGTCCCTGGCCAGTTGCCGCATCGTCGAAGACGTCGCCGAAAAGCGAAGCGAGCGCCGCTTTCTCGACAAAGGCTTTCAGCCGGTTCGACGCGGCCTCGAGCCCGCGCAAAAAGAACGCATACACCGCCGCGTAGCGCACGATGAATTGGGCCGGATGCAAGTCCCAGCCCTGGTAAATGCCGTTGCGCAGCGAGTGCGTCGTGTCGTCGTAAGCGAGCTTCCACGCGGCATGCACCGCGGCACGGTTGGCGCGAAGTTGCTCCTCGCTCAAGGTCGCCCCGGCGGCTGCGCGATGAGGGCCGACCGGCAGAATGTTGGTAGCGCCATCTGAAAAACGGATGCCGGTTCCGGCGAGCGAAACGGTCATCACCTCCCGTGCGAAATCACAGACCGGATGCCGCATCGTCTGAAAGGCGGCCGTAATTCCACGCGACGCAGTATAATCGTAAACGCCGAAATGGACGCTGCCGCAGCGTCCGGCCGTCGCCGCAATGATCGAGCCGAGCGCGATTTCTCCGCGGGAGTTGATGATGGCCTGCGGCGTTTCCACCATCAGCTCCAAGCGGAGCGCGCCATCGCGAAGCCCAGTTTTCTTTTCGATAATCTCGCATAGTTTCACGACCGCGGTGACATGTTCCGGGATCTGCACTTTCGGAATCGTGATGACAAAATTCCCCGGCAGTTTTCCGCCGCTGGCGGCCAGCAGCGACGTCACGAAAATATCGAGCGTCCGCACCGCGCGCCCGCGCGCGTCCTCGTTTAAGGGTTTGATGCGAATGCCGATGAACGCCGGCAGCGAGCCCCCGGCCAGGCCTTTCGCGACTTCGGCAGCGCTCGACGCGGCGTGCGCATCCTCCTCGGCATCGAGCCGGTTTCCGTAGCCGTCTTCGAAATCCAGCCGGAAATCCTCGACCGGCTCATCACGCAGTTTTTTGGCGACCCGCTCGTAAATTTTTTTCGCAAAAGCCGAGTCGCCGTCGAGTCCGAGCGCGGTGTCGAGTGTCGCGGCGTCGGGCGCATACTCATCGAGGGAGCGCAGTGCCACCGCGCCGAGTCGCTGTGCGGTGTCGGCCTTAAAAAGATGGCCGCCGCCATAAACGGTGTGCACCGCCTGCCGTTGATTCGATTCGCCCGGATAATGTTCCGTGAAGGCGCGGTTCGCATCGCGCAAGGCGGCGATGATTTCGCCGGTCACCTCGGCGCTGAGGCTGGTTTGGAACTCTTCGGTCATAACGGTGCGCGGTTCACATCCTTGTAATAAATGTAGCGCGCCGGTTCAGGGCCGAGCGCGACAAACCATTGCGGGCAATAGGGGGCCATCCAGATCACATCGCCCGCCTGCACCGGGTGCCAGTCAGCATCGAGACGGTAAACGCCCGCGCCGCTGAGCATCAGCAATCCGTGCTCCATGATGTGTGTTTCGACGAACGGCAAAGCGGCACCGGGATCGTAGGTGAAAATGTTGACAGCCATGTCGAACATCGCGTGGTCGGGCAGCAACGTTTGTAAGCGCGCGTGCGGATTGCCCAGGAATGGCTGGGCGCCGATCTCACTTTCCTTTCCGCTCACCATCGAGGGCCGTTCCTGTCCCGCCAGCGCCGCGAAAGTTTTTTGGAAAATCAGCAATCGCGTTCCTTTCACCGCATCCCGGAAATCATAGGAAGTCCCCGGTGGCAAATACGCGAATCCTCCCGCGGCAAGTGCCAGATCGTTCATTTGCACACTGCCCTCGACGACGAAGAAAAACATTTCGGTGGAGCCCGTCCCACCTGTCCCGCGCGCGTTGTCGTCGAGGATGATGAGGAGCTGCGCAAAGTTTGCGCCCAGCCCGGCCGAGATGAGCACGTGAGCCACGCAATTCGACCAGCCCGGAAGCGTGCCCGGCACAAAACCGGCCGGGGTAAAAAGCGCGTAGCGATTGCTCACGACGTTGCGGGATGTTCCGAGCGGATGATTCATGGATTCGGCTTGATGAGTTGACCGAGTGGCCGGTCGGAAAACCTACCATCGTGAAAGATCGTTTGTCCGCGCAAAAAGGTGCGCATCACGCGGCCGCGCACTTCCCGTCCCGCATACGGAGTTTGCCGGTGCCGGTAAAAAAGCGAGTCCGGCGCGATGCGCTGCGTCGCCTGCAGATCGACGAGCGAAAAGTCGGCATCCGCTCCGATGGCGATCGCGCCTTTTTGCGGTGCGATGTGAAAACGCCTGGCGACGTTTTGAGAAGTAAGTTGCGCGATTGCTTCGGGAGCGATTCCCACGTCGATCAGCAGCGGAAGCAAATGCTGGCAGCCCGAAATTCCACCCCAAACTTCAAAAAAATTCGCGCTCGTTTTCATCGACGGCGGCGACGGCGAATGATCGGAACCGATCGTGCTGATTCCCCCGGCTCGCACTCGCTCCAGAAGCAGTTGCCGCTCCCTTTCGCTGCGGAGCGGCGGCGCGCATTTCGCGAGTGCGCCTATCCGCTGCATGTCCTCTTCGGTGAGAACCAAATAGTGCGGGCAGGTTTCACACGTCACGTTCACGCCGCGAGCCCGCGCCGCAGCAACCGCCGCGACGCCCCGGCTGCAGCTCACGTGGACGATGTGCAGGGCGCAGCCGGTCTCCGCAGCGAAACTGATGGCGTTGCGAATGGCTGAAAGTTCCGCCTCGATCGGACGGGAATAGAGATAATCGCGCACGCTTGTTCTTCCGCCCGCGATGCGTTCTTGCGAAAGCGCCTGCGTGATCCGCTCGGACTCGGCATGCACCGCGACCAGCAAGCCGCATGAGGCGGCCCGCTTCATTCCGGCGCGCAGCGTTTTCCAATCCACGTTCGCAAAATCGTTGATTCCGCTGTTCGACATGAACGCTTTCAAGCCGACCACTCCGCGGTCGCGCAGCGTCTCGAGCTGGTCGAGATTGCCGGGAACCAGGCCTCCCCAGAGTCCGAAATCCACCAGCGACTGCGCTTCTGCCGCCCTCAGCTTTTCGTCGAAACTCGCGCCGTCAATCGTCGGCGGATGCGCGTTGAGCGGCATGTCGAAAAACGTCGTAGTGCCGCCTGCCGCACAAGCTCTGGAGCCCGTCGCGATTCCCTCCCACTCGATGCGGCCCGGCTCGTTGAAATGCACATGTGCGTCGATCACTCCCGGGAAAACATGGAAGCCGCTGGCGTCGATTTCTTCCCGTGCCGTTCCCGCCTCGAACGCGACAAACTTTCCATTCGCGATCGCGATTTCCGGAAATGGAGTCGCCCCGCGGATGAGAAGATCGAATTCGCTCACGCCGCTGCTCCTGCCGAATTTTCGACGCTTGAAAACGACCGCAGAAAATCTGTCAAAACTTCGATCGCCTTCGCCACGTCGCGGCTCGCGACGGCTTCCGCCGGATGATGGCTCACTCCGCCTTTGCAACGCACGAAAAGCATCGCGACCGGACACAGCGCGGACATCGCGGCCGCGTCGTGCCCCGCGCCGCTCGGCAATGCGAGCACCTCGGATTCGCGCCTTGCCACCGCAGCGCGGAAGCGCCCGGTGAGTTTTTTATCGCACGGCACCGTTGCTGTTTCCTGCACGAGGGTCCAGCGCACTCGCAGCCCGCGTTTGCGCGCGATTTCCGCCGCCTTGCGTTTCAAGGCGCTGCACGCGGAAAGCCGGCGCGCGTCCTTTTGATGGCGCACGTCGAGGCTGAGGGCAGCGTGCGCGGGAATGACGTTGCTTGCGCCGGGCGCGACTTGGAGTTCGCCCACGGTCGCCGTCACGCCAGATTTCTCCGCCGCCAAAACCAGCTCGGCCGCGCCGCACAGCGCGTCATGTCGGAGATTCATCGGCGTGGTTCCTGCGTGCCCGGCGCGGCCTGCAAATTCCACCGCAATCCGCGATTGCCCCGAGATCGCCGAGACCACGCCGACACTCAGCTTCCGCGCCTCCAGCACCGGGCCTTGCTCGATATGGACTTCGGCGTAGCCGAGAATTTCCTGTCGCTGCCGACGCGCCCGCTCAATGCCCTTTTCGGAAACTCGTGCCAGATCGTTTCGCGTCAGCGTTCCGGCCATCGCACGGCTTCCGAGATAGGCCGTCTGGTAGCGGACTCCCTCTTCGTCGGAAAAGCCGACAATCTCGACATGAAACGGCAGTGCGCTCTTCGCCGTTTTCAAAATTTCCACCGCCGCGAGCGCGACGAGAACGCCGAGCGGCCCGTCGTATTTTCAAGCATTGCGAACCGTGTCGAGATGAGATCAGAGCAGAAGTGTTCGCGCGCGTGGCGAGTCGCATTCCCAGCGTCCGATCAAATTGAACGCCGCGTCTTCGCGAACATCCAGCCCCGCCGTTCGCATCCAACTGCCGACGAGATTGTTTGCCCGCTGCATGGCGGGTGAATGAAAGGTGCGCGTGAGGCCATCCGCATCATCACTGATCGCACCCAACTCGTCGCAGCGCTGCAGGACGTGAGCGGCTTTCGGCGATTTTTTCATTTCGCGCAGCGCGTGCGATCAACTCCCGCGATAGGTGCTGTAAGCCCAGGGCGAACAGAGCAGCGGCACGTGGTAGCCGGCGGCGGGGTCGGTGATGGTGAAATGGATCGGAACCCGGTCGAGGAAAGAACGCTCGCCAAAATATTCGCCGACAAAAAACAGCAGTTCGTAATCGCCGGCTTTCATCTCGTGCGCAGCGAGCATCGGTTCGTCAGCCCGGCCATCAGCATTGGTGCGGACTGTTTTTAAAAGGACGTTTGGTCCGCGCGCACGCAGTTCTATTTTCATGCCGACCGCAGGACGACCGGTGGCGATATCCAAAACATGCGTGGTGAGTTTCGCGTTCATTCGTCGTTGATCAAATCGGCAAGGCGCAGTTGCGCAATTTTGAAAATCTCCTCGAGAGCCGTCTGGATCTCCTCCGCGCGGGAGTTTTTCAAGCGCCGCGGAAACGCATCGAGAATGGCCTCTTTTTTGTTCAGGCGGGCGCAGATCACAAACGGAAAATCGAACCGTTCGCGATACTCGCGGTTGTATTGCGCGAAGAGCCCGCTTTCCTCCGGCGTCAGCTCCAGCAGTCCCGCGGCCGCCTGTTCGCCTTGCGATTCGGCAGTCAAAACGGCGCGTCCGACCAGATCAGGATGCGCGCGAATCAGCGCGAGTTTCTCGGCCTCGCCGGCCGCGTCAACCGTGTCGCAAAGCGCCGCGCGAAGATCGTCCGCGCTTTCAAACGGACGCCGTTCCGACGCGCGCTCCGCGATCCACGGCGAGTGCTCAAAGACCGGACCGACGGTGCGGACGAAGTCCGGCTGCGGCATGGTATTCAGTTGCGCAATCGTGATCGGCACGCGGTGACAATAGCTTTGCGGCAGCGGCAATCGCCACGCAAAATGTTCCGCCATGAGCTGTGTGGATCCGCAACGCACGATCGCCGAGTTAAAGGAACTTCGTGCGCTGACGGGCGATGAGAACGGAGCGCAACGCGTCGCCTTTACGCCTGTCTGGGCTGTGGCGCGCGCGTGGATGCGGCAGAAACTGGAGGCGATTCCCGCAGAAGTGAAGACGGATGAAGCGGGAAACGTCTGGGCCATCTTGCGCGGCGAGTCGGAGCGGGCGCTGTTAATCGGCGGGCATATCGACTCCGTGCCGAACGGGGGCTGGCTCGACGGTTGTTTAAACATTGTTTCCGGACTGGAAATTCTCCGCCGCATCCACGCCGAGTCTGGCGGCCGCCCGCCTGTTACCGTGCGGCTCGTGGACTGGGCCGATGAAGAAGGCGCGCGATTTGGGAAAAGCCTCTTCGGTTCCTCGGCGTGCTCCGGGAATCTCGACATGGACGAGGCGCGTGGACTGAAGGATCGCGATGGAATTTTGCTCGTCGATGCACTGCGCGAGCATGGAATCGATTTCGAAAATGTGAAGGAGAGCGGGAAAGAACTTACGAACGCCGCGGCGTATCTCGAGCTGCACATCGAGCAGGGCCCGGTGCTGCTCGATCTCGATCTACCGCTCGGCGCGGTGCTGGGGACGTTCGGCGTGGAGCGGCATGCCGTCACGTTTCGCGGGCAGGCGGCGCATTCCGGCAGCACCCCGATGAACCGCCGCCGCGATGCATTTTTGTCCGCCGCGAAAATGAGCCCGGAGATTTACAGAATCGCGGAACGCAGCCGCGGCGGCGTTTGCACCATCGGCTCCTGCACCACTAAACCCGGCATCGTCACGAGCGTGGTCGAGGAATGCCGCATCACGCTCGATCAGCGCCACCTCGATGCTCCGGCTCTGGCACAGATGTTAAGCGAAGCGCGTGCGGCGGGCGACGAGTTCGCGCGCGAGGGCAATGTCGAAGTCGCATGGGAGCGGCTCTGGCAGATCGCGCCGCGGCCTTTTGATCCAAAGCTCATTGACGTCTGCGACGCAGCCATTCGCGAGACTTGCGGCAAGTCCCATCGCCTCCCGAGCGGACCGCTTCACGACGCCGCAGAAGTCGCCGCTGCGGGGATTCCGACGGTGATGATGTTCGTCCAAAGTCTGCACGGCATCAGCCACAACAAGATCGAAGACACTCGCGAGGAACATCTCGCCCTCGCCGTAACGGCATTCGACAAACTCGCGACCAAGGCGCTGGCGATGCTCGCCGCGGGCTAAACTATTCCCCGCCGCTGCGCGGGGAGCCCGGCGCGAGAACAACCTGCAGCGGAATGCTCGCAGCCTGCCGGCCATCGAGGCTGATATCCACGGCGTAGAGCCCTTCGGCGGCGAATTGGAGTTGCTGGATGTTCAGGATCAGGTTCCGCGTCGTGAAGAAAAAGTCGCCGGCGAACTCCACATCAAAATGCGTCTCGAGCGGCGGCACGATCGAGCGGCCGTCTTCGTCCACGAAATTCAACCGCACCCCGTGCGCGCCCTCTTCCTCCTTGCGAAAAACGATCCGCAGGGCGACGGAACATTGCGGGTGAATCGAAGGCATCTGCGTGGCGACGATCGTATCGAACGCACCAAGAAGGCTGAGTTTACCGCCGTAATCGGCGGCGGAATCACAGAGAGCGGCGACTTGGAGTTCCATCGCCGTCAGCTCACGAACTCGAGCTCGACTGGTGCGGGAAGAAACCCGGCGTCGTGCCCCTGCTTGAGAAATTCGTGGATGGCGCGGCGTCCGGTGTCGCCGTAATCGAGCGTCATTTCGTTCACATACATGCCGATAAAACGATCGGCGAGCGCGGTATCCATTCCACGCGCCAGCGGCATGGAATGGGCCACGGCGGGCGATCGGTGTTCCAGTCCGTAGCGGATGCTCTCGTGCAGGATGTCGGAGATTTCCTTGCGCGCGGCGGGTGGAATGTCCTTGCGAATGACGTTGCCGCCGAGCGGAAGCGGCAGGCCCGTTTTGATTTTCCACCAGACCCCGAGATCGAGAATCGAAACGAAATTCTCCTGCTCATACGTGAGTTGGCCCTCGTGAATGATCAATCCGACTTGGGCGCGATCTTCGTGGACGGCGTCGAAAATTTCATCGAACGGCACGACGATCGTGTCGCACTCGCCGAGCGCGAGCCGCATCGCCAGATACGCGCTGGTCATGGTCCCCGGAACCGCGATCAGGCGCTCGCGCAGCCACTCGCGCACCTCGCCGAGACGCGGATTCTCGCTCAGGCCGTCGCGGTTCTTCGCGATCAGCAGCGGCCCGTAACCGTCGCCCATGCTCGCGCCGCACGGCAGCAGCGCGTAACTCTTGAGCACGTAAGCGTATGCGTGGATCGAGATCGCGGAGATGTGCAGCTCGCCGCGGGTCGCCCGTTCGTTGAGCGTCTGGATGTCCTGCAGGATGTGCTCAAAACGATAACCGCGCGTGTCGATCTTTTGCTCGGCGAGCGCGTAAAACATGAACGCGTCGTCCGGATCGGGTGAGTGGCCGAGCGTGAGAGTCATCGCCGCTCGTCATAAGCGAAGCGACCGCGGCGGCAAAGCGATTTACGTTGAAACGAAAAAGCGGCAGCACGTTCACAGGCTGCCGCTTCCCGGTTTCGTTAGTTAGTTGTTTGTCGCTTAGCGGCGGTGATTCCCATTGAGGCTTTCAGCGCTCGCGAGGGCCGGAGCGCCATTGCCATTGGTGTGATGGGCGGCTTCCGCCAGCTTCACCTCGGCGGCTTTTGCCACCGGCATGGTGAAGACGATCGGCTCGCTCGCCACGCCTTGCTGGTTCACATTGACCGCCTGCACGACGATCTCGATGGAGCTGCCCGGCGCCACCTCGGTCAGGAACGCCGCGGGAGCCACCGTGCTGGCCGCGAGCACATAAGCCGCGCTCGAACCCGCGAGGCGCGTGCGCCAGCGGTAACGCGTGGCCAGCGGCAACGCGTCGCATTGCACCACCACCGTGCCGGTTTCCCCCAGCCATGCCGTCACACTCCGGTAGTCCCGCCGCGGTGAAAAAACCGTTTTCTTCCCTCCGACCGAGCAATCCCGGCTTGTCCACCCTCGGCCTCCTTCGTATCCTTCCAGGAGTGACAGAGCAGAGGATCGTGAAACTGCCTATAAAAACCCCAGCAGAAAGAGGCGAAACTTTCTTCGTCTTATATTACGAAAGTTCGTCTACATCTAGTTAGGCGACTATGCGTATTGATCTCTTACTTGGATTAGCCCTAGCTGCGGCAGCCATCGTCGGCTGCACAGGACTTCCAGCGCATCTCCGAGAGCTGATCCCTCTTTTTGCCACCGGCTTGCGCTTATCATCTGGTCAGCTCTAACCCAGCCTTTTTCTATCCTCGGTGTTGGTCCCGCAATCAATCCTGATGGCTCCATCATGGCTGATACCCACGGTCAACCACTTTATACTCGCGCTGCGATGGAGCGATATGTCCAGATTACATCGGATCTCACTTATGTCGGGTTTCTCCTCATTATTTGCGCTGCACTTCTACTGTTGAAATACTTCGCGGCTCGACGCAGACAGAAGCATGAATCCACCCAAGTCGACTAGCCATGCGATGGAGCTAACCGGCTCCGCACGTCGCTCATCTTATTCTGGTTAGGCCTATGATCCCACGAACGCTCCTCGTCATCTTAGCGACAGTTCTCGTCGCGACGGCTTCGTCGGTGAGCGTGTGGCCTGATCCAGAGAAGCTCAGACCAGCATGCGAAGAGTTTCTACAGTCATTGGACGCACCGCGCATTGCTAAGGAGTATCCCAAGGCGATTCAGAATCTCCTTTCGCTCGATTGCGAGAAGCAGATTCGCGGGATTCGCACCTTATTGGGCACCGACGAGCTAGAGATCCTGCCGTGGATCGTTCCTTTCCTCGACTCCAAGGGGCAAAGCGTGCAGATCGAGGCAGGATTTGCCATTCAAAAGCTTGTCTCGGACTACACACTGAAGCGACGCGATCATACCGTTCTCGATCGGGTTGCCATCAAGCCTCTTGGCCCAACCGACCCAGATTTGCGTCCGCTCGCATGGATCGCTGCCAAGATGTTGAGTGCGGATGAGCGCGGCAGTCTTGGCGGATATGCTATGACTATGATCAGATGCCTCAAGCTCAAGGAGTTTGAGCCAGGATTGCGAGATGTAGCTAGGACGGATTCACCGCGAGCCGGCGAAGCGAACGAGGCTGTGCGGGACATCAACGAATAGGCCTAATTGTTGATTCTCGACAGCACGCGAAAACGGGTCAGTCCGTGCATATGTGCAGTAAAGGATTTGACGCAAGAACGACTATGGCGGTCGATCCCGAATGGTGTGGAGGGGTTGCTTCATCGAGTGTGCAATAGGTTCAACCCCTCGACGACGACGCCTCTCGCGGAACTCGAAGGGACTCTTGTTTCCTGCCGGGAGGGCAGATACCTTTCGGGTTTGGTTTTCCAAGCACCCGCCAAGATCAATCTGTCGCTGAAGATTCATGGAAAACGCGCAGATGGTTTTCATGAAATCGAGAGCCTGTTCGTGCCGATCTCGCTCGCGGACGAATTAACCATGGAGCCGGCGGAGCAGTTTTCATTTTCCTGCGACGAGCCGGGGGTGCCGGGCGATGAGCGGAATCTCGCCGTGCGCGCCGTCCAGCTTTTCGCGGAACGGACGAACGTCGAGCCGCGGATCCGGCTCACCCTTTCGAAAAAAATCCCCCATGGCGCGGGACTCGGCGGCGGCAGCAGCGATGCGGCGGCGACGGTCCTGGCGCTCAATGAGTTTTTTGGAACAGCACTCGGAATGGACGCGCTCGCTGCGATGGCCGCGCAGCTCGGTTCAGACGTGCCGTTCTTTTTATATGGAAGTGCCGCGATTTGCCGCGGGCGAGGGGAGATGGTGACGCCGCAATTATTTAACGCTAGTTTGCCGCTCCTCCTGCTGAAGCCGCCTTTTGAGGTGCCGACGCCGTGGGCTTATCAGCACTGGCGCGATTCGCGGGAGTTGCCCACGATTTCCTACGCGGCCCAGGAGTTCGCATGGGGCACGCTCGTCAATGATCTCGAGCGTCCGGTCTTTGAAAAATTCATCGTCCTCGCGACCATGAAAACATGGCTCTTCGATCGCCCTGAAGTTTCCGGCGCGCTGATGTCGGGATCAGGCTCCACTTTATTCGCGGTCTTGCGCGACCGGGGCGCGAGCCCGGCTCTCGCCAAGGACGCGCGCGCGGAATTCGGCGAATCGCTTTGGACCTGCGAATGCGAGACGGTCGGTTAGGCATCGGCAGCGGCGCGTTGTGCATTCGCCGGACGCTGTTAGTTTTCCGACCATGAGCGAACCGAATTTTCCATCGCCCGAGGAGCTGCAAAAAAAGCTCACCGATTTCATGAAGAGCCAGTTCGGAAATCAGGTTTCTGTTTCGGCTCAAGTCGCGCCGGATACCGACGAGATCGAGCCGGAAGAACCCGCGGAAGCCGGGCCGGACGTCTTTTCGTTTGCGCACCTGCCTCGCGACATCAAGGTGTATCTCGACCGTTTTGTGATCCAGCAGGACGAGGCGAAAAAGGTGCTCTCGATCGCGGTGTGCGACCACTACAACAACGTCAACTACGTGCGCGAACTCGCCGAGCGGGACGAAAAGAAGGCGCGCGAACTCGAATATGCGAAGCAGAACGTAATTCTCATCGGGCCGACCGGCGTCGGGAAAACCTATCTGGTGCGGCATGTCGCGGACTTGATCGGCGTGCCGTTTGTCAAAGCCGACGCGACGAAATTCAGCGAGACGGGATATGTGGGCGGCGACGTGGAGGATCTGGTGCGCGATCTCGTGCACAAAGCCGGCGGCGACATTGCGCTCGCGCAATACGGCATCATTTACATCGACGAAATCGACAAGATCGCCGCGGCCTCGACGGCCTCCGGCCGGGATGTGAGCGGACGCGGGGTGCAGACGACGCTGCTCAAGTTGATGGAGGAAACTGAAGTCGCGGTGCGGAACCCGATGGATCTCCAGGGGCAATTGCAAGCGGCGCTGGAATTTCAGCGCAACGGCGGCAAGCCCAAGCGCGACACGATCAACACGCGCCACATTCTGTTCATCGTCAGCGGCGCCTTCGACAAACTGAAGGACGTGATCGAGCGCCGCGTAAAAAACTCGAGCATCGGCTTTGCCGCACAGCCAACCACGCCGGCGGAAAGCGACGCCTTGTTCCGACAGGCGACGACGCGCGATTTTCTCGATTACGGATTCGAGCCGGAATTCATCGGACGTCTGCCCGTCCGGGTCGTCTGCGACGAGCTCACGGTCGCCGACCTTTTCGAGATCATGAAGCGCTCGGAAGGGAGCATCATCCGCCAATATGAACGCGCTTTCCGCGCCTACGGCATCGAGGTCTTTTTCGAGGATGCGGCGTTGCTGCGGATCGCGGAGCTCGCGGCCGAGGAAAAGACCGGCGCCCGCGCATTGCTGACCGTCTGCGAGAAGATTTTGCGGCAGTTTAAATATGAGCTGCCGGGCTCGGGCGTGGCACGGTTCACGATCGATGTCGCTTTGATCGAAAATCCTGAGAGCACGCTCAAGGCACTGCTGGAGCATGGTCACGAGGAGAAGGCCAAGGCGCTCGCGGGGATCGCCCGGGAGTTTGCCCGACGATTTGCCGAGAAGCACAACGTCCGCATTGAGTTCAGCGAGGACGCGATCGCGCGGCTGATCGTCCGCGCGGACGAGGGGAACGGTCACATGCGCGACCTGTGCGAGCAACTTTTCAAGGATTACGAATTCGGTTTGAAACTCGCGCGCGGCAGCGAAGAAGTGCTCGTGCTCACCGCCGCGGCCATTGACGATCCGGACAAATTCTTGAGCGAGTGGCTGGTCAAAACCTACCGGAACCGCTAGAACCTCACTCCCACCACGCCTGGCCGCGCCGCCGGGATTCCGGACTTCCATGCGTTATTTAAAAGTCACACTGCTGATCGCCTTCGCCGCCTCCCTGGTGGTGGCAGGGCTGTATGAGATGGGCGTTTTTCTGCGCCTCGATCTCGGTCTGTGGAGCTTCTTGGGGCGCCTCTCCGATCCGCCGGAGAAGCGGTCGGTTGTGCAATACATCGTCTTCTGCGCGCTGGCCCTCAGCGTCGCGTGGACGACGATCGACATCAGCAAACTGTCGCTGAAAATCGTCGTCGCAGCGGCTGCGCTCGTGCAGGTCATCTCGCTGGTTTGGGTGCTGAATTTGTATCGCATCTTCTTCTCTCCGTTCGCACCCGCGCTCGCCGTCGTGCTCAGCTTTGCCGGCGGGCTGCAGTATGCGCGCAGCGAGGCGGGCGGCATCAAACGCAAGCTTCGGCTCATCTTTGGCGAGCGCCTTTCCAGGAAGACTTTCTACGCCTTGGTGAACTCGAAAGAGCCGCTGAATCTCGACGGAGAAATGCGCGAGGCCTCCGTCGTCTTGTGCGAGGTTTTCAATCACGACGAACTCATGGACGCGCTTTCCACGTCGGAATACGTGGCGATGACCAACCTCTTTTTGCGCAACGGCGCCGATTTTTTAGTGGAGCGTGGCGGCTATCTCGATGAGTGCGATGGAGAAAGTCTGCGCGTGATCTTCGGCGCTCCGCTCGCCGAAAGAAACCACGCGACGATTGCCTGCCAGGCGGCGCTGGAACTGGTGCAGCGGCTCGAAAATCTCAATCGCGAATGTGATGCGAAGTGGCACCGGAAACTTGATTTCCGCATTGGCGTGAACTCGGGCGAAATGGTCTGCGGCGTTTACGGTTCGCACCGGCTCGGCACTTTCAGTGTGGCTGGCGAGCCGGTGGAATTTGCACGCCGCTTGTGCTCCGCGAATGTAATTTATGGCTCAAAAATCCTGATCGGCTCCTGCACGTTCGATCTCGCGAGCAACGCCGTGGAGGTGCGCCCGATGGAGCTCGTGCGCACGCGCGATGAGCGGACGCGGGAGGAGGTCTACGAACTGCTGGCGCCCAAGAATGTGCTTTCGGAAGACGATCTGCGCCGGCGCGATCTGTTCTGGAAAGGGATCATTTATTACCGCGAGCAGCTCTGGGATGACGCGCTCGATCATTTCCGTGCGGCCTTGAGCGCCAATGGCGCAGATGCCCCGCTCGAGTTCTACATTCAGCGCATCGAGCAACTCCGCGTCGGTCTGCCGGCGCTCGAGTGGAACGCGCGGATCTGACCAGGATCGTGCATCGCGAGCGAAGCCGCGCGACCGCCGCGAAGTAATTTTTGAAACGCATCGAGTATCCCGCCGCGATCAAGGAATTGATCGTGCAACTGCGGCGCATGCCTGGAATCGGGCCGCGGAGCGCGGAGCGGATTGCCCTCTGGATGACGCAATCACGCGACGCACGGGCGCCGGATATTGCGTCCGCCATTCGCGGCGTCGCCGAGCAGGTCCAGGCGTGTCCGCGATGCGGTTTTTTTGTTTCCCAAAACGTCTGCGCAATCTGCTCGGATGAAACACGGATTATGGACGAGTTGTGCGTGGTAGAGCAGGCGACCGACATTCTTCCGCTCGAGCGCACCGGCGTTTTTCGCGGCAGCTATCACGCTCTGGGTGGCCGGATTTCTCCGCTCGATCACATCGGTCCGGAGCAGTTGCGCATCGAGGCGCTGCTGCAACGTGTTAAACAAGAGCAGCCACGCGAAGTGATCCTCGCCCTCGGATCAGACGTGGAAGGCGAGGCCACGGCAAACTACCTGGTGGAATTGCTGCGGGATTATTCGGTGAGCATTACGCGCATCGCGCAAGGATTACCGGCGGGCGGCGGCCTGGAATCGGCGGATGAATTGACGCTGAGCCGCGCGCTTGCGGGGCGGCGGCAGATTACTTAGCTTCCCGGCGATGTCGTGCGTGAAAATCAATCCCTCGCTCCACCAGGCGCGCAAGCCGGAGTGGATCAAGGTGCGTCTTCCCTCCAGTCCGGTTTTCTTTTCCACCAAGGCGCTGATTTCGGATCTGCGCCTGCACACTGTCTGCGAAGAGGCGCAGTGCCCCAACCGCTGGGAATGCTGGAGCCAGGGCACGGCGACTTTCATGATCGCAGGCGAGCGTTGCACGCGGGCGTGTGGATTTTGCGCAGTGACCACGGCGAAGCCGTTTGCGCTTGAGGCAGACGAGCCGCAACGCGTCGCAGAGGCGGTGCAGCGGATGAAGCTAAAGCACGTGGTGGTGACGGCAGTGGCGCGCGACGATCTCGCCGACGGCGGGGCAGAGCACTTTGCGCGGACAATTCATGCGATTCGCGAAACCGATCCCACCATCATCATCGAGGTGCTGGTGCCGGATTTCCACAATCGCGAGGAAGCCGTCCGGACCGTGACCGATGCGGCGCCGCATATTTTCAATCACAACGTGGAAACCTGCGAACGACTGACTCCGCTGGTGCGGTCACGAGCAAAGTATCGCGTGTCGCTGAGCGTGTTGAAACGCGCGAAACAGATTGCGCCGGGCCTGGTGACGAAGAGCGGCGTGATGCTCGGGCTGGGCGAAACGGAACCGGAGCTGTTCCAGACGATGGACGATCTTCGGGGGGCAGGAGTGCAGGTGCTGACGATGGGACAGTATTTGCGCCCAACGCCGCAGCATTTGCCGGTGATCGCTTACATTCACCCGGATCAGTTTCGCCAATACGGCGAGATTGCGTATGCGAAAGGATTTGAGCACGTCTCGTCGGGACCGCTGGTGCGCAGCTCGTATCACGCCGCTGATTTTCATCCCGTGCAGAGATGACTAGCGCGCGGATCGATCGCACAAACGTCGCCGCCCTCATTCCTGCGTTTCGCGAGGAGCGATCAATCGCGGATGTCGTGCGCCGCACGCGCTTGCAGCTCGACCTGGTGATGGTGGTCGATGACGGTTCAGGTGATGCCACCACCGTGCAAGCGGCGTCCGCGGGAGCAGAGGTGCAGACGCACGAAATAAACCGTGGCAAGGGTGCGGCGATCAAAACGGGACTACGGGAGCTCTCGGCGAAAGGCGTCGAATACGTGATGATCTTGGATGGCGACGGCCAGCATTTGCCCGAGGAAATTCAGCATTTTCTCAGCGAGGCAAATTTGTCGCACGCCCCTTTCATCGTCGGCAGCCGGATGGCGGATATCGCGGCCATGCCGTTTGTGCGCCGACAGACGAACCGCTTCATGTCATGGCGAATAAGTCGGGCCTGTGGGCAATGGATTCCCGACACCCAATGCGGATTTCGCATGATCCATCGCGATGTGATCCCACACCTGTTTTGCGAGAGCAATAATTACGACTACGAAACCGAGATGCTGCTCATCGCTGCGCGCGCCGGTTTTCAGATCGCAGCGGTGCCCGTGAGCACGGTCTATGGGGACGAGGAAAGCAAGATCCACCCCGTGCGGGACACGATCAAATTCTTCAAGCTGATGGCGCGCTACCGGAGGATGCCGCTGACGTGAGCGCGGATAGTTTCACCCGTTTGATCGGGAAAAACAGCTGCAATGCGCTTATGGCGTGGAGACTGGAGTCGGAGATGGAGCAGGAAGATTGAACTCGGACTTTAATCGGGCAAGCATGTTTTGCATCATCGGGCCGCGCTTGGTTTCCATCTCCTGGCGAAGCTGCCGCTCGATTTTTCGACGCTCCTGCGCGTAGCGCAACGCATAGACCTGTCGCCGATCCTCGTCGAGTTGTAGCCCGCTTTTGCGCACAGACTCGTCTATTTCTGCCGCGATTTTTGCGCGGCGAGTTTGCTCCTGATCCCGCAACGCTGCTTGTTCGGCAGGCGGCAGGTTTTTCCACAACTGCAGATTTTCACGAAAACGCTGTCGCTCTGCCGGCGAGAGCTTTTCGAAAATGCGACGTGCATCCTCGAACTCGTCCGGTTTTTTTGGTTGGGCCCAGGGTTTCAGTGCGGGAGAAACCGAAGGTTTGGCTGAAGGAGCCGCCGAGGGTTCTTGCGCCAGGGCCGTTGCGCCGGCGCACGCCGCGGCCAGCGCTAGTCTACGGAATCCTCGATCCATAATGTATTTTCTTCGAAAGCCACCAACTCGTCGAGATTGTCGATCACCTCGTAGTCAGGATTCCTGACGATCTGGCTGACGAGCTGGCTGCGCTCGGGTTTCGCGTGCTGGAGCAACATGACGGAGCTGAACGCCAGCAGCAACGCCGCGGCGCTCATGGGCACGGCAATGCGCCAGACTTTCCGCAGCCAAGAAAACGGAGTCGCGTGTTCCTGCTGAGCGATTCGG
>JAXDQV010000341.1:0-3584 GCA_034667645.1 Chthoniobacter sp.
CCGTTCGGCGGAATCATCGTTTGCAACCGGCCACTCACCGAAGCGCTGGCTAAAGCAATCAGTGAAATTTTTAGCGAAGTGATCATTGCGCCCGATTTCGAGCCCGAGGCGCGGGCGATCTTACAGAAGAAAAAAAACCTCCGGCTCATGCGCAAGCTTTCGGACGTTCCGCCAGGCGTGAACGACCTCGACATTCGTTCGGTCATTGGAGGCGTGCTGGCGCAGGAACCGGACAAACGGAATCCGCGCGAGTTCGACAAACTGGAAACCAAAGTGGTGACGGAGCGGCCCCCTTCCCAGGCGGAAATGCAGGCGATGATTTTCGGATGGCGCGTGGTGAAACATGTAAAATCCAACGCGATCGTTTACGCGGGCCGGGATCGCACGCTCGGGATTGGCGCGGGCCAGATGTCGCGCATCGACGCATCGCGCATAGCGATCTGGAAAGCGCAGGATGCGGGGCTTTCGCTCGCTGGAAGTGCCGTCGCCAGCGACGCATTTTTCCCATTTGCGGACGGGCTCGTCGCCGCCGCGGAAGCCGGCGCCACGTGTGCGATCCAGCCCGGCGGATCAGTGCGCGACGAAGAGGTGATCAGCGCTGCCGACGCCCGAAAAATGGCGATGGTCTTCACCGGCGTCCGCCATTTCCGCCACTAAATTCCCGCTTTCAGATGCTTCAGCTCGGCGTAAACATCGACCACGTCGCTACGCTGCGGCAGGCGCGTTACGCGGAAACGCCAGAGGCTGAAAACGTTGAACCAGGCTTGATTGCCGCCGCCAGCGCGTGCGAAAGCGCAGGCGCAAATGGCATTACCATTCATCTGCGTAGCGATCGGCGGCATATCCAGGATCGCGACGTGGAGCGGTTGCGGCAAAGTTTGATGACCAAGCTGAACCTCGAAATGGGGAACACTGCGGATATCCTGGCGATCGCACTTCGAATTCTTCCGGAAGATGTTTGCCTGGTTCCGGAGAACCGCCATGAGATTACCACTGAAGGCGGTCTCGATGTGGTGCGAAATTTTAAATTGCTCGAGCCAACGGTGAAACGTCTGCACTCCGCCGGCGTGCGCGTGAGCATGTTCATCGACCCTTCCACCGGACAGGTGGAAGCCTCCGCACGGCTCGGCGCCGACTCGGTCGAGTTGCATACCGGCGCCTTCGCAAATGCGACGGCGAGCAGCCGCGATCGCGAATTGCGTTACCTCGCGGAAGCGGCGGTTTTCGCCCATGAGCAAGGCCTGCAGGTAAATGCCGGCCACGGCATCAATTACACAAACATTCATGACATTTTGCGTCTTCCAAATCTCACCGAACTGAATATCGGCCACTCCATCATCGCCCGCGCTGTGATGATCGGTCTCGAAAACGCCGTCTGCGAGATGCTCGCCATCATGGCGACCTACAACGTCACATGAACATCCTCGGCATCGGCGTGGATGTCGTTGAGACCGCACGGATCGAAGCCTCGCTCTCCAAGTTCGGAGAGCGTTTTCTAAAGCGTGTTTTTACCATCGGCGAAATCGACTATAGCTCGTCGATGCCTTTTCCTGCGCGGCATTTCGCGGCGCGCTTCGCGGCGAAAGAGGCGGTCTCGAAAGCGTTTGGTACCGGCATTGGCAGGCAGATGGGCTGGCGGGACATCGAAGTCTGCCGGAAAGAGACCGGCGAGCCTTTTGTCGTCCTGCATGATTCGGCTCGGGATTTTGCAGAGACATTAGGCGTCGCACCTCCACTCATCAGCCTCAGTCACTCAGACCATTATTCGGTGGCGAATGCCGTGCTCGTGCGACCGTAAAATTACGGCGTTCCGTAGAGATCTTTCGCACGCAAAGAGGGAGTCGGCGAAGCCGTCGCCGGACCCGCCGGATGATGCTCGCGATAAAGATCGCGATAGTGTTTCACGAGAGCGCCCGCAGCCACCGAAAGGAGCACGGAAACGATCAGCGCTTGCTCCTGCCGCGTCAACGAGAACACGCGACGAACCATATTTGAACTTCGTTCAGCCGCCGAGATAATTGCGCAAGGTTCCGCGGTCGGCTCCCGCCTTCTCCGATCGGCTGGCTTCACTTGGGCCATGCCCAAACTTTTCACGTTGCACATGAAGAGCGCGCGACCACGACGGCGATCTCGTCTTGCGAATCGAAGATTTGGGTCCAGATCGGCGCGCGGCGGGACTATACGATGGCATCTTGGAAGATCTGCGCTGGCTCGGACTTCGGTGGACTGCATGCGCCCTAGGTTCAGAGTGCTCGCGATTACATCGGCGTTTGGAAAAGCTGCGTGATCGCGTTCATATTATCTTTGCTTCTCCTCACGCCGCGATGTGCGTATCGCCCTCAAGGCACCCATGAAAACCACGGCTTCGATGACGAGCTAATCTATCCCGGAACATGCCGCCCAGCTGCGTGGTCAGTGAGCCGGGAGTGAATCTCCAGCTGGAATCAACTGGCGCTTTCGCGTGTTCCTCATCTGGCGGAAAGACAATGTCCCCGCCTATTAACTTGCCGTCGTGGCAGACGACCACGCCTTGAACATAACTGAGGTGATGCGGGGCGAAGACTTGATTCTTTCAACATTTTGGCAACTGCTGATCTACACCGCCCTCGAATTTCAACCGCCGCAGTTTTTCCATTGTCCATTGCTTCGACGAGATGGGCGGACGCGTCGCGAAAAGACACTGCTCCCTGAGCCTTTGCACATTCGTGCGCGCGGCGATTTCCGCTCAGGACCTGGTGACGCGAGTTTCCGGCTCTCAGCCGCTGGACAACATACCCGGACCGGCGCAGCTTCCCGCGATGGAGAACCTCTACGTTGAACTTGCAAACGCTTTGCGGGAACGCGTCGCGATCATCGCAAACGGCGAGCTGCGTGCCCGCGATCCCGTGGCGCACCTCGAAGGCCTGAAAAGTATTTCGGAAAAGATTGGGCGACTCGCCTTGGCTGTCCCCGCCGACGCTGATCCTCAACTGCGGCATTACCTCGCACGATGCAGCTACGAAAAAGCGTTGGCGGCGCTGGAGCGGCCTTAAAGGAAAACGGCAACGTTTTCACGTCGCCGTTCTTTTTCAGAGCTGAATGCTCGGTTAGCGAGAATAGAGCTCCACGATCAACTGCTCGTTGACGATCGGAGCAATCTCCGCGCGAGTTGGAATGCGCGACACGGTGCCCGTGAAATTATCTTTGTCCGCCACCAGCCAATCCGGAACCGGCGCAATCTGCGTCAACTCCACATTCTTGGCCGCAAGCCGGCGCGAACCCGGCTTGTCTTTGATGGTGACCGTGTCGCCAGCGCGAACATTGAAGGAAGAAACGTCCACCTTGCGACCGTTCACGGAGACATGGCCGTGCGAAACCATTTGACGGGCCGCATTGCGGGAATTGGCGAAACCGAGACGAAAAACCACATTGTCCAGACGGGTCTCAAGGAGCTGCAGCAAAATCTCGCCGGTCACGCCGCGACGCGTCAGCGCAGTTTGAAAGTAGCGTCGAAACTGGCGCTCGAGAAGGCCGTATTGGTAACGGAGCTTTTGCTTTTCCGCCAGGGCGACGGAGTATTCCGACTGCTTGCGGCGTGATCCTTT
>JAXDQV010000342.1:0-13397 GCA_034667645.1 Chthoniobacter sp.
GATAACGCAGCGCCAGACCTAGATTGTAATAAGGCTCGCTGTCGTAGGGATTCGGATTCCGCTTGGTGAGGCGTTCTATCGCGAGGCGAAAGTGCGATTCGGCATCGGTAAACTCACCACGCCGGAGATGCAAAAGACCGATCGCGTTATTGCATCGCGCATCGCCGGAATCGCGCCGTAAAGCCTCGCGCCAGTAAGGCTCCGGCAGGCGGGTGGCATGCCGGTATTGCTGGAGATGCAGACCGGTGACATATAACTCCTCATTGCTTTCGATCTCCGCAGGCGGCGGTGGCTCGGTTGCGGGAGGCGGCACGTCGGTTTTCTCATTCTGCTTCGATGTGTAGGAAATGATTTCGCGGCTGTCGTTTGAGAGAACGCGTAAGGTCGTTCCCTCCTTCACGAACTTTCGCTTCGGTTGTCCGCACTCAGTTACGAATGGCTTTCCAGGCTCAAGGTCAACGTCCCATTCCCAACCACTGCCGCGAGTGTCTTTCAGCGAAATGAGCGCCTTGGAAAATGGCGACGACACGCTTACTCCGATGCGCACTTTCGACTTAGAAATCGAAAGGCTTACGGCTGCATCGATATTCGCCTGGTGTGCGGGTCCGATCTTTTGAATCGGATACCATAACTGACTCCAGGTCTTCGTTTCGCACGGAGCGAGAAAGGTAAAATCCGGCTGGTTGTCGGTGTAAACACCCGCCATTAGCTCGATGTAGGGCGGATACTCATCGTTGGCATCCGCGTCCGTTAAGTTGCGATCCCAAGCGTAACCGAACTCATGATTACCCCAAGTCCACTGCTTCTTACCGGGCGAGACATGGTGATTGGCGATGTGCACAACGCCGGCGTCCGTGGCGTGATCGTAGCCGCCGAAGAAATCCTCCTTCGTGCCCATACACATGTAACTGGTCGGCACAGGAATATTGGCATACCAGCTTAGGTCATTAGCCGGATAAGTGCCCGGCGGAACATACTGCCGGGGGATCTCGTTCGGCGGAACTCCTTTGGCCTCGCGTTCTTTGTAGTTCACTCCGTAGTAAGAATCCTGACACTGCGGGAACTCGCTCATTGAGCGTTTCGCATGATCGGCCACATAGTAAACATCGGGCGGAAAGAAGGATTGGTAGCGCCCGTGCACGCGCGTCGCCACATTGGCCCACCATAAGAACGTCTGCACAAACGGTGTGCGGTTATACACCCGCGCCTTTAGTTCGATGAATGACTTCCCCGGATGCAAGCAGACGCCGTGCATGCCTTTCATGCGGGTCATTGGCTCGTGCTCGCCGAGCCACACCGTCTTGTAGCCATCGGCGTGCTCTTCGATTTCCACATCCGTCGGCATGAACGTGGAAGGCCGGTGATGCTGCGGCCAGTTAAACTCGACGCCACCGCTGATCCACGGCCCAGCCAAGCCGACCAGCGCCGGCTTGATCACGTCTTGACGGTAGAAAAAATCATACCCATTGGTTTTGTCCTGGCCGATGTGAATTCGACCGCCGATCTCCGGCAGGATCATCAACTTGATGAACTCGTTCTCGATGTGCACCGCATCCCATTGCTGATCCTTTTTTTCTTCGGCGACGCGATCAATGAAGGGCAGCGGATAAACCTTGCCGCTGCTGCCTTGGTAAACGCGCTTGTCCAAAAACATCGGATTCTTCTCTGGCGCCGCTGGAGCGTAGGTCGGCAGTGTAACCGGTTCGCGTGAGACGGTAACGACCGATTGGAGTAGGGAACGATCCATAGGCTCGAGGCTAAAGGCATAACTATGCCTGGAACAGATGATTTAAGATTAAGAAGAATGCGTGAACCAGAAGCTTGTTGCCTTCGGGATATCTCGTAACTTTGACGATGAGCGCATGCGTCCCGGTCCTTGAGAAGCTTTTAATGACTTGAGTCTCCAGGAGGAAAAAAGTCGATTAATGACTGCCCGTGTTGGATCGTATGGTTGTCATGGCCGACTTGTTGACCGCCCGTTTGATCAAGTGGAATGCACAGAAAGGTCACGGATTTCTCCGAGTTGGCAGGCAAAGTGTCTTTCTTCACAGAAGAGATTTCGCACTCCGCCTCAAGGAGCCCGAGGTGGGCGATCTCATCCGGTTCTCACTAGGCTCCGACCGTATGGGACGCACCTGCGCCTTGAATGCAGTTTACGCCGGTCTCCACTCGCAACGGATGCAACAACCGGCTCCCAAGTCCGCTCGCTTCGCGGCGAGACGGCGGAGCCCGGCGTATTTGGTGTTGCTCGTCGGCTTGCTGCTCGCTCCGACCATGGCCCTGCACAAGCTGGCTCTCCACCCAGGTGCCACCCTCGCTTCCGCCGTGGGGCTCTCGGTGATCACTTATGTGATCTATGCCCTCGATAAGACGCGCGCCCAAGCCGGACACTGGCGGATTCCTGAAATGACCTTGCATCTCTTGGCATTCGCGGGCGGGTGGCCCGGCGCATTCGTGGCCCAGCGACGCCTTCGGCATAAGTGTTCCAAGACGCGATTCCAAATCGTCTTCTGCGTTACTGTTGCGGTCCATCAATTGGTCGCCGCTGATTATCTGACGGAATGGAAAATCTCCCACGCTGCATCGTCCCAGTTGCTAGAGATCGTTGCGCAAGGCCGTAACCGCTAATTCATCGTCTGCCCCGGAATCTGCAACGATGTGAGGAAAAGGCGCTTTCGCATCGATTAGAGGCCTGTCTCGAATTTGATCGTCCTATTGCCAGCTTTCTGCACGGAATGAGTCCGCCTTTATTCATTGCCGGATCCCGAGTTTTCTCAGCCAGGGCCAGAAGCGGGCGATCCATTTGCCGCCTTCTCCCGGTGCATCAATGGTGAAGGCTCCGTGTCCGCCCGTTTCCACCACCCACAACTCGTGTAACGCCCCAGCCGACTCGTAGTTTGCGGCAATTCCTTCGGCAAAGGTTACCGGAGCGGTCTTGTCGTCTTTTGCCGATGCAATAAAAGCCGGCGGGGCATTCTTCGGAACCGGAAAATCGGTCAACGCGCGCTTCGATGGCCACGGGCTAAGTAACACCACGAAGTCAGGACGACTGCTCTCGCGTTCGATGGGGTCGGTGGAGCTGGTGTTTCCCTCGTCAAAATGGGTCGCGAGATTGAGCGCGAGGTTGGCTCCCGCCGACCACCCCAGCATGCCAATCTTCCTGGGATCAACGCCCAACTCCTGAGCGCGATGCCGCATCAGTCGCACGACGCGTTTTCCATCCTCCAAGGCGTCGGCATCCACGAAAGTCGAAGGTGGAGTCGTGCGATATTTGAGAGAGATCACCACGACGCCCTCGGGGAGAAAGGCTCCCACCGCTCCGTCGGCCCCGACCAGGCGCGTGAGGTGCGTATATCCGCCGCCGGGACAAACAATCAGCGCGATCGCTCCCTCTTTCGGAATGTTTTTCGGTAAATAGACCAATGCTCCGGGAATTCCCACATTGCGAACGCGTCCGGTTCCGTCGTCTGCGCCGGGCGTCGCTCCCGCCACCATTCCCGGTGGATTACCTTCCCAGAGGTTCAGTTCCAAAGGCTTAATCTGCTGCGCCCATGATGGGCTCAATGCCACGCAAGAAATAAGGAGGGACGGAAACAGGGGCTTCATCATTCCAGTGAACAACAGCCACCTCGATAGAGCAACTAATGGAGTTCGGGCAACGAAACACCAAGTTGCTTACCAAGTCCGATGATTCGCCTTCAGTTAAACGCGGCGAAACCTTTCGGCTGCTGAAACCGCAAATCATTTGACCGTCACCGCACCCGCTGCCACTCCCTCGCCCAAAACGAAGGTTTGCTTTGCGCCGGAGAGGTCGCTGGCCTGAATGTGGATTCCAGTCGAGCCCTTGCCTTGCAGCTTTAGGAACGTAGCGCTTCCTTTTGGAGCGGTTGCACCCTGGATCGTAACTTCCGAGGCATCCGTAAGATCAAAAACCGGACCTTCAGACGATGCAATCTGCACGTTTGTAAAGGCAAGGTCTTTGACTGCTTTTGCGATGACGCCCTTCTTGGAAGTGATCGTCATATCTTCAAAGTGGACCCCTTGAATGGGCGACTCCTCTACCCCGGTAATAATGATCGCCGCCGGTGCGCCGTCGGCCGTGATGTTCTTGAAATGAAAGTCGCGAAACATCGGCGGTTTCCTGGTGATGATCGCCTGTTTATCCGAGCTGTAATCCATATTCAAAATCACCACGTCCCGCTTCATGTTTCGAGCCTTCACATTTTCAACCCACACGTTTTCGACAAAACTGCCGCGGTCAATGCGCGACTTGATTCGCACGGCGTGATCGGTGCCATCGAATTCACAATCATGCATGAAGACATTGCGCACACCGCCGGACATCTCACTCCCGATTACCAGCCCGCCGTGTCCTTCCTTGCCAGTGCAATGACGCATCACCACGTTTTCAGTCGGCTTGTTCACGCGCCAGCCGTCTTCGTTATAACCGGACTTCAGGACCATGCAGTCATCGCCGGTCGTGAAGGTGCAATACTCCACCAGCAGGTTTTTGCATGAGTCGGGATCCATCCCGTCGTTATTCGGCCCGTGCGTATCCAGGTGCACACGTCGGATGATGATATTTTCACAATAAACAGGATGAAGGGTCCACGCAGGTCCGCTGGTGATGGTAAAGCCTTCCATCAGCACGTTCTTGCAGTGGATGAAACTCACAAAGCTGGGCCGGATGGCCGCTTCAGGCGTGCCGAAGATGCGTTTCTCGACCGGCACACCTTGCTCCGCCATCTCAAAGGATTGATGCGTTTCGCTCTTTACCTTGTCCCACCACGCTTTGCCGTTGCCATTGAGGATGCCCGGGCCGGTGACGGCGATGTTCTCGCAATCGCGCGCATAAATGAGCGGCGAGTAGTTATAAAGTTCAATGCCGCCATTGCGGACAAAGACCGGCGGCAGGTAGTCTTCACGCTTGTCGCTGAAGATAATTTCCGCGCCCTCTTCGAGGTGAAGGTTGATGTTGCTCTTTAAATGAATGGCGCCAGTCAGCCACTTACCGGCAGGCACAACCACCTGACCACCGCCCTTGGTCGAGCAAGCCTCGATTGCCTTGCGAAATACCTCAGTGTTCATTGCCGTCCCACCCTCCACGGCTCCGTGTTCGCGGATACTTACAAAGTTCTTAGGAAACTCCGGGCGCTTCAGCTGCGGCATGTCAAACGGCGCTTTGATCGGCTCGATCGGCTCGCTGCCGACGTCGGCTGCGTTGACAAGGCCGACTGAAAGCAAAACCGCAAAGCAGGCAAAAGAAACCAGGCTGGGGAAGGTGAGGATTTGGTTCATGGTGTTGGTTTTCGCTCCTTAACTGAGGCATCGGCAACGGCGATGTCGAGTTGCAATCATTGGCCATTCCACGTCAGCTCCTGGCCTTTACCGATCGTCACGTCGCGGGTGGCGCCAGCGTAGCGAATCGTGCCGGGATTGCCGAGCAGCGAGCGAACCGTCGCGGAGGTGAGCGATCCATCCTTCCATGCGATGTCCACTTCGTAGCCGCCGCGGGCGCGGAGTCCTTTGACACTGCCGGTGGGCCAGGCTTTGGGGAGCGCAGGCAACAGGTCGATAAAGCCGCGATGCGATTGCACCAGCATTTCCGCGATCGCCGAAGTGGCGGCGAAGTTGCCGTCGATCTGAAAGGGCGGATGCGCGTCAAACATGTTCGGAAAACTGCCTCCTCCTTGCGAACCGCCTTTCGGCGGAGTCAACTGGGAAACCAGTAGGCTATAGGCTTTGTCACCATCGCCAGTTCGAGCCCAGAGATTCTCCTTCCAGGCCAGTGACCAGCCCGTGCCGACGGTGCCGCGCTGGGTCAGTGACACTTTCGCAGCCTCATAGATTTTGGGATCGCTATCCGGCGTGAAGAGCGCACTCGGGAAAAGTCCGTAAAGATGTGACAAATGCCGGTGAGTATCCTTCGGACCGTCGAGGTCCTGGAGCCATTCTTGAAGCTGGCCATACTTGCCTACTTGAAATGGAGCCAGCCGCTCGCGCGTGGCGAGAAGGCGCTTTCGGAAATCAGGGTCCACGCCAAGGATTTCACTCGCGCTCGCCGTTTGAGTGAAAAGATCGCGCAGGATCGACAAGTCCATCGTCGGCCCGGCGGTCAGGCCGCCATGTTCCGGCGACATTGAAGGAGCCGTGACCAGCCATTTATGAGTCGGTTCTTCGACCAGGGTATCGAGGAAGAACTGCGCGGCCCCTTTCAAGATCGGATAGGAGTCTTGGAGAAACTTGCGGTCGCCCGAGAATTGATAGTGTTCCCACAAGTGCGTCGTCAGCCAGGCACCGCCGACCGGCCACATCCCAACGGCCGAGTCAATCGGCGCGGTGGCGCGCCAGATGTCCGTGTTGTGATGAGTCACCCAACCCTTCGCCTTATACATCACCTGAGCCGTCCGCTGGCCGGTCACCGAGATGTCGCGGATTAACTGAAAGAGCGGCTCGGCGCACTCGGAGAGATTCGTGGTTTCCGCCGGCCAGTAGTTCTCCTGGGTGTTGATATTGATTGTGTATTTGCCACCCCACGCCGCCGTCAGCGCATCATTCCAGAGGCCCTGCAAGTTCGCAGCCTGCCCGCCGGGACGTGAGCACGAGATCAAGAGATAACGGCCAAACTGGAAGTAAAGAGCTGCCAATGAAGTATCCGTTCCATCGAACTTCTTGATGCGTTCATCCGTAGGAAGCGCCGCATTCGGACTGGTGCCCACATCCAGCGATACGCGGCGAAAAAGCGACTGGTAGTCTTGCAGGTGTCGCGTGCGAAGCTGGGCGTAGTTTTTACCAGCCGCGCCATCCAGATCTTTTAGCGCGCGGGCGTTCGGGTCGGCACTGACATCTTGGTAGTTCACGAAACTCGTGCCGCAGGAAACCAGCAACGTCACGGCATTCGCCTTCGCAACCGCCAGCGAATCGCCCTCGGGAGTAACGGAGCCACCTTCGTTTTGCACGCGGACGAGGGATTTAAATCTCACCTCACCGGGCTTGTTGTTAAATGGGCCGCCAGTTCCAGACAAAGTCACCAAGCCATTTTCCACCGCGACCTTCGCGTCCTTGAATGGCGTGACCATGGTGGATTTGAAACTAATGCTCCCCGGCTTATCCGCCGTCAGCCGAACGACCACGACCTGATCGGGCGCGGTGGCAAAAACGTCGCGGGTGTAAGTGACGCCACCACGCTTGAAGGTCGTCGTGGCGATGGCCGTATCGAGATCGAGTGAGCGCCGATAGGCGGTCACTGGAATCGCTTCCTCGGGGAAATCCAGCATCAGACTTCCGAGCGTTTGATAATTGCTCATCCCCTTCGGATTTCCCATGGCCGATTTCAGTGTGAGGTCTTCCGCCTCCTTTTGCTTGCCGGCGAAAAGCAACTCCTGGATTTGCTTCATCACCCCGGCCGCATCCGGATTCGCCGGATCATACGGGCCGCCGCTCCAGATGGTATCTTCATTGAGTTGGATGCGCTCATGATCCACGCCGCCAAAGACCGTTCCCCCGAGCCGTCCATTTCCAAACGCCAGCGCTTCCAGCCATTCGCGGGCCGGACGCGGAGACCAGAGGGTCAACGCATTCGCCGGTGCGCTGGAGTCGGCTTCGATTTCCGTCGGCACGACCAGCGCAATGTTGCCCGAGGTGGGCTCGATTTTCCGCCCACTATCGGGCCGGAGTTTCCACACGCCGATGAGATTGGATAATTTGCCCGACATGGACGCGAGATCCTCCACCTCGTTGTCTGCCAAGGCTCGGTTATAGACCGCGCAGTAGCTGATCGAGCCGACGAAGCGGTGTTCCCCCATCGCATCCGCACCGAGCCGCAGCGGCGCTTCGGAGCCGATCCTGACGATCCTAAGTTTCGGATCATTGGGCAAACTTGCGGCCAGCTTTCCATCCAGATAAATCGACGCGACATTCTCGCGAGAATTAAAAGTCGCGACGACATGCGATGGTTTGTCGGTGGTAAGTTTGGCCTCGGTTTCGACTGGTTTCGGCGCCGCGGTAATCAGCCGCAAGGAACCACCGACGCCGATTTCCAAACGAATCCCCTGCTTCGTGCCAGGACCCAGCTTGTCGACAACGACCGCACCTTCAGGACAGTCCGGCGCCGGTTGCAACCAGAGTTCGACACTTAAGTTATCCGAAAGACTGAGGAGCGTGACATCCGCCTCATAAATCGGAGACGTGGCGTTGAAGGACAAACCCTGAGCAGATGGCGCGGCGACAGCGAAATCTACTCGGAGGACCAGGAGCAATGCAAAGGCCAGACGACAAGCCCTGGGAAATGTTGTGGCTCGGTTTTTCATAAAATCCGTCCGCGTAAAGTGCGCATGTAAAACACGGTGCCGAGCGCTCCGAGCGCCGCGGCGGTGAGGAAGTTAGCGTGCGGTCCCGCTTTCCACAACGCCACACCGACGAAAGCTCCGAGCGTCACGGTCAAATCGCGGATGAGATAATAGGCACCAACGGTTCGCGCACGCGCCACCGCCGGCGCGTGGCCGATGATCAATGCCTTGCGCGCCGGCTCGCCGAACTCTTTGAGTCCGCGCACCCCGAAAGCGACGGCAAGCCACGCAAAGTCGTGCGCAACTAACAGCGTGAGCGGAAAGAGCGTGAAAAAGAGAAACGTCGTGATGACGAAAGGTTCGCGTCCGCAGCGATCGGCAAGGTGCGCGGCGGGGATGAGGCAGACGACGGCGACAATCATCTCGATGCCCGTGAGCACGCCGACCTGCGTTGCCGTCATGCCCGCATAATCCATGGCGTAAATGACGACCCAGGCAAACGGGATGCGCTCGCAAAAGCGGATGAGAATATCGCTCAGGAGCAAGTGACGGAGAGCAGGATTGAATGCACGCGCCACCTGCCAAAAGCGCAGCGCCGCGAAGGGCGGTCCGCTGGTTTCCTCCACCATCTGGCGCTGAAGAAAGATCGTGGAGATGCTGAGCAAGATCGTTACCCCCACAGCCATGCGCACACCGGTGAGGAGACCAAACCGGTCGATGAGCAGTCCGCCGCAAATCGGACCGACAATGATCGGCAGCCGCTTGATCACGGACTGCACGCCGATACCCATCGCGTGCTGCTGCTCGTGGAGCGCGGCGCCGATGAGGGAAAACGTCGCCGGCAGGGAGAAGCAGCTCCACGCGAGAAAGAGAAATGTGCCGGCGATGACGGCAGCCCAGTGCGGCACGGCGAGCACGAGCGCGTAGCCCACAATCGAGATGACGTTGAACGCGACCAGCGCGCGCCGATGGCCGAACCGGTCGGCGACGATCCCTCCCGGCCAGGCGTAGATGGCACCGAGTAGCGTTTTGATCGCGTCGTAGAGCCCGATGACGAACGGCGCCGCGCCGAGCGCCTGCAGATATTTCGGGACAAAGCGCATCCACAGCTCTTCCCCGGCGCCGATCACCACGATGGCGAGCAGCAGGATCACCAAGTTCCGCTTGAGTCCCAAAAACGCCGCGAGTCTGGCTGACACGCTTTGCACTACTGTGCCTGCGCAGCGCGCCTCTGGATAAGCCACGGACACGCCACGCGGTCTACTTTCACATGCTCGTAGGTGATCCACTTCACCGCGAAACTATGCGGCGCATTTGCTTTGACGGTCGATCTCCAAACTCGCTCTACTGGTCGCGGTTTCGAGCCGCTCCGCGTCGATCCCGACCTCCTTTGATGCGCGTTTATTCGGCATGTTTTTTCGCTTGGGCATGGCTGTTTTGCCTCTTTAGTCCAGCGGCTGCGAAGGCCACCTCCAGTGCGCTGATTGTCGTCGGCTTGAGCGGTTCGTCAGCGAACGCCGAGGAGTTTGACCGGCTCGCCAACGAGACGCGCCGGCTGCTCATCGAGCGCGGATTCGCGGGAGAAAACGTGCACGTCCTCACGCAAAAGGTCACACGCGACGCGGTGCTGCAGAAACTGGAACAGCTCTCGAAACAAAGCCACCCGGAGGACGATTTCTGGCTGGTGCTCTTCGGCCATTCCGGAAAATCGCAGGGCGGCTCACCCGCGTTTCAAGTCAGCGGCCCGCGCCTGACCGCAGGCGATTTAAAAACGAGGCTCGATGCTTTGGCTGGTCGCCAGTTCGTTTTGATTGGGACCAACGAAAGCGGTCCGTTCTTGCCGCTGCTGCAGGATCCCCGGCGCACCATTGTCGCTGCGACGAAATCCGAGGGAGAAAGTGATCAGCCGCGTTTTCCGGCGATGTGGGTTGCAGCTTTTGCGGAAAGTCCAAAAGGCTCGCTCTCCTCGATCGCGGCGCGTGCGGCTGAACTGGTCGCTCATGAATACGAGAGTTCGCAGCTCGCCCAGACGGAGCATGCGCGCATGGCCGATCCCACTTCAGGGAAAATCCTCGAGCCGCCCTTCGGTGTGAATCTGGTCGCTCGAAGCGAACCGGACGCGAGGCTGCGCCCCGTTCTTCCCCTGCTCTCGGCTTCCGATATCAAAGTGCCAATCAAGAATGCCGATGCGGAATGGGAGCGGCAACCGGCGACGGACGAGACGAAAAAACTGATCGCCGAAGCGGCCGCATTGCCAAATCCCGAAGGGCATTCGGCGCTCATGCTGGAACAGCGGATTGGCTTCACGGTCGAGGACGATCGCACGGCCGACCGATTTACTTTTTACCGCGTTTTCCTGGCTCGGGAGGATTCCGTCGAGGCGTGGGCGAATCACTTCCTGCCCCAAGCTCCGCCGATGGTGACAAGCAAACTGGAAGTCGCGCGCGTGATTCGGCCGGATGGCTCGACCGTTGTTTTTAATCCCGCAAAATTGCCCGGTGCGACAGATCCGACCTCGGGAAGCGTCGAGCCGATGACCATGGTTTATCTGCCCGACGCGCATGTCGGGTGTCTCATTGAAATTGGCTTTCGCACGCGCCAATTGCTTGAGCCCACCCTCCCGCAGGTTTCCGAGGCGTTCCCGATCCAGCGCGATATTCCGGTGCTCGCGACGACACTCGAAGTGCGAGTCCCTCAAAAGCAAAACTTCCGCGTGCTTTTGAATAACTCGCCATCCGCCGCCGAGGAGAGCGTCGTCAACGGACGGCGCGTTTACCAATGGCATCTTCCCGCGCTGCCAGCGTTCGAACACTTGGGCGGGGACCCGCCGTGGACTTCCTTCGTGACATGGGTCGGCATCAGCTCCCTGGCGTCATGGGACGACTTTGCGGAATGGTTTCGCCGTCTCGCCAAGGGCTCGGACGTGATTGATCCCAGCGTGAGCAAAGTGGCTGTCGAGCTGGCCGCGGGCTCAAAAACGCGACTCGACCAAATCCAGCGCTGCTTTGAATTTGTCTCTGCGCTTCGCTACATGGCCGTCGAAATCGGCGTGCAAGGATTCCGTCCGCGCACGCCCGCCACCGTGCTGGCAAATCGTTTCGGCGATTGCAAAGACAAGGCGAATTTGCTCGTCGCACTTCTTGGTTGTCAGGGCATTGAGGCTCATCTGGTTTTGCTCAACCGCGGCGGAGCGACCGATGTGAATTTCCCGAGCTGGCAGTTTAATCACGCGATTTGTTACGTGCCGAAGGCGGATGCGAAGGGCCAGCCGGAAGATCTCTGGCTCGACGCGACCGACAGCGTCACGCCGTTCGGGTTCGTGGCGCCGGGCGACCAGAGCCGCGCGGGCCTGATCATTACGAAAGAGAAAGCCGAGTTCAAAACGATCACCAGCGCCAAGGAGCAAATCAGCGCCGTGACCGATGATTGGGCGCTCACGCAGTCGCCAGAGAGGGGTTGGAGCGGCACTTTCCGGCGACAAGTCACCGGATTGGCGGAAGACGGAATGCGACGCATCTTTCGCGGCCTCACCCCGATGCAACGGCAGGCGCGGGTTTACCAGATTGCGAGCGAGCTTTTGCCGGCGGGAGATTTCGCCGACGCCCGCGTGAGCGACGTGGCGTCTTTGGGCGAAGCGGTCGGGCTCACGGCGAGGCTGGAAAACAGCGGCCCGCGTTTACCCGAAGTAAACCTGCCGTGGTTCGAGGCATTCGCCGCTCCCGCCCGCGATCGCCCGCTCTTGCTGAACGACGGACAGCCGCTCGCGGGAGCGCAAATGCTCCGGCTGACTTTTGCGAACGGTGCCCCTGCCAAACTGCCGGAGCCTTTTAGCGTCGCATCCGCCGCAGAAAAGCTTACGGTGCAGTGGAGATGGGTGGACACAAAAACGGCAGAGCGCGTGGCGCGGGTCGAATTCAAGCAACCGATGATTTCGTCCGAGGAATACCAAAGAGTGCGGCGTGCGCTGCTCGCCTGGAAAACAGCGCTGGCCCAGTCTCCTGAGCAAATTTCCACTCCATGACTTCCGCCTCCGTTCCCGATTTCAAGGCCACAGACGCTGACGTGCAGCTTTTGCGCGGCGTGCCGGCGCAATATGACCGGCTCGCGGCAGAGCTTGGAAAACGCATTATCGGACAGGAGGAGATCATCCGGGATTTGTTCGTCGCGCTGGCGGTCCAGGGACACGTGCTGATGATCGGCGTGCCTGGGCTCGCGAAAACGCTGCTGGTCCGCAGTCTGGCCGAGATTCTCGATCTGAAATTCCAACGCATTCAATTCACTCCGGACCTGATGCCGAGCGATGTCACCGGCACCGAAATCCTGGATGAAGCGCAGGATGGCCGCCGCGCTTTCCGGTTTGTGCCCGGGCCGGTGTTCGCGAGTCTGCTCCTGGCGGACGAAATCAATCGCACGCCTCCAAAAACGCAGGCGGCCTTGCTCGAAGCGATGCAGGAACGCCGCGTCACCGTGGCCGGCCGAACGTATACCCTGCCCGCGCCGTTTTTCGTGCTCGCGACCCAAAATCCGATCGAGCAGGAGGGGACTTATCCGCTGCCCGAAGCGCAGCTCGATCGCTTCATGTTCAACCTGCGAGTCGAATATCCTTCGCACGAAGAGGAAGTGAGGATCCTGCTCGAGACGACCCGGGACGACCTGCCGCAGTTGGAAAAAGTGTGGACCGGGGACGATCTGCTGGCGCTGCAACATGCCGTCCGACAGATCCCCGTCGCGCAATCGGTGGCCGACTACGCGGTCTCGCTCGTGCAAGCCACGCGACCAGCGCAAGCCGGTGCGCCGGATTTCGTGAAGCGTTACCTGCAATGGGGAGCCGGGCCGCGAGCGTCGCAATATCTCGCGCTCGCCGGGAAAGCATTTGCGGTCCTCGATGGGCGATTCAACGTGGCGAAAGAGGATATTCGGCGCAGCGCAAAGCTCGTGCTGCGGCATCGCCTGATCACCAATTATCGCGCGGAAGCGGATGGCCACACGGCGGATTCGCTCATCGAGAAACTGCTCGACGCCGTGCCTTGACCGGGCTCAACGCGTGATTTCTCCGTCGTCTCCGTTGCGGCACGCGCCGGCGAGTTCCCGCCCCGTTCGCAACGCCCG
>JAXDQV010000343.1:0-3084 GCA_034667645.1 Chthoniobacter sp.
GAGATGAGCGGAGCTTTCGATGACCTGCGGCGTTCGACAGCGTTGGCTCAGCTCGCTATCATTTACTCCCAAGGCGTGATCACCGAAGATGAGATTGCGGGTTTTACTCCAGAGACCCGTGACACGATCCTCTTTCTATCCACGCCCCGTGCCTAACTGGGCGATGGAGCTAACCGGCTCCGCCTGTAGCTGGTCTTGTCCTCGTTAGGTGACTGAGCACATGGCCGATCAAAAAGATCATGAGGAAGCATACGACCGCGGATTCCAAGACGGGAAACGCGGCAGGATGCTTGATGATTTCGCTCAAGACGTTAAGAACATCATTCCTGGCCCCAATCCTACCACAGCGCAATCTTATGACGCTGGTTACGCCGAGGGTGCGAAGCACCGTTATGAGCGCGCTGAACCGCGCGAAAAGCCATCAACGCCCAAGAAGGAACGTCCGCCGCGCCGCGAGAAACAACCTAAGCGAACGGTCTCAACACGCAGCAGTGACGATGCACCGGGCTGCTCGGGCTGTTTCGCTCTATCTTTGGTCGTCACCCTCTTATTCGCAGCAAGCACTCTATTTAGCTTCGGTCCTCGGTATGGAGATTCACGAGATATATCAAGCTCCGTTGGGATGGCTATTGTAACACTCATCACAGGTCTCGCCTGCTGGATTGAGATACGCATGAAGAAATGATTATAGCTTTTCCTTCCGATCGAACGTTGCCTAACGGTCGTTGCGTGCCACATATAGTTTGATAAATCTATTCGATAACAGCTGACTACGTCCCAGTCGACCTGCGCTTTCGAAGGTCCTCGAGCGCTCCAAGGGAGCAACCACTACCGCGACACATAAAGATTCCCCTCGGACGTTTTTTGCCAGAGAATGAAGCCTCTCATGGGCAAGGGGCAAACATGGCTGAGCGTGATCGTTCTACTCGCGAGCGCGAGCTGCCGCGAACGCACGACTCTCCCGGTGAAAACCGAGCAACCGGCCACACCGACGGCCCCGCCAGCTTCCCCGGCCGCGGCGGAAACGCCGGAACCGGAAGTGGCCGCAGTGACACCAGCACCCACTGCGACGCCGAAGAGAGTCATTGAGCTGGCCGAAATCATAGCCGACCCGACCCTCTGGCCAAAGACAGTGGCGATCAAAAAGGCGATGGAATTCCCCGCTGTGATTCAGGGCAAGGCGGTCGGAAAACTGAACGTCCCATCCGGCACGCTCACCCATCTGGTCCAGATCCGGAACGGGATGATGGGACTCGAATACAAAGGGGGAGGCGGCTGGCACAAACCCGAAGAAACCGATCTCCTGGAGCGCGTGCGCGCCACGCAGAAATAGCGTCCTAAAATTCCCCCGCACTGTCCGTCCACGAGTGCGGCCTCTGCCGAAGAGGGAAATGTCGTCGCCTGACGGCGGTTGACTGCCTCTCCTTGCGGCCTCAGCCTCGCAGCATGGTGCGGCTTCTACTTTGTCTCCTGGCGTCGGGTCTGTTGTGCGAAGCGGTCGCCGCGGCCAAGCCAAAACCAAAGGCGAAAAAACAGGGGACCGAAATCACGTTGAATGTGTTGCCGTTTCCGATGGCGCCGAGCGAAGGGGTGTTTCTCGACGTGCGTGATGCTGGCAATGACGTTTCGTCCGGCCACTCGGCAAACACGACCTGGACGGGCGATGTCGTGATCAAAAACTCAAAGAAGCGCGATAAGTCTCTCGAGATCGTGGTGCGCAACAGCGGTGGCGAGGCGAAATCCGCTACGCTCCAGTGGTTTTTCGTTTCGCTGGGGGCCGCCGATGGAGAGAAGCAAATTTTCGATCGTGGCACCAAAGATCTGGAACTCGCGCCAACCTCTTCCCAGAGCAACACCGTGACTTCCAAGGAGCTTCAGAGCACCCAAATCTCAAGAAACGGAGAGGCGCAGGCGAAAGGTCGAAAAATCTACGGCTGGATCGTGCGCCTGCTCGACGACGATGACAAAGTGATCGCGCAAAAGTGCTCGGATGGGATGCTTGAGGCTGTCACGCGCGATGCGGCGAAGCTTCAGAAGCTGCAGTCGCCGCGAGGACTCAGCAACTAGGTGCACGCTGCCATCCCACTACCTGGCGTCTCGCCCCCGATGAACAAGTCCATCCGCGGCCTCAACTTCAATTTCGGGAAGGAACCCGCCAATCCTTCACCGGCGACCAGCACCCCAACCTGCGTGCCGACTACGATGGCGAATTCACCCTTCAACATCAGTGAATGGTGGACGCGAAGCTGGAGGGTGACCCGCGCTGGCGCTACGGCACCCCGCCGCGGGGTAATGCGAACTTCGCCTGGATACAAGCACATGCTCCCTCACCTTGCCCCGCAGGGCAGCATGGCGCTCCTCCTCGCCGATGGCTCCATGAGCAGCGGCTCCGGCGGCGAGGGGCAAATCCGGCAGGCCCTCATCGAGGCCGATCTGATGTAACGCCCGTATGAGTCTGGCCGACCATTCTGCGCCGGGGAGTAATGCCGGATTTAGCTTTCAGTTTGAACGGGCTCTGCTCTATCTGGCGCAAAGCTCGGCAGGGAGTCTCGTCGGCATCGAAACGGATGATGATGTCGCCGTTCGCGAAAGCGATGGCACGCAGATTCTGGAGCAAGACAAGCACTCTATCCAAAAGGACGCGGAGCCGTTCGGCGATCGATCCAAGGACTTGTGGAATACGTTGAAGATTTGGGTCGAAGCGCTGGATTCAGGGGGGGTCGTAGCCGGGACGACTTTGTTCATGATGGTAACGAACAAGACGCTCCCTCTGTGCATTGCTCGCAAAATCGGCAGCGCGCAATCAGAGGAGGAAATCAACGCGTGTATCGTCGCGCTTGATCCAAGCGGGCTGTTTCTGTTGCCACCTTGCCAGCGATGTTGTGTGCATCCAGCCGAGCAACTCGTTCAAAATCGAATCGGCGTTGCTCGAGCACCATTCCGGCAGCTGGAGATGACCGATCGTTTTCTGATGGAGCTCCTGACCGGCGGTTTTGTCAGACGCATCGAACAATCGGCAGCGGGTGATCAACGATCGAAGGTTGGGACGGGACGCTGGTTCCATGACTCGTTGAACAATGGACT
>JAXDQV010000344.1:0-9587 GCA_034667645.1 Chthoniobacter sp.
GAGCCGTTCGCTGCAGCGCATGGTTAAGCCCGTTTGCGTCGATTGCGCTTATCAAGTCGGTTCTTGAACTCATTGTATCGGTCAGTGAGATCGTAAATATACTCCACGATGGCGTAAACGAATGTCTGGAGGTCTTCGGCATCGTCGCGAGAGATTGAAACGTCCTCTGGATGTGCGGCGAGGTTGCGGAATGCGTGGAGTTGTTGGCTCCAGTCGTATAGGCGCTCATCAATGAACTTCTTGTCTTTCAGTTGCCGAATTCCCTCGGCCAGCATGATCTTCTTCTTTTTGGGCGGAGGGGTTGGCAGTGCGGCGGTTGCGGGTGCTGGGCTTGCCGGGGTGGGTGTTGCGCTTGGAGGCTGAGGCGGGCCAGGTAAAGGTGGCGCCGGCTGGGGTGGAGAGGCGGGAGCAATTGGTTCGAGTAGGTCACGGCATACCGCCTCAAGCGCTCGTCCAAGCATGACACATGCGGCTATGTTTGCGTTCGCCTGCAACGATCGGTCAGCCTCAAGGAGTGAATCTCTGACAACGCGTGGAATACGGGTGCTACTAAACGTCCGACCGGGCTTAGGGAAGACTCTCACTACATCTGTCCACACATCGCTGTCAGAGTCGTAACCCTCAAAACCAACTTGCGTTGCCTCCCCCGCAAGCAACGCCGAGCAACTAGGGCAGGAGCCGACGTAGAGGCGATAGCCATTCGGCTCTCCTGCATCGTCGTCGAAGTAGGATCGTTCTGCGCGGCCTTTTTCGTTGGCCGCGACTTTGGCCTTACACCAAGGGCAATCAATAATGAAGGTGGGGTTACTCATGGGAAGGGCCTAACGAGAACAAGATCAGCTACAGGCGGAGCGCGGCGCGGCCTGTGCGGAAAGGTCTGCGGGTCTGGAGCACAGGCCGTGACGCGCGGAGCCTGTTAGCTGCATAGCAGGGTTAGGCGACGACTTAGAAATATATGTCCTTATCATTCGTTCTTCGACCAAACTCAATCGCTCCAAACATTGGGTCTGATGGTGGCAGTTGGTAAAATGGTCCGAAAATGAAAACCGCCTTTCCCTTCTCGATCTTCAGTTTGCCATCTGTGAATCCGTTAATTATGGCCGTTGCTGTCTTGACCGTATAAGTGAATTTGAGTGAATTGTCATCCGTTTGACCAGCCCATTCCGATGTCCATGTTAGTGGCTGAGTGTAAGTAACAAGCTTTCCGGGGTCAGTGTCTGTCCACTTATGAGTCCAGAGTCTCTGACCTGTGATCTTGTAACTTGGAACCAAACCGCCTCCAATCTTCTCAATAGTGCAGATACCTCCATGCTGGTAGTTCGCGCCCTGTTGGGTGCAGCGATACTTCCACTCGCCGGAAATGTCTGCGGTCGGAAAGCTGCTTAGGCCGCTGTAAAACAGGTAAAACCCTCCGGCGATAATCTCCAAAATCATCTTTCCGAATAGAAGTTTGAGAAATCCAGGAGCAATCTCAATCACTCCACAGAGCGCCAAAACAGTAACGATGAACGTAACCCCGAAGGCTACGATGATGATCCAAGCAATTGCGCTGAATAGCATAGGTGTGTGTTGTGGTTGGGTTAGTCGCCTAACGAGAACAAGATCAGCTACAGGCGGAGTGCGGCGCGGCCTGTGCGGGCAGGTCTGCGGGTCTGGAGCACAAGCTGTGACGCTCGGAGCCTGGTTAGCTGCATCGCATGGTTAGGCGCAATTGGTGGATTCATTTAATGCGATATGGATTGCTCTTGTCGGAGAACTTCGGGAGCTTAAATGCCCCTGAACTCTTGGGACCAGGAGGTGATCGATCATAGAGAATGGAACCGACGTGGTAGATAATGAATCCAAGAAGCAGGCCAATTGGGTAGAACCACCAGACAGTCTTATCTGCGTCCAAAAACTTTAGCGCCGCGCCGCCTAGAATGATTGAAACGAGGGAGCCGAAAACCATAGGTGTGAATGTGGTAAATCGTCGAATGAAATACCTGACTAACCATCCAATGACTATGCCGAGTGATGTTGATCCGATTGCTGGTATTATGCTCATGGTGTTGATGGGGATTTGCGCCTGACTCCGAATTAGGCGAAACGGGAGTTGCCTTCGCAGAAGGTGATTTTGTTCGCCTAATTCGCGTTGTGGTTGCATGGATACAGGCCATTGTTCGCATAACACATGACCGTCTCCAAGCCTAAACTCCTCGATCAACTGAGAAGTGTTATGCGAACGGCGCATTACAGCGGACGCACGGAGGATGCTTATTGCGAGTGGATCAAGCGGTTCATCCTTTTTCACGGCCGGCGTAAAAGGCTTCGCCTCACGCGGCTTCGCAGGCTAAGTGGCGAGAGATGTTCTATGTTTACGTCCTCCATTCGTGCCAGGATGAGGGACTCTATATCGGTTACAGTTCCAATCTGAGGCGCAGGATCGCGGAGCACGGCGCGGGGGAAGCCTTTGCCACTTCTTTTCGGGGGCCATGGAAGTTGATCTATTATGGGGCTTATCCTGATGAGCAGGATGCGAAGGGGCGGGAGAAGTTTCTCAAGAGCGGGAGCGGCCGCCGACATTTGGACAAACAATTGAGCCACTATTTCGCCATCTCTCCACGCCGAAAAGCCACGTAAAACGCTCGCGCGTCACGTGGCCGTTTGCGCTGGCGCAGAAGTATCCAAAGGCGCGAAGGCCTGGGCGTGGCAGTAGGTGTTTCGGGGCTTCGGGGAATTTTTCGAGCGCTGGTCCCAATCCATTCAGGACTTCGGGAATTTTTTCTTCGCCAGACTGGATCAATTCTGAGCCCCAAAAAGTTTTTGTTCGCGTGTTGCAATCAATTCTCGGCGGCAAAAAGTTTTGAGAAGGCAGAATGCATCCATTCTGGCTGCCAAAAAGTTTTTGACGGGCAGAATTGATCCGCACAGGCCTTTCGAAAGTTTTTCGTGCTCTGAATTGATCCATTCCTGCCTCCAAAAAGTTTTTCTTCACCAGAATCGATCGATTCTGCGCAGCCGGAAAAGTTCCGGCATGGCTGTTGCTAAGTCTCGGCGGCATGCTGAATATATATTCGCTAAATGCCGGCCAGCTCGATGAGCTGGGAAACAATATGGAAGACGGGCTGACCCAACTGGGTGTCTCGTTAAAAATCAACCAGATCACTCCGGGTGAGATCGCGGCGCAGGTCGCTGCTTTCCTGGAGAAAGACAACCTTTTCAACGCAGGGCGCACGGCGCGGCAGGAGGCGAGCGACGCGGTGCAGGGAAAGCTCGGCGCTCTCGCTGACTGGCTGGGCGTGGTGAAAGGGGTGCTCACGAGCTCCTTCGGCCAGCGCTGGTCATCGCAGTGGGTGCAGGTGGGGTTCATCACTCCCTCGCTCGCACTGCCGGGCAAGAGTTCCGAGCAATACTCGCTGGCGACGCGGATGATCGCTTTTTTCACAGGTGCCGCGAAGTATGAAGTGCCGGAAGTAAAGGCGACTGCGGCGGAAGGCACGGCGCTGCAGGCGGCGATCACGGGCGCGAAGAAGACGCTTAAGGAGAAGGACCTCGCGCTCAAGGACATTGGCACGGCATGGGATGCGGCCTACAACGCGCTGACGAAGACGATGATCTCGCTGATCAAGATTCTGGAAGGCTCGCTCGATGGCGGGAACGATCCGCGCTGGCTGGTCTTCGGCCTGCCGATGCCGAGCACGCCCTCCACGCCAGGACAGCCGGTGGCTTTGACCGCCGAAGTCAATGCTGCGGGTAACATCGTGGTGGCGTGTGACGCGGTGCCGCTGGCAAGCCGTTACCGCTTCCGCATGCGCATCGTCGGTGCGCAAAGCGAATACAAGCTGGCTGCGAGCTCGCCGGTGCCGATGGGAGCGATCGCCGGCGTGGAGCCGGGGCAGACGGTGGAAATCATCGTGCAGGCCGTCAATGGAAGCCTGCAAGGCGTGGCAAGCGAGCCGATCCTCTTCACGTTGCCCGTGGCCGCGAAGATGGCCGAAGTGAAGCTGACCGAAGTGGCGCACCACACCAATGGCAACGGCGCTCCCGTGCTCGCGACAGCCGAAGCGCTCAACGGAAATCACCGCCGCTAAGCGACAAACAAACTAACTAACAAAACCGGAAGCGGCAGCCTGGGAACGGGCTGCCGCTTTTCGTTTTGTGGCCCGAGGCGTGATGACAAAAAAACTTGCGCGCTTTTTCGCTGCCGCGTATCACCGCGGCAGTTCTTTGCGATCTAAAAACAAGGTGAGCTGAAGCAAGAAATCCCGTGAAAACCGGGAGCAGTTGCGCTGCTGTAACTGGATACGATTTCCCAAGGCCAATCGCCGTTCGCGAGTCGCGGACCGCGGTGAAGGCGGGAAAAAGGTGTGCGATGCAAATCGCCGCAAGCCAGGAGTCAGAACATTTGCCCGGCCCACTCTCATTCGCGCCGCCGCGTGTGCGGGCCGGCGCGACAAAACTTCTTCGCAAAAAGAAGAATGGGAGATTTGAAAATCGTGCGCGGCGCTCGCGCTCCAGTTTCGGTCTCTCTCGAAAACCTGGAGATAACCACATTGAAAAAGACCATCCTCGCGGCGCTCATCCTGGGCGCTTCCTTCCGCGCGTTCGCGCAAACCTTCACCGCCCAGCAGGGCTACACGGCGGCCTCGCTGTTCAACACCGGTCCGGGCTTCGCCATCTCGGGACTCGGAGCCGACCTGAGCGGGAATCTTTTTTATATCGAGTCGGGAAACTTCGGCGGAACCTCGGACACGCGACTTTTTGAGCGGAAGGCGGCGGATAATTTCGCGAGCGAGATTTCGCTCTTCAGCTACGGAGCGGCCGGCGTCTCGGGCTCGTTCGTGCGGGTTCTCGGCAGCCGGGTTTACTTTGGCGAAAACAGCGCGGGAACGATTCGCTCCGTGAACTTCGACGGCTCCGCGCCCGCGCTCATCGCGACCGTGGCGAACAACTACGACCTCGCGTTCTCCGGCACCGCCGCGCTGCTTTCCGCAAATCCTGCGGGCTTCGCTGCGCCGGACAACAAAGTGTATGGGCTGAATCTCACCAACGGCCAGCTCGACACCCTCCTCGACACCGGCGGCGATTACTCGGGCCCGATCGCAATCGATTCCGCCGGCAACCTCTTGTATGGAGCGACGAATTTCGGCGCGGTCACGGGCGGTCTTTTCGAGTTTTTGGCGAACAAAGTGAATGGAGTGCGCGATCCGAATCCGCAACAGAACGACACCACGCTCACCCTGGCTGATGGCGTGCGGATTCAGAACAACGGCAACAACGGATACCTCGGGCTCCAGGATGACCGGCACCTTTTCGCACTCGACAGTCCTTTCGGTTCGCCGGGCATCGTGAAGCGGTTCGACCTGACGAATACCGCCATTGCCGACACGGTCGGGCTGACCGGCACCGGGGAGTTTTTCGGCGCGGCCGGTGCGACGGCCTCCGGGCTTTACGTCGCGGTGAGCTCAAGTTTCTCGAATGGCCCGAGCACTGTTTACCGCGTCGCAGCGGTGCCGGAACCGGCGGCGGGCGCACTCTTCGCCGCCGCGGCGCTGCTCGGTGGATTCGCGTTTTTTCGCAGAAAGTGAAGCGTGCTTTCACGCTGGTGGAGCTGCTGGTGACGCTCGCGATCATCGCCGTGCTCGCGACGCTGACGCTCGGCGCTTCCGGGAAGCTGCGCGACATCGGCAACAAAGCGATGTGCGCCAACAGTCTCCGCCAGCTTGGCACCGCGACGCAGCTTTATCTCAACGATCACGCGCAAACGTTCTTCGCCTTTGCCGAGAACAAACCCGAGGGCAAGCTTTGGTATTTCGGGCTCGAACCGTGGGGGAGCGTGGGCGGCGCGGAGGGACAGCGCGTGCTGGATCAAACCGCGGCGCCGCTTTATCCCTACATCCGGCAGGTCGGCGGCATCGAAGTCTGCCGCGCGTTTCCCTACGCGTCCGCGCTTTGGAAACCGAAGTTCAAGGGCGCGAGCTACGGCTACGGATTCAATCTGTTCTTATCAGAGCAGAAGGCGGTTTCCATCGCTGAACCCGCGCGCACCATTGTCTTCGGCGACTGCGCGCAGGTGAACACTTTTCAGGCGCCAGCCTCCGCGAAGCATCCGATGCTCGAGGAGTTTTACATGATCGAAAACTGGAACCCGACGATTCACTTCCGGCATGGAAATGTCGCGCAGATGCTTTTTCTCGACGGCCATGTCGAGGGGATGAGCCTTTTCCCCGGCACGCAGGACACGCGGATGCCCGGGCAAATGATCGGCCGAATTTCGCCAGTAGGCAGCACGCAGTTTTTGCAGTAAAACGATCGCGCACATGAATACGCATTCCACGTCCGAGAAGATCGCCGTCGCACTTTTGTTCATCGCCGCGGTGGCGTGGCGTCTGGTCACCGGATTCAGCGGCAACATTGGATGGCTGCCGAACTTCGCGCCGCTCGCCGCACTCGCACTTTGCGGCGCGATCTATCTGCCGAAGCGTGTCGCCTTCATCCTGCCGCTCGCGGCGCTCTTTGTGTCCGACCTCGTTCTCAACGCGCACTACGGCGCCCCGCTCATTGGTTCAGAGATGGTGGTCCGCTACGTGGCGCTCGCGCTCGTCGGACTCGTCGGCTTCTCGCTGCGCGCGAAACCGCATTTCGGCCGGGTGATGCTGGGCAGCGTCGCGGGCACGGTCATTTTTTACACTCTGACCAATGCCGCCTCATGGCTGGGGAATCCGGCCTATCCGCAAAACTTCGCCGGCCTCACACAATCGCTCACCACCGGCCTCCCCGGCTTTCCGCCATCATGGATGTTTTTTCGTAACGCGCTCTGCAGCGACCTGCTCTTCAGCGCCCTGTTTGCCGCCTGCATGGCCGCGACTCGCGAACGCGAATTTCGCATTCCGCTGAGCACCGCTGCGACCGGGCGATGATCCGATCGCGCGCACGTTTCCGATGCGCGTTGGCGGTGTTGGTGACGCTGGCCCTGAGAGCCGGGGCTGAGGAGGACTCGGCACCGGCGTTGCAGCAACGTCTTCGCGCCGGAACTGAAGCCCATCTCACCTACATCGGTGAGGAGATGGCAAATCTCTCCGGCGGCATTCGGCGTGGCGCGGCTTACGAAGGATTGCTGGATGCGCACGTGGCGCTCGACCTGGAGAAAATCGCCGGGCTGACGCAAACCACGTTTTTCGCGCAAATTCTCGCGCCGCATGGGGTCGGCCTAACGGAGAAATACGTGGGCGATTTTAACGTCCTCAGCAACATCGACGCGTTCGACACAGTCCGGCTTTACGAAATCCGGATCGAAAAAAGGATCGGCGATGATCAGCGACACGTCTCACTCCGCGCGGGAAAGCTCGCGGTCGACACCGAGTTCTTCACTTGCGACTGCGGCGGAGTTTTCATGAACAGCTCGTTCGGGGCGCTCAATACGATCAGCCAGGTTCCCGGCTTCGCGATCTGGCCGCTCTCGACACCGGGAATTCGCGCAGAGTTTGCCGATGGTTCATGGGTTTTTCGCAGCGGCGTTTATGGTGGCAATGCCGGCAGTGAGCTGCGGACCGAGCACGGCACGCATTTCGGAATTCGCGGCAGCGACGGCGCGCTGTTGATTGGCGAGATCGGCTGGCGAACGATCGGTGATGGCCCGCGGACTTCGGTGAAAGCGGGCGCGTTTTACGACACCGCCAAGTATCCGGATGTCCGCGGGGATCACGTTCACCGTGGAAACGGAGGCGCTTATGTCGCAGCGGAGCGGCAGGTCAGTGGCACCGACGGCAGCGCGGGTTTGTCGCTATTCACGCGAGCGAGCGCGGTGCCCGATGATCGCAATGAAGCAGCGTGGTATGCGGAGGGCGGCGCAGTTTACGAAGGGCTCGTGCATACCGGTGACCGCCTCGGCGCAGGCGTGAGTTTTACGAAAATCAGCGACCGTTTTCCTCACGGTGCCGGCGAGGCCGCGCATCATGAAACCGTCCTCGAACTCACGTATCAAACCGCGCTGATGCTCGATCATTTGCGGCTGCAACCCGACTTCCAATACATCCTCAATCCCGGCGGAGCCACGCGGGCGCAGGATGCAGTCGTGGCAGGCCTGCGGGCGATCGTGGATTTTTAAACCGCGCTGCCGAGCGTCGCCTCGACGCGAAATGCCTCGCCCGCATTTTCCAGCAAAGTGCTCCCGCTTTCGAGCAGGACGCGCTCGCCGTTGACCTCCACTTGTTTGCCGATCCCGCCGTGAAAGACGAGCCGGAGGTGACGCCGCGCGAACTCGGGGAATCCGTCGCCTGTCACTTTTGCATCGAGGGTCAGTTGCGCTCCGGCGCGCCGCAGCAGGAATTCCGTCCGGTAAAATGCACATCGTCTGAAGGCAAAAGTGCGTCCGTCGTCTTCATGCAAAAACGAAAGATCTTCGACATCTTCATCCGGGATAAAGACGTGGAGCTCGATGGTCTCCGGCTGAAAATCCATCGTTGAGTCCGGCGCGGAAGGCCACATCGGGATGACCGCACCTCCGCGCGCGTAAAGCGGGATGTGCTCCATCGGCGCCTGCGCCACCACCCATTTGCGGCCATTGAATTTCTCGCCGGTGAACCAGTGATACCAGGTGCCTTGCGGCAGATAAACCTGCCGGGCCGTTTCGCCTTTGACGTAAATCGGCGCGACGAGCAAATCGCTGCCGAAGAGGTATTGGTCGTCCAGGTCGCGAAGCGTGCGATCGTTTTGATACTGAAAAATCAGCGGACTCTGCACCGGCTCACCCGTTTCCGATGAACGGAAGAAACTGGTGTAAATGTAAGGCATCAGCCGGTAGCGCAGCTCCAGCGCGGCGCGGCAAAGTTCCTCGACTGTTTCGCCAAAAACCCACGGGTATTTATCAATCTGATCGCGCGAATTGTGGTTGCGGCAGAACGGCGTGAGCGCGCCGCATTGATACCAGCGCACGAGCAACTCCGGGGAACCGTTTTCCATGAAGCCGCCAATGTCCGCGCCGACGAACGGCTGACCCGAAATGCCGAAGCCGAGCGCCATAGGGATGCTCATCCAGAGGTGATTCCAGCGCGCGCAGTTGTCGCCCATCCAGTTCGCAGCGTAGCGCTGAATGCCCGCTGATCCGGCGCGCGAAAGCACGAAGGTGCGCAGGTCGGGCATCTCGCTCAGCAGCCCCTCGGTGGTGCCCATCGCCATCAGCATCGCGTATTGATTATGGAACCGCCGATGCGTCTGCCGCCCATGCTCGAAGCGCATCGCATCGGGCGGCACTTCTCCCGTCGCGGGCTCGTTCATGTCATTCCAGATTCCGGCAAGTCCCGAGCGGACGTGCGCGGCGTTCAGCTCGCCCCACCATTTCCGCACGTCCTCCACCGCGAAATCCGGAAACGCGGTGCGCCCCGGCCACACCTGTCCCACATATACCTCGCAGCTCTCTGTTTTGCAGAAAACATCGCGCGCCATTCCTTCGTCGAAAATCTTGTAGCCCGGTTCATATTTGACGCCCGGATCGACGATCGTAATGACGCGGAAGCCCTGCTCGCGCAGCTTCGTGAGCATCGCCGCCGGATCGGGGAAGCGCTTTTTATCCCACGTAAAAACGCGGTATTCATCCATGTAATCGATGT
>JAXDQV010000345.1:0-23000 GCA_034667645.1 Chthoniobacter sp.
CACCCGCAGGCCATGCACGGACCAAGAGTTGCCCGACATCAGGATCGCCGAATCTCCGGAGCCGCGAAAGCGCGACCGCGAATAGATCTTCTGGTTTGTGCGGGGGTTCGAGTGATCGAAAGTGTGGACGTAAAGCGTGGCGCCGTCCGTCCAGAAACTGCCCGCTGTGGCTTGGAGTTTGGCAGCCACTTCCTCGAATTTATTGCCGGTGGGATGATGCATCCATTTGTCATTTTCCCAGAGGACGATCGCCGTCTCGGTGTCCGGTGTTTGAAAGATGGCGTCGTAGCCCGCAGTTTTCTGCCATGCGCCGGGACTGATCGTCTTCTCGGCCTTTATATTTACATACCGCTGTCCAGCGGGGGGTTGGATGGTGATGCCGTCGGTCGGAATCGCGAGTGAATCGGGGCCGAGTTCCAGAGGTTTTGTGCGGGTGTCGATCACAAGGATGTCGCCGTGGTCGAATCCATCCACCGTTGAAAGGATGCCGAGGTTTTGAGCCTCGTCGTTGATTTTAGCCGCACTCTGCCAGGCCTCATCTGGCTGGAGGCCGGTATTGCTGTCGGCGCCATTCGCCGTGTCCACATACCAGTGATGCCGCTCCACCACGGGTTCCAGGAGGCCGGGTGGATAATTTCCATCCGCAAAATTATCGAGGTGAAACAGCGACGGCGCGCCGTATCGCGCGATCATTGCCGCGTAGCCGCCTGTGTTGACCGCGCCGGCGCGGATTCTTTGAAAATCGCCGCCCATCAACGCGTTTTTGACCGGAGTCCCCAGCACCGTAAGCGAGCCTCCGAGCGTTTTTGAAACCCAGGTGACATCGTAGCGAATCCCTTGATTCGCATACGCGCGCCATTTTACGCCGATCCAATACCAGGTGTTGGGGGAGAGCCGGACGACGTTGGATTGTTCCGGCGAGTTATAAAACGAGAGCGAGATTTTCATCTCCGAATCCACGACGGCCGTGGCGACCGGATTTCCACCGCCGCCGGCCGTATTTTGCAGGCTGATGAGCTGCACTTTGTTCACCCCGTCGGTCATGACGTGGCCCATGAAATACCACGCGCCGAACATGCCACTATAGCGAGCCGCCAGGCCTGCTCCAGTCTGCAGGCTCATGTCGTGGAGTGTGGTTTCGCCGCGAATCTCCGAGGACCAGCCTGGAGCACCAGACGCGGCTCGCGGCCCGACGGGACGTTTCACGAATGAGCCCCAAACCGTCCCAAGATTTCCGGGAGCGTCGCGATCGAGCACCCCGATCTGCTCGAAAAGTTCCTGCTTCACCAGCGTCTGTGCGCCGAAGAGCGAGGGCGCGGAGAAACAAACCAGGCAGAGTAGGACAAATAAATATCCGTGCGGCTGGCCATCAACCTTCGTGACCGTGCGGCGATTGAGCAGACTGGGCATCAGAGATGCGAATGCCCCGAGATTCCAGCGATCAATACATCTCGACCGGTGAGCGCTTGCCGTCTTCCGGACTGCGTTGCGCCGCGGCCTCCGGCCCCAGCGTGGCCACGCGCAAGTCCAACACTTCCGAGTCGCGACGTCGGAATTCCGCTTCCGAAAACTCATCAGGCGGAGTGATCTTGCGTTTGAATAGCTCCACGCTCGCCAGCGCTCGTTCGAGCTGCGCGACCGGCAGTGTTTGCAAAATATCATGCGCCTCCTGCACGCGTTCGATGCGATGGCAGATCATCGCGATGTCATTGCCGGCGCTGATCGCGAGCCGCAGCATTTCGTCGAGTTCGTAGTGATTGAGAATCGCGCCCATATCGAGATCATCCGTCATCACCAGCCCGTCAAAGCCGAACTCGCCGCGTAAAATTCCGGCGATGATTTTTTTCGAGAGCGATGCCGGAAATTCCGGGTCGAGATGACGATACTTCGCGTGGCAGATCATCATGCTGTCCACGTGTTTCACGCAGTGTTTGAAAACCGCGAGTTCCTCCGCGTCGAGCTGCGCGCGGGTTCGGTCGATCTCCGGCAGTTCATGATGAGCGTCGATTGTGGCCGCGGAGTAACCGGGAAAATGCTTGCCGCAACTCGCAATCCGCTCGGCGTGCAATCCGTCGTTGAAAGCGGAGGCGTTGCGGATCACCTCCTCTACGTTCCGGCCCCAGCAGCGGCCACGCAGGGAATTATCCGCGTCGTCATCAAACGAAATATCGAGCACCGGACAGAGGTCGAGATTGAAGCCGAAGATCCTCAACAAACGACCGGTGATTTCTCCGTGACGTTCGATCAGTGACAAGTCTCCTTTGTCCCGAAGCTGCTGGGCGTTTGGCGGTTCATTGCCGATCAGTTTCAAACGCGACACCCGCCCGCCCTCCTGGTCGATCGTGATGATCGGCTCGACGGCGCTGAGATCGCGCAGATCGTCGATCAGTTTCCGAAGCTGCGCGGGGGATTCGATGTTGCGACCGAAGAGAATGAATCCGCCGGGCTGAACGGCGCGAAACGTTTTCGCCGTCGCAGAATCGAGTTCCTTGCCCCGCACTCCGACGAGCAGCAGTTGACCGGGTGAAGTGGGCTCCATAAAATCCGCAGCCTAAATTTCGATGCCGTTTTTCAAAACGAAAATCTTCGCCGCGCTTTCAGTTTACGCCTTGTTGTCGGCGCGCATGCTGGCGGTGGAATTGGGCATCGACGTGCTGGAAAAGCAGAACTTCGCGTCGCTGGATGGACGGCGCGTCGGTCTCGTCACGAACCAGACCGGTGTTGATTCCTCCGGCACAAAGACGCGCCTGATCCTCAGCCGCGCGCGCAACTGCAAGCTCATCGCGCTTTTCTCACCCGAGCATGGGTTGGACGGGACCGAAGGAGCGGGCCGTTACGTGGCTTCGCGGCGTGACTCGGCGACCGGCCTTCCGGTTCATTCACTCTACGGTCCAACGCGAAAGCCGTCGCCGCAGATGTTAAACGGAATCGATACACTCGTTTACGACCTGCAGGACATCGGCTGCCGCAGCTACACCTACATCAGCACGATGGCGAAATGCATGGAGGCGTGCGGCGAAAAGGGGATCGAGTTCGTCGTGCTCGACCGTCCGAATCCGCTCGGCGGCGTGCGGATCGAAGGGCCGCCGATGGAGTCGCGCTGGATTTCATTTATCGGTCAGCTGCCGACGCCTTATGTGCACGGCATGACGTGCGGCGAGCTCGCGAAAATGGCAAATGCGTTTGGCTGGGTGCAGCCGCGCTGCAAGCTGACGGTGGTGAACATGCAAGGCTGGGGCCGCCAGATGACCTGGGCCGACACGGGTTTGAGATGGGTAAAACCTTCGCCGAATATTCCGAATTCCAGCTCGCCGTTTTACTACGTCGTGACTGGAATGATCGGCGAGCTGGCCGGCTTCGAAACGGGCGTCGGCGGGTCCACGCCTTTCGAGATCGCCGGGACGAAATCCGCCGATGCGGGGCGGGTGACGCGGGCGATGCAGGAACTCCACACGCCCGGCGTGACCTTCTCGCCGTATGCATCGGGTTTTCAAGGCGTGCGCCTCCGCATCGAGCCGCACAACGACACGAATCTCACTGCCGTCGGCATCCATCTCCTCTCGCTCTTCAACGCAGGAACTCGTCCGGATTTGTTTGCCCGCTCGCGCGGTGAAAAGCTGGAGCTGTTTTTCAAAAGCTACGGCAGCGAGTCGATTCGCAGCGCGATCGAAAATGGCACGCCGGTGTCGCGGATTGTGGCGGGCTGGAGTGCCGGCGTCGCACGTTTCCAAGCCCAGCGCGCGCCGTTTTTGTCGTATTAAGAAGCAGGATGAAGATCGGCTTCTACGGCGGCACCTTTGATCCGATCCATGTTGGCCATCTCATTCTGGCGCGGGATGCCGTCGAGTATCTCGACTTGAGCCGGTTGATTTTCATCCCGAACACCATTTCGCCGCACAAACAGCACCGGGATGCCGCACCGGCGGCCGTGCGGCGCGAGATGGTGGCGGCCGCGATCGAAAACGATCCGCTTTTCCTGCTCGATGAATCCGAAGTCGAACGCGGCGGCACCTCTTACACGATCAACACCATCTTGCTGATGAAAGAACGGTATCCGGACGCCGAGTTTTTTTTCCTCATAGGCGAGGACAATGTGCGCGAACTTCACACGTGGCGCCGCATCGATGAACTGACGCGACTCGTGCAGTTCGTGGTGCTCAACCGCACGGCGGAAAAAACGACGCACGCCTTCGTCACACTACGGCGGCGGATCGACGTCGCCGCGACGGAAATCCGGCAACGTGTTGCGCGCGGCGAGTCGATCCGGTATATGGTGCCGGACAAAGTGCTCGCCATTATCAAACGCGAAAATCTCTACCGGGGAGCTGGGTCATAACTGCGGAAAAATTAGCCACGCTCTGCGCGGAATTCGCCGGGAGTAAAAAAGCGGAAAACGTGGTCGCGCTCGATCTGCGTGGAATCTCCAGCTTCACCGACTTTTTCGTCATCGGCACCGGAACCTCCGAGCCGCACCTCAAGGCGATCGCCGGCGAGATTCAGGATCGGCTCAAAGCGGATCACGGCATGAAGCCGCAGGCCGTGGATGGCTATCCGATGAGCCAGTGGATCGTGATCGATTACTCGGATGTGATCGTTCACATCTTTCACGAAAGTAAGCGCACCTTTTACTCGCTCGAGGATCTCTGGAGCGACGCGCCGCGTCTGGCGCTGCCGGAAAGCTAAATGGCGCTTCTGATCGAAACGGACATCGTTTGTCCGCACTGCGGGGAAGCGTTCCCGACGATGATCGACAGCTCGCAACGCAGCTACTCCACGACGGAGGATTGCGCGGTCTGCTGCCGCCCCATTCAACTCGAGGTCACGTGCGAGCCGGGTGAAGTTTTTGACGTTCGCGCCTCGGCGGAGATGAGTTGAATGCGGGTGGAGGTTATCAACACGGGCACGGAAATCCTGCTCGGAAACGTCGTCAACTCGCACCTCGCGTTTTTCGCAAAGGAGCTGTTTCCAATCGGGCTGCGCATTGAACGGCAGGTGACCGTGCCGGATGGCACCGCGATTCGCGATGCGCTCAGCGAGGCGCTGGAACGCGCCGAGGTGATCTTCGTTACGGGCGGGCTCGGGCCGACAACCGACGACGTGACGCGGGAAATCAGCGCGGAGCTGCTGGATCTGCCGATGCATGAAAGCGCCGAAGTGCTGCAGGCGATCGCTGAACGTTTCGCGCGGCGCGGCATCGTGATGACGGAACGGGTAAAACGGCAGGCACAGGTTCCAGTCGGCGCGACGGTCCTGGCGAATGCATGCGGAACGGCACCGGGCTTGTATTTAAAAACGGACGCGCTCCATCTGTTTCTGCTGCCCGGCCCGCCCCGCGAGTTGAAGCCGATGTTTCGCGAGAGCGTTTTGCCGATTTTAAAAACGATCGCGCCGCAGAAGCCGACCTTCGCGTGCCGCTCTTTTCGGGTGGTCGGCATTGGCGAATCGAACGTGGAGGCGCTGGTCGGCGAGGAAATCCTGGCGATCGAGGGGATCGAACTCGGCTACTGCGCGCGGCCCGGCGAAGTGGATGTCCGCTGCATCGGGACGCCGGAAATGTTGGATCGCGCCGAACGCATCGTTCTCTCGAAACTCGGCGATCAAATCGCCGCGCTCGATGAAAGTTCGCTGGAGGAAACAGTCGTGCGTGAACTGACTGCGCGAGGCAAAAAGCTCGCCGTCGCGGAATCATGCACCGGTGGTTTCGTGGCGCACCGCATCACGAATGTGCCGGGCGCGTCGGCAGTTTTCCTCGCCGGATTCGTGACCTACGCCGACGAGGCGAAAACTCGCGAGCTCGGCGTTCCAGCCGATCTCATCGCGCAACACGGCGCGGTCAGCGCGGAGGTGGCGCGGGCGATGGCCGCGGGTGCTATGGAGAAATCCGACGCACACTTTGCGCTTTCTACCACGGGAATCGCCGGGCCGGACGGCGGGACCGAAGCGAAGCCTGTCGGCACCGTTTTCATCGCGCTCGCCTCCCGCGGAAACGACGTGCAGGTGCAGCAGCACAAGTTCCCGACCGATCGGGAGAATTTCAAATGGCTCGCATCACAAGCGGCGCTCGATCTGCTCCGACGATCAATCGCTTGGTGAGGCAATCACGCGCTCTCGTGCCCGACTTCGCTCGCGGCGTCAGCGAGCGCCAGCGGGCGCGCCACGCCGATCCACTGGACGGCGTATCCAGCGATCGTCAGAACGAGTCCCACATTCAAAAAGCGCAGGTTGTGAAGCACGGAGCCAACTGCGAGGGCAATGAAGGTCGCGGTGCGTTGACTTTTCTCATCGAGCTGCGTGCGCGCAAACGGGAGCGCGGCGACGCCGAGCGAGAGAATCAGAATGAACCAGCCCAGTCCGTGCTCCACGTCACCGCCAGCGATATTGACGGACGGAGTGGAGATTTGGAACGAGCCGCTCATGCCTGGTGGGAACGCCGGATTCGAGGGAGCGCCCGGCATTTGCGACGAAAACTGGTTCATCATGCCTTGCATCTGGCCGGTCATCCTTCCGAGTTCGCGCCCGGGATTGATGCTGAACCACGGTAGAAAAAATCCGACAAGCACGAGCGCTGCGCCAAGTGTGACGATGCGCTGCTGGGGCGAAAGCGGGGCGCGTGCAGAGCGCGTGGCGGTCACCGTTACACTGAGCGCGTTGAGCAATTCCGCGCACTCCTCGGCGGTGATTTTTCCGGCATCGAGCATCGCCAAAACCTTGTCGCGTTCCGTGCTGAGTGTCTCCGGGAGAGGCGCGACGGCGGACGGTGGAACCTGCGCCAGCATCGTCGCGAGCGGATGAATCACGAGCGCCAACAAGATGAGCGAGAGAGTTCCGAAAAGCGAATAACCCAATGTAGTCCACGCACAAACCGAGACGAGAGCAGCGAGAGTTAGATTCGCCGGACATAGCCACGCGCGCACTCCTTCCATGCCGGGCTTTTTTTCCTGTTCGGTTGCGTGGTCACCGATCCACGCGCAGTAGAATTTCGCCGTGAGCGGGATGGCGAATAGCGCGAGAAGCCCGGTCAGAATGGATGAGGTGACTATTGCATCGTTGCTCATGGCGTGCGCATCGCGATTCGCCTCGTTCAGCAGATAATAGCGGTAAATTCCCGTTCCTGCTGCTGCCAGCGCGGTCGCGATGCTGAGCAGATAAGCCTGTTCCCGTTTGATGCCGAGATAACGGCGCAACGACCAGACGGCGATCAATGCGAATAGAACGGCGATGGCGGCAAAGCCGACGGAGAAGATAAAAGACCAGGCGGGGTGAGTCATAGCGGGTTTGATTTTAGGAGCTGCGTTGCTTCGGCGACGGAGATTTCGCCGCGTTCGAGTTGTTCGAGAATTTCCTTTTTAATGCGCGGCGCGCTGCCGTGGCCGAGCAGATCGTTGACGAGGTCGAGCCGCTTGCAAACGGTGGGATAGGAGATGCCGAGCGCCTTCTCGACGTCGCGGATTTTTCCCTGGCAGCGGAGGAAGGTCATCACGAAATCCTGCATTTCAGGCGGGAGGCGAAAAAATCGCGGGATCGGCAACCGCGAATCGATGTGGGTGTCGCAGCCGTCGCACGCGAGTCGGGAGATGGAGAGCTGCCCGGAACAAAATGGGCAGCGGGTGACGAGCTTCTTTTCCGCAGGAGACGGCTTCTTCATTCACTTATTAAAACCACAACTTGAATAACGTAAGATGTTAATTAAAAAACTCAATGTTATTTCTCCCCAGTAAACGCGGAGAGGGCAGTGCAATGAACGTTGTTCCTGTTCGCAGCCGGAACGGCAAGGAAGTGCCGGGCGTTCTCCGGCTCCGCTCCGGATGGAGGCGGGACGACTCTGCTACGGCGTGATCTCGATCGGCGTCCCGATTTTCACCTTGTCGTAAATCATCTTCGCGATGTCCTCGGGCAGTCGAACGCAACCGTGCGATGCGGGATAACCCGGAAGGATCCCGACGTGCATGCCGATTCCTTTTTCCGTGAGTCGCATGAACCACTTCATCGGCGCTCCAATGAAATGCGTGCCGCTGGGCGCAGAGTCGATGACGGAGCTGACGCCTTCGCGCACGATTCGCCGCTGTGAATCGCAAAACGCGCCGTAAATGTTCGAGCGATGATCAGGATCTTTTTCGAGCACGGTGAATTTTCCCGCGGGGGTCTGGCGGGTCGCCTTGCCCGAGGAAATCGGCGTGTCGATCGCGATTTCGTCGCCGACCATCAGGTAGGCGCGCTGGTGCGAAAGTGAGACGAGGATGTGCGAATTATCGGGCGTGACCCGGTCGTAAACGCGTGGGGTGACGTTTGGCTTCTCCGGTCGCGCGATCATCTCGCCCGCCTTGCGCATCGGCTTCCGGCCGGGGATCTCTCCAGCCGCCTGCGCGGTGAGAGCGGAGATTGCTAAAGTCGCGGAGAGAAATAAATATGCGCGACGTGAAATCATCGAGAGCGACGCTGTTTATGAAAGAGCGGGCGGGGTGCGGGCAATCAATTAAATGGCGAGGAGCCGTCTCGTGAATCCACGCGCCTTCGCTGTCGTTTTCGGGGTGCTGCTGGCCTTCGCCGTGCGCGCGGAAATCAGTGCGCCGTTGCCAATGCCGCCGCAAGCGCGACCGCTCAACGTAACCGTTCATCGCGGCGAACGGGTGCAGATTTCGCTGCGCGCTTATGGCAAGGCGAATCAGCAATGGACCTTCAAAGTCCGCGCACAGCCCTCATTCGGCCGGCTCTCCGCGCCGGTCAATGCAGGTCTCGAAAGCGCGACGGTGACGTATGAGCATGGCGGCGTCGGCGAGCCCGACCGCGACCGTTTCACCTACGTCGTGCAATCAAGCGCCGGAGTTTCCGCGCCAGCCGAGGTGGAGATCAAAGTCGTGGATGAGCCGCCAATCCTCGTCGTCGTGGATGAAATCGATTTTGGCAACGTGACACCCGGCCTGTCGGCGACAAACGAGCTTTCAGTCCAGAATCGCGGCGGCGGAATCGTCACGGGCGTCCTTTTGCCGCCGGAAAACTGGACCGTGTCGGGTCCCGCAAATTACCGGCTCGACCGCGGTGAGACCGCGAAGTTCACGTTGAGTTTTTCGCCTGCAGCCGAGCGCGCGTATCGCGGCGACGTCCGCTACAGCAGCCATCCTGATCGCGTGACGACTCTGCGCGGCGTGGGACTTTATCCGCTCGCTGCGCAGCCGCCGGTCGTGCAGTTGCGTTCCGCGAAAAACAGCGCCGCGCGCGTTGGCATCGTGGAATTGCAAAATCGAACCGACGTGCCGCAAACGGTGCAGCTCGCCGCGGACCCTCGCCTGAGCATGCCGAAGGAAATCGAGGTGCCGGCAAAAGGCAGCGCGTCGCTGACGCTCACCGCGACGACGGACGACGCATCGGCGTTTGACGCGAAAGTGGAATTCGCCGCGGCGGAATTTGCGAGTTCGTTTGAGGTGAACGTGAGCGCCATTGGCCCCGTTTTGCGCAGCGACATGCAGGAGCTGAAGTTTCCAAAAGGGGTGACGACGGCGGAGGCGACATTGCAAAACACGGGCGGTGTTCGTGCGTTTGTGCAGACCAGTGTGCAAGAGCCGTTTTCAGTCCCGGATGAGGAGCGCGCCTTTCCGCTCGAGCCGGGCGAGAAGCGATTGATGCACGTGCGGCTCGCCGATCCGGGTCCGTCGGGAGCGAGAACGTTGCTGACTTTTTTGGCCGGCGACACGCGATTCCAGATTCCGATGCAAGCGGAGGGCATCGTCGCTTCCAGCACGATGCGCGCGGCCCCGCGCGAGCGAACCCAGATGGTGACTCCGGTGTTCATTGACAGAGTCGCGCCCGCGGCGACGCCGGAGGTTTTTTCGAGCATTCCGCCAGTGCGAAAATGGGGACTCGGCGTCGTCACGACAAAGTCCGCCACGCTGATCTGGCGGACGCCGGCAGGCGGCCCCGCACGCTACGTCATCGAGCAGCGCCGCCTCGCGATCGATGCCAACGGACAGCTCAGGATCGAATGGACGCCGATGCCTGACGTGAAAATTCGGTTCAAGGGCGAAGAAGCCGCGGCGGAGCTGGAGAAGCTGCGACCGTCACGACTTTACACGTTGCGGATCGTGTCGGTGGATGCGCAGGGCCTGCACTCGCCGCCTTCGGATTTGATCGAGTTTTTCACCAAGGCGCCGCAGCCGATGAAGCTCGGATGGCTTTTCACGCTGATCGTGGCAGGACTCCTCGGCGCCGTAGCATGGCGGCGGTTCGCGACCAAACCGCTGACCTGAATCACTCCCGGTCGGTTTCGGAAATGATCTCGTCGTTTTGCGTGACGCGGACCACTTCCTCCACCGTCGTCTGGCCGAGAAGCACGCGACGCCAGCCAACCTGCCGCAGCGTCTCCATGCCGTCGGCGATGGCGCGATGCTTGAGCTCGGAGCCCGTCGCTTTCTCGATGACGAGCCGCCGCAGCGGCTCGGTGACGACGCAAAACTCGTAAATCGCCGCGCGCCCGCGGTAGCCCGTCTGCCGGCAATGCTCGCAGCCCGCGCCGCGGTAATACTTGAATCCCGGTGAGACGAGCGCGCCGATCTCTTTCAGATATTCCACCGGATAACCGGTGAGCGCTTTGCAGTTCGGACAGATCGTGCGCACGAGCCGCTGCGCGATGAACGCGCGCACCACCGACGCGAGGAGGAACGGCTCCACACCCATATCGAGCAGGCGAGTGATGCCGCCGACCGCGTCGTTCGTATGCAGAGTGCTGAAGACGAGGTGGCCGGTCATGGCGGCGCGAATGGAGATTTCCGCCGTCTCGAAATCGCGGATTTCTCCCACCATCACGACGTTCGGATCCTGTCGCAAAATGTGGCGGAGGCCGGTGGCGAAGGTGAGGCCGATTTCCGGTTTCACATCGATCTGCGAAACGCCGGAAAGCCTGTATTCAACCGGTTCTTCGATCGTGATGATACGCCGCTGCACGGAATTGATGCTGCTGAGAAATGAATAAAGCGAAGTCGACTTTCCGGAGCCGGTCGGGCCGGTGACGAGAATAATTCCGTTTGGCTGGGTGAGCAGGCTGCGCGTGAGTTGCGCCTGCTTTTCGCTGAGGTCGAGGCGCTCGAAACCGAACTGCTGCTGCTCGTTTCGCGTGAGCAAACGGAGGCTGATGCTTTCGCCGTTTACGGTCGGGATCGTCGAAACGCGGACGTCGATGCTTTCGCCGCCGCTCTGCAAATTGATCCGCCCATCCTGCGGCAGCCGCTTTTCGGCGATGTCCATGTGCGCCATCACTTTCAACCGGGAGAGAATGGACGATTGCAGCACGCGCAACTGCGGGGGCACCGCGACTTCGTGCAGGATGCCGTCGATGCGATAGCGAATGCGCAGATCGCTTTCGAGCGGCTCGACGTGGATGTCCGTCGCGCGTTCGTTGATCGCCTCGCGGATGATCTGATTCACGAATTTGACGACCGAGGCCTCGGGATCGTCCGCATTGAGATCCATCGCCGCGACCCGCTCGTCGGCGGCGTCGAGAGTGCGCGTCGATTTCAAAATCTCGTCGAACGTTTCCGCGCCGACGCCATAGAGCGCCTTGATCGCGCGGAGGAGTTCCGAGCGCGGCACGAGCACCCACTCGATCTTTTTGTTGATGAGCTGGGTCGCGAGCCGGCGTGCAACGGTGTTAAACACATCGTAAGTCGCGAGCCGCACTTTTTCGTCGGTCGCGCTGAGCGGCAGGATGTGATGCTTGAAAACGAACCGGCTGGGGAGGAGCCCGAGGCTGGTGCGGTCGATACTTTTCAGATCGACGGTCTCGACGGGTGTTTTGAAAAGCTGCCCGAGATTTATCGTGAAGCGCTGCTCATCCACTTTGCCGGAGTTCAGCACGAGGACGGTCCACGTCTGGCCGTTGTTGGGCGTGGCGGCGAGCCGGTTCGCTTCCTCGAGATCGTCGCAGCCGCTGGCGACGAGCACATCGACGAGCGATTTACGGAGCGGGGAGCTCATGCGGGGAAACTAAAACGCGCTTTCGGAGAATTGCTTCACTTCATTTCCTTCGGGTCGTGATAGCGGAAATTGACCGCGTTCGGCGTTGCCTTGGGCCGCGGCGCAGTTTTATCCATCATCACGTCGAGGTTGGGTTCGATTAGCAACCGGTCCTGCTCGATCTTCGAGTTCTCGCCGACCTCGAAGGGCGAGCTGGAGACGACCGGACGGATCAGGACGATCAACTCTGCGCGGTCATTCTTTTTCGTCGTGTTTTTAAACAGATAGCCGAGCACCGGAATGCGGCTTACCAGCGGGACCCCGGACATGGACGAGCCGCCGGTGCGCGTAATCAGGCCGCCCAGCACGACGGTGGCGCGATTGCTGACGGAGACGTTCGTCTTGATGTAACGCGTCGAAATGGTGGGAACAGCGTTGCCGCCGATCGTCCGGTCGCCGCCGGGCACGAGGCTGTCGAGCTTTTGCAAAATATCGAGCGAGACTTCGCGGTCGGAGTTGATGAGCGGCACGACTTCGAGTTGCAGTGCGACCCGCTTGAACTCGACCGACGATTGCACGGCCGCCGTGTTGTTCACGTTCACGCCGTTGGTGACGTTGGAAAGCGTCTGCGTCGGCACGGCGATTTCCTGTCCGCTCGCGATCACCGCCTTTTTGTTGTTGCTGGTGAAAACCATCGGCCGGTTCGTGATGCGAAAGCGTCCGGTCGAGTCGAGCGCGTGCACGATCACGTCGAGCGAATCGGTTGCGCCGATGAGCGTATTCAGTCCGCCTCCGCTCGCGATTCCGGCTGCGGCGGCAGCCGCGGCGCCGAGCGAAGTTCCCTGCGTGGCGGCAATCTGGCGGCCCTTCGCGATGTTAAAAGGAAAGCCAAGTCCCGTCGCGGCGCCGGATCCCGACGTGAGGAAACTCGCGGCCGGGCTTTTGAGCAAATAATCGACGCCGAACTCCTGGTCGTCGTTCAACGTGAGCTCGCCGATCACGGTATTCAACATAACCTGCGGAGTGCGCACATCGATTTGATCGAGCAGATCGAAGACGCGTTGCTGCACTTCCTTGTTGCCAAGCACGATGATCGTGTTCTCGCGCGGATCGGCGATGATCTTGGTGTTGCCGACGGTCACGGCTTTCGGCGTGGTGTCCACCGGCTGGGTGGAAAGCTCTTCCGAGATGTTGAATCCGCCGCCGCCGCCGGCCGAGTTGCTCGTCCCGAGCGAGCTGTTATTGGTGGCGTTGGTCTGGCTGGGATTTTGCCGTCCGCCGGTTTGCGTGGAGCTGGCCGCGTCTTCCGATTTAACGCCCGGCTCCGTGATCGCTTTTACCACGATGTCCAGGACGTCGGTCGCGGAGATGAATTTCAGCGTCCGTTTTGCCGGCGTGCCAAACGGAACATCGGAATCGAACTCGCGGATCAGTTTCCGCACGAAGGGCAGATTGATCGGGCGGGTGATAACGTGAAGGCGATTGGTGCGGACGTCGGCGGTCAGCCGGATTTTCCCGATCACGATCGTGTCCTCCGACAGACCGGTGCCGCCGCTTTCGATCGTCAGCGACTGGCTGGCGCCCGTGTTCGGCGGAGGCGCTTCGTTGGGATTGGACGGAGCGCGCGCGACCGGAGCGCTCGCCGAGGTCGCGCCACCTGGAGCCGGCGTCGGTTCAAAAATCGTCTTCAGCTTTTCGAGCACGTCCTTCACGTCCGCCCGTTCGAGTTTGATGAATTCGCTGACCACCTCCGCCGGCGGCACATCGATCTCGCTGATGACTCGCGCCAGGCTGCGGATCACGCCGGTGCTTTCCGTGATGAGCAAGGCGCGTGCTTTCGGCAGCGCAACCACGTTCGTGTAATTCGTCGGCGCGATGTATTGCTGGCCCAGCAAAATCTGCTGCATCTCGGTCGCGTCGGCGTATTGGAGTTTGAAAAGAAACGTCACGACGCGCTCCGAGTCCGGCATCTGGTCGATCTCGGAATAGATCGGCACGGCGGCGGATCGCGGGATTTTGCCAATGCCGATCACTTTCGTGATGTGGTCGTCCTCGGGAATGAGCGAAAAGCCGTTGAGGAGCAGGTTGATCTCGATGATCTTCACCGCCTCTTCCTTGGGAACCGGCGTGTTGACCACGATGTTCACATTTCCCTGCACCGAGTTGTCGTAGATGATCCGCTTTCCCGTGAGACGCTCATAAAAGGCGAGCACATCCCGCACATCGGAATTCGGAAACTGCATATGCGGCACGTTCTCCTGACCGGTCGCCGGAGCAATCTGCACCTGTGAAAAAGCCGTGGTGCAAACCACCAGCAGCAAAACGAGCAGAGGGCGAAACACCAGCGTTATGTAGTCGCGGCGAGAGGGAAGGTCAATCGTTGGGCGGGTGCTTTGCCATGGACTCAGGACGGCGGGCTCGGTAATCAAAGACGCACGATGAAAACGTCCGTCAGCCTTTTGCTCGCAGCGGTTTTCACAGTCGTTTTGTCCGGTTGCATGGCGATGCACGAGCGGCGCGCCGTGCGCGAGGACGTTTCGCCGAACCCTATGTCGCTCAGCGCATGGGCTCAGGTCGTCGGGACTTACGTCGGGCCGATTCGCTCGGCGAACCGCCGTTTTGGCAACGATGGGGTGAACACGATGGACGTGCGGCTGGAGATTTCGGGCTCGCCGGAATACCCGCTGATTTTCCTGCAAACGCGCACTGCCTTTTCCGGGGCGCTGATTTTATCCGGCGAGCGCGCCGAGACTTTCACCAATATCCCGGAGCGGCATTATGGCGTGCGGGCCTCGGTGGCCGCCACTTCGCATGATCCGGACCAGCTTCGGCTGATGCTGAAATCGCAGCCGCTCTCGCCGACACTCGGCGGATTCATGACGCTCACTTTCCGTGGCCGCGGTTGCGCGGAGGTTGATTTCATCGAGCACGCGGGCCGCCGCGGCGACGGAATACTGAAACGACTGCCGCGCCTGCCGGGCGTTTGCCGGGAGTAGCTTTTGCCGGAAACGCGCATAGGTTTTCGGGTGCAAAAACAGAGCGGCTTCACTCTGCTTGAAATCTGCATCGCCGTTTTCATCGCGGCGCTGCTGGTCACGCTCGCGGTGCCGAGCGTGAGCGGGGTGCTCGCCGAGCAGCGCATGAAACGGTCGTTTGAGAGCTTCGACGCGCTGACTCGGGACGCGCAAACCCGCAGCCGCACGGAACGGCGCGCCTTCGTGCTCGCGTGGGACAAGGATGGAATCGCCCTGCGGCCGGAGCAGCCCGCAGCGCCGGAGGAGGAAAAAGGAGTCAGCCGCATCGATTGCGCCGAGAAGGAAACCTTCGACCTGAATCTCCCCGCGGCGCTGATTAGAAATCCGTCCAAGGAATGGATTTTCTGGCCCACGGGAACGTGCGAACCCGCGACGGTAATCTACCACGGCCCCACGGGCGAATGGACCGCCAGCTACAATCCGCTCACCGCGCGCGCGGATTTCTCGACACCGTGAAAACCTCGCGCGCCTTTGTGTTGCTCGAGGTCATGCTGGGCGTGGCGATCTTTGCCATCGGCGTCATCTCGCTCGGGCGTTGCGTGAACAACTGTTTGACTGCCGAAACCGCCCGTTCGGAAGACCAGCGTGCGCGCCTGGTGCTGGAAAATCTGATGGCGCAGATCGAAGCGGGAGAAACCCCGATCGATCAACCAAAAACGACGGAACTGGAAGGCGCTTTTGCCGGCATGACCTTGACGCAGAGCCGCACGCCGCTGAAGGAAAATAACGAGAAAAAGCAGGAGCTGACCGGGCTTTACAGCGTCGAGCTCGAGGTGACATGGAAAGTGGGGCGCGAACCGCAATCCAAGAAACTCTCTTTCTATGTGCTTCGGCAATAAGCGCCGCGGCTTCACGCTGCTTGAAGTGGTGATCTCGGTGGCCATCATCGCGATGATTGCGCTCACGCTTTATCGCTTCATCGAATCGAACCTGCGCGCCATCGCTTTCTCGACCCAGCAGAGCAGCGACAGCGCCGCGATGGACGGACTGATTGCCGTTTTGCAAAGCCAGCTTGATTCCCTGCCGCGCGAAGAGCCCGGCGCCCTGCTCGGGGACGCGCATCAGTTTTCCGAAAAGGCGGCGGATGAAATGACATGGCTCTGCGGGCCGGGGAATGGCTTGTTTACTCGCTTCGCGGCCGGACGCTATCACGTGACGCTCACGCTGCAGCCCGTGCTGAAATCCAGCCACTCCGAGCTCGGATTTCGTCGCGTGGAAGAAAAAAATCCGCGCGGCGATCCGCACTGGCTGCGGTTGCTCGCCGATGTGGATGCGCTCGAGATCCGGTATTTCGATCAGCAACTCAACGCCTGGCTCGAGAAATGGACGAACCAGGGCGCGCGCCCCTCGCTGGTGCGGCTGCGCATCTGGCGCGCCGGTGCGGAATTTCCTGTCGAGGTGGTGCTGAGCCTTCCGACGACGCGGCTTCCGGCGCTCACATGAGAAAGGCAAATCGAGGCTCGGCGCTGATCTTGAGTTTGTGGGCGCTGCTGCTCCTTTCCGCGGCCGTGTTTGCGTGGGTAAAACTGATCAACCAGGACATCGAAAGCGCCGGGCAGTCGAATGCCGGACTGGAAGCAAGGGCGTTTGCTCATTCCGGAGTGCAGGTCGCGCTGCACCCGCTCGTCACGCAGACCACGCCCATCCTGCACCGCGGTTTCGGTCCCGAGCGCGGCTACAAAGTCAGCATCAAAGGCGAAGCCGGAAAGCTGAACCTCAACTGGCTGCTGCAAGGCGCAGCGACGGGCACGGACCCCGCCGCGCAAGAGCACGTGATGATTTTTAAACGCTACCTCGAGCGCCGTGGCCTCTCCTTTCAGGAACGCGAAACGCTCGTGGACTGCATGCTCGACTGGATCGATCCCGATAATTTGCAGCGCGTGGGTGGCGCGGAAGACGAAGGGGATTATCATCCGCCCAATCGCAGCCGGTTCGTGAGCGTGGAGGAAATCGAGCAGGTGAAAGGCTCCAAGCCGCTCACGGCAAAGCCCGGATGGAAGGACGATTTTACCGTCTTCACGGCGGGACCGATCGACCTGCAAAGCGCTCCGTTGCAGGTTCTCGAGGTGCTGCCGAATGTCGGCGATGCGCGCGCCCAGCGCTTCATCGAGGTGCGCCGCGGGCCGGACAAGGAGGATGAGACCGAGGACGATCGTGTTTTCAAAAGCATCAATCCGGAAGCGCTCTCCTACCTCGGTCTTACTGGCGATGCGGCGAAAGGCCTCGAGCCCTATCTCACGCTGCGCGATCAGGTCGTCCACATCGTGAGCGAAGGTCAATCGGGAAAAGTGCATCGACAAGTCGAGCTCGTTGCCCAGAAAGTAGCCGCCGGCCAATCGCGCATCATCTGGTGGAAAGAATAAAATCCCGTCGTCATTCCCCCGTAATGTTTGTGCGCCCGGCCGCGCACGGGTGGCACGTGATGGGAGCCGCCGGCGGCGGGCCCGCGCGAAAGTTTCCAACCTTCGCTGAGGCGGCGGCGAGCGTGCCCGCGGAGAGCGAAGTTCATCTCGCTTTGCCCACCGATCTCGTGCTGCTCGAGCGCATGCGACTGCCGGCAACTGATCGCATTGAACTTGGCGGCATGATGCAGTTGCAGCTCGAGAAAACACTGCCGTTTCCCGCGGATCAGGTCACCAGCGGGATCGAAATCATCGCGCAAACGGAGAGCGAATCCGTCGTGCTCGCGATCGCGGTGGAGACCGGCCAGCTCGACGCGCTGGTCGAACCGATGCGCGCGCGGCTGCTGCTGCCGCAGCGGATTGGGTGCTTCGCACAAATGCTCGCACGCGATGGTTCGCCGGGAGAAACCGTCTGCCTGATTTTTGGAGAAGAAGACAAAATCGTGCTGGCGATTTCCGAGGGCGGGAAGCTTGGGTATGCGCAGGCAATCTCCACCTCCGGACCCGACGAGTTTTTTTCCGAGCTTCCACAGGTGCTTCTTGCCGCGGAACTCGATGGCGTCCCGACGAATTTTGCGCGAGTCCGGCTCGACCGCGAACTCGGCGGCTGGCACGGCAAGGCGGGCGAATATTTCGGCGTGCCGGTGGAGATGTTTTCAACGGATGCGCCGCTCACCGAGACCGATCTGGACCTGGTGCCTGCGCGCTGGCGGCTCGAGCAGGCGCGTTTTTCGCGGGCCTCCCGGATGCGCGGACGGCTCGTGCTGGCCGGCGTGCTTTACGTTTTTCTCCTGCTCGCGGCCGCAGCCACGATTTTCTGGCTGCGTCATCGGGTCGCAAAAGTGGATGCGCAACTGCGCTCAACTCGTCCACAGATCGAGGCGATCGCGGGAGACAAGGCGCGCTGGATGGCGCTCGCGCCCGCGGTTGATCCGTCGCGTTACTGCGTCGAGATTTTGATGCAGGTGTGCACCAGCCTGCCTTCGGAGGCGATCCGGCTCACTTCTTTCGATCAAACTCCCGCGCAATTCCTGATCGAGGCGGAAGCGCCGACTGCGAGCGTCGCGGTGGACTACGGTGAACGCCTGAAAGCCGACGGAGCGCTGAAGGATTTCACGCTTGAAGTCAGTCCGCCGGCGATTCTTCCCAACGATCACGCGCAGCTGCGGATCTCCGGAAAACTATGAAACTTTCCGGTCGCGAAAGGCTGCTCGCCACCGTCGTCATCGGGGCGGTTTTCATCGTGTTGAATCTGGTGCTCTTCAAAACGTTCCTGCGCAAACAATCGGACCTCCGGCAACAGCTCACGAGTCGTAAAGCCGAGTTGAACTCGATGCAGATTCTGTTGTCGGAACGTGACCTCTGGAAAGAGCGCGACGCCTGGCTGGCAGCCACGCAGCCGAAAATGGCCAATGAGAATACCGCGGGGGTGGAGCTGCTGGAGACGATTCGCGCGCTGGCGAAGAAACACGACGTGACGCTGGAGCGCCCGGCCCTCGCTTCGCCGGGCCGGACGCAGTGGTATCGTTCCGCCTCCGTGACGCTCGAGACGAAAAGCTCCTGGCAAAATTTGATCGGTTTTTTGCAGGAACTGCAGGAGCCGACGCGTTTCAGGGTGGTCGAGAGCGCCAATATCACCATTGATGCGACCGACCAGACGCAAATGCGCACCAAACTGCGCGTGGCGCTTTGGTGCGCGTTGTGATTGAGAAGCCGCGCCGGTGAAGTTAATGTCCCGCATGTCTTTAGCCCGAGCTGCGGCGCTCTTCCTTTGCGCTTCGAAGGGGGTCGCGTGTTTTGCGGCCACCGAGACTGCGATTCCAGTTTCGCTGCCGGCGGAGCGTTATCAACAGATGATCAAGCAATCGCCATTCGCCCCGGCGACGGCGGTTACCGCGCCGGTTGCCAATGCGGGTTTCGCCGCCAGCTTTTATGTTTCCGGAGTGGCGAAGATCGGCAGCCAGGATTTCGTGACGATCGCGTCGCGCGATGGCCAGACGCGGTTTTCACTCGCGCCGGGTGAGGAAGGTCCGGACGGCATTACCATTACCAAAGTGGATTGGTCCGATCAGCCCGGGAAAAGCAAGGTGACGATGAAAAAAGGAAACGAGACCGGGATCGCGGAGTTCGACGAGGCCGCGATGCAAAAGCCCGCCGCGGTAGCGCCGCAGCCGCCAGCGATTCCGATGGGAGTTCAGGGGATGCAACCCGGCCGCGTTGCGCCTCGATCTGGGCCGACTGAGCCGCGGCCTCCGCAACTGCCGCAGTTCGGACAGGCTACTCGCATAAACCGGCCTGCCTATCCGCAGGCGCCGACGAACGGAAATCCGCAGACTGGCGCGCCGACCACGTCCGCGCAAGTGCCCGGCGGACCGCCGCCCGTGGAGACACGACGGCGCGTGCGAATCATCAACCCGGCCCCGTAAGTTGCGCGTTCAGCGCTGCGACTCACTTGTCCCAATTTCCGATATCGTCATCAGTATCGGGCTTCCGATCTGAGCCGGCGGAATAGAGGTCAAACGAACTTTGGTTGTGCTTGCCGGGCTGGACGTAAACGTAGTCGTTTTGCCACGGATCGCGTGGGAGCTTGTCAAAAAGTTGCCGCCATTGCCGGGGCTTCGGTTCGCTGTCCGGCCGCGCCACCAGCGCCTGCAACCCCTGCTGTGTCGTCGGGAGAAACCCGTTGAAGGACTGATAGAGCTTGAGCTGCGTCGAGATGCTTTCCAAATCGGCGCGCACCCGCACATCCTGCGCAATTCCCACGTTGCCGCCCATCGTGTAAATCGCGGCGCCGGCGAGCAGCGCGATGATCATGACCACGAGCATGATTTCCAAAAGGGTGAAACCGCTCTTCTGTCTGCGAAGTCTCATTTGTTTTCGTATTTAAGCTGCACCTCCACGGCACGAATCGCAACTGCCTCGTCCTCCTTTTGCGAAGACGCCGTCAGGCTGTTGGTGCCGGCGAGCAGGGCGAAACCGGGGACGACTTTCTGGCATTTCAGCCAGCCGTGGTAGCGGAACGCAGTGTCGCGGCCGGTGCTCTGGTAGGCAGGATCCGCGAGGTCCGGCAGGAGAATGGTTGCTGGCCCGAGTTCGCGGCCGTTTACGGAAATTTGCGGCGGTGCGCCGATGTCTGCGTTTAGGATTTCAAACGTCACGATCGCGATCCGCGGCACCGCAGCGAGATCAAAATCAAACTGACTCGCGGTGCCCGGTTTCAACGGCACCACGTCCTTTTCCAAGGTCGCCCGGACTCGGCCGAATAAAAAGGCGTCGTCGCTGTCGGGAGTCGAAGAGGGGCCATTCCCAAACGGGTCCGCAAAAGATGCGGGTGCTGTGAAATCCGAAGCCGAATGAGTCTCCGTTTTGTGCAAGGAAGCAATGAAAGCGCCCCGCACATTTTCCCCCGCGCCGGGGACTTCAATATCCACGTAGTCCACGCTGCTCATCGCCAGAACCAGGGTCTCGGAGGTTGGCAGTCCGATCTTGCTGCCAAGCTGGCGCGGAGGCAGCAAACGCGTCCCGAGTTCACTCCAGGCGGTCACCACGGGTTGTTGGGTGTCCTCAAAAAAAACGCGCAACATCATTTCATCCAGCAGTCCGGAAAATCTCCGAAAGCGAAGCCGAAAGGTGGTTTTCTCGATGTCCCCGTCATTCGATTTCTCGGTGTTGATCTCGAAAGATTCCAGCCAGATGGGGAAAGAGCGTCCGCCGGATTTTGTTTCGGCCAGCGCATGAAAATCGAGGTAGGCGGTGAAGGGTGTCGGCTGCAGCCTCAGCTCTTGCGCGCGCGCGGCGAGCGTCATTGCGAGCAGCGCAAAAATCGTCCAGCGAAAACGGGGGAGCTGTCGGGTGGTGATAGAAACCTCTCTTGCGGGACGACTTCTAAATCAGTGCATGCGCGTGCGCAAGCCGGAGGTGAGATTAAAGACGGCGCTCAGAATCCCGAAGACCACCAAGCCGACGACCGCCGCGATGACGATCATGATCACCGGCGGAATGAGCGTGGAAGTGATCTTCACCTGCTTGTCCAATTCCCGCTCATACACATCGGCAATCATTTGCATCGTCTCGCCGAATCGCCCGGTCTGTTCGCCGATCGCCATCATATCCAGCATCAGCTCGGGAAAAATCTTTTGCTGCCGCAGCGCGACGGAAAGGGCGGCGCCGTCGATGACCGAGCGGCGCACTTCCACCATGCGCAGCCGCACCCATTCGTTGCCGGAGATTTCCTCGAGCAATTCCATCGCCTTGAGCAGCGTCACGCCGTTTTCAACCAGCGTGCCGAGCGTGCGCGCGAATTGTGCGTAAAGCCGATAGCGCATGATGTGGCCGTAGCCGGGGATGCGCCAGCGGAAGTAATCCCAGGCGTTTCGTCCGGCGGGGTCACGCGTCAGGAATTTGAAGAGCGTGTAAACGCCCGCGCCGAGCGCGACTGCCACCCACCAGTAGCCAACAATGAGGTGATTGACCTCGAGGAGAATCCGGGTGGCGAGCGGCAACGCCTGTCCGGTTTGTGCAAAAAATCCGGAGAGCTGCGGCACCATCACCGTCATGAAAATAATGATCAGCCCAATCCCGGCGACGACGAGGACGGCGGGATAAACGAGCGCCTGCTGGACACGGTCGCGCAGCGATTTCACGTCCGCCAGGTGCGTCACGAGTCGCCGCATGATTTCGGAAAGCGAGCCGCTCGCTTCGCCGGCCGAGACCATGTTGACGTAGAGCGGAGAGAAGATTTTCGGGTAGTCGCGCATTGCTTGGGACAGGCTGCGTCCATCGACCAGCGCCTGATGCAGCGCTTGCGACAAGCTTTGGAGCTTTGGCTGTTTCAGGCGTTTCTCGAGGATCCCCAACGCCTCATCGAGCGTCATGCCCGCGCCGAGAAGATGTCCGAGTTGCTCGGTAAAAAGGAACTGGTGGGTAAGCGGCAGTGTCTGGACGGTGCCCGCGGCGGTAGTCCGCGTTGGTTTGGAAGGGGTGCGAGCAGACGCCTCCGTGACGGATTCGACCTTGATCGGGAAATAGCGCTGCTGCTCGATCTGCAAGAGCGCGTCTGCGCGGTCACGGGAGTCAATCAGGCCATCGACCAGCTTCCCTTCCGAGTTGCGCGCCGTGTAGCGGAATTGCGGCATCCGCTATTCTATCAATTGGACGCGGCGCAAGAGTCAACCGCCGAGCGAGTATCTTCTCAGCGCGTTAATTGCGAAGTATGGCGCCGTCGAGCGGAAGTAAAACAAACAGCGGCTGCGCTGAGAGCAGCTAAAGCCCAAGTAGACGGCTCGGGGACGAGGGTGAGATTATTGGCAGTGCCGGCCGAGTTAGGCTCGGTGCCGCCAGCATTCTGGTCTAAAAAATTCAACGTGATTGTTGCCCCATCGACGGGTGTGAACCAGCCGGTGGTAGAGCCGTTTTCGACAACGTCCGTGCGGAATTGGCCGTAAGGGGTAAGCAAGCCCGGAGATGTCGAGGCGGTAGTAAGAGTAGGCCACCAGCGAAAAATCAATTGGTCTCCGGCAGTCCAGTTGCCACCGAGGGTGAAGGTGAATACGTGATGATCACTCCCAGCGGGACCGACCGTATTATGATTCAGAGAATACCCGGTAGCGGCCTGTGTTCC
>JAXDQV010000346.1:0-10355 GCA_034667645.1 Chthoniobacter sp.
CTCGCATCCGTATCCGATGATGGTCCGCGATTTTCACCGCGTGATCGGCGACGAAGCGCGCCGGCAGATTCTCGAACGCGAAGGCCGCTTGCCCGATCTGCTCGTCGCCTGCGTCGGCGGCGGCTCAAATGCCATCGGACTTTTCTGGCCTTTCCTCAATGACGCCGAAGTCCGCATGGTCGGCGTCGAAGCCGGCGGACGCGGCATCCGCGATGGCGAACACGCCGCGCGTTTCCAAGGCGGCAAGCTCGGCGTTTTGCAAGGCACGAAGACGTTTCTGCTCGCAGACGAAAACGGCCAAATCCAACTCACGCACTCGATTTCCGCCGGGCTCGATTATGCGGCCATCGGCCCCGAGCACAGCTTCCTGCGCGACGAGGGCCGGATTAATTATGATTACGCGAGCGACGAGGACGCACTGAACGCCTTCCAGCGCCTTTCAAACACGGAGGGAATTATTCCAGCGCTCGAATCGGCGCACGCCATTGCGCATGTGATCAAAGTCGCACCGCAAATGCAGCGCGATCAGGTCATCGTGGCGAACCTCTCCGGTCGCGGCGACAAAGACGTGGCGCAAGCCGCGGAACGTCTGCTCGGCTAGCCTACCGGCCTTGTTTGCGCTGTAGGAGCTGGGTGAGCGACTGCCGCGCGATCTGCGAATTCGGATCCAGTTGCAGCACAATCCGGAACTGCTCCATCGCCTCATCCACCTGCCCATCGGAAGCGAGGGCAAGCCCGAGATTCGTGTGCGCGCCCACGTTATTGGCGTCCATCTTGATCGCCTCGCGATACTGCTCGATCGCCTCCTGAAAGCGTTTCACCTGCTGCAACGCGTTGCCGAGATTCGTCCGCATCGCCGCGTCGTCCTTGATGCTGATCGCGCGCCGGTATTCCTCGATGGCCTTGTCCATCTGGCCAAAGGTCGCGTAGCCGAGCCCGAGATTGTTGTGCACTTCCGGATTCTCCGGCTTTAACTCGACGGCACGTTTGAAATGCTCAAACGCGGCCGGTCGCTCGCCCTTCATGTAAAGCGCGGCGCCCATGTGGTTGTGCCCTTGCCAAGTCGCTTCGTTTTTGCTGAGCGTGTCGCGCCAGAGCGTTTCCTCGCTTTGATAAATGGATGCCTGCGCCCAGCTCAGCACGCAAAGCCCGAGCACGGCGACGGTCGCCACCGGTCGCCACGCCACCTTCGGCACCCAGCGCATCGCCGCCGCGACCACGAGCGCGATGACGCCGATCATCGAGATGTATTGAAAATGATCCGCCACGAGCGTGAGGCGCATGTAGGACATTTTTAAAAAGCCGATCGCCGGCAGGATCATCACCACGAAATAGCCGAAGCCAAACAGAACGGCGCGCGCCCAGGCATGCACGCGCAACCGCCAGCAGCCGACAAAAACGGCAACCAGCCCGAGGTCGGGCAAAAACTCATACCACGGCGGCGGTGTGACTTTCCACGTCGGGTAAATCGCGATCAGATTGAAAGGTGCGAGCGTTTTCGAAACGTAAAACCAGATGGCCATTCCGGCTTTGGCGATCCGCGAGGGGGCGCCGCCGATCGGGATGACTTCCGAGCCGATCGCGCGGCCGTATTGAAAATAGATGGTGACGATGCCGAGGGCGGCGGACGCGATGAAAAACGGAATGGAGCGAATGAGATCGCGGCGGGTGATCGTCCCGTGCTGCCACCATGCGTAAAGCAGCAACGCAAACGGAAGCATGACGACGGACGTTTTCGCCAGCAGCGCGAGGAGGAAGCAGCAAACGGCGAGAACGAAAGTCGAGTTCCGCCCGTTTCTCTCAAACCGGAAATAGGCAAGAAAGGTGAAGAGGAGAAAAATCTGCGAGAGCGTGTTTTTGCGCTCGGAAATCCACGCGACCGATTCCACGCACACCGGATGCACGCCGAAGATCAGCGCCGCCAGCCACGCCCCCGGCACGCGCAACGCCACGAGCACCCGCCACGTCACGACTGCGACGACGCCATGCAGCAGGATGTTCGTGATGTGATAGCCCGCGCCGTTCCAGCCCCAGAGCCGCCATTCAAACCAGAGCGTGCTCGAAGTCAGCGGGAAGTAATCCGCCGTCGTCGGCGCGAACCAGAGTTTCCACAGTCCCGCCGAATCGTGAATGAGCGGGTTTGCCGTGAGCAACTGGTCGTCGTCCCAGATGAAGCCTGCGGTCATCGCCGGGATGTAGATGGCGATGGAGAGGAAAAAAATCGCGAGGCCGAGCAGCACCGCGTCCGGATTCGGCGCGGCAAACACCGGCGCAGGCGAGGCTTTGGCTTTCGATTTCGCTTTGGTTTTTTTGGAGGCCATGCGGAGGGTGCGCGAGATGTTAGCCGCTCGTCGCCTGATTTCTATTTGTAATTTGTGATCACGTTTTTAATCTCCACAGATGAGAAGCATGACCGGCTACGGTCGGGGCCAGAGCGCATTCAACGGCGCAAAATTCAGCGTCGAACTCAACTCCGTTAATCGCAAACAGAGCGACGTCACGGTGAGTCTCCCGCGTGAGTTTGCCGAGCTCGAGCCGCGCGTGCGCGATGCGATCAACGCCCAGATTTCGCGCGGTCGCCTCAACGTGGTCGTCGCCTATCACAACGGCTCCGCGGCCTCTCCGAAACTGGCGCTCGATACCGCGCTCGCGCGCACTTACTACCGCGCGATGGTGGATCTGAAGCAGGAACTGAAGGCCGAGGGCGAGATCAGCATCGAGACCGTGCTCCGCGCGCCGGGCGTGCTGCGGCTCCCCGAGGAGCACCTCGCCGTGGACGACGCGTGGCCGCACGTCGAGGCGGCGCTGGAGGAGGCGCTGGGCGACCTCGTCAAGATGCGCATGCGCGAGGGCAAACATCTCGCGAAGGATTTGATCGGGCGGCTCAAGCTCGTTCGCCAATCGCTCCGGAAAATCAAACAACTGCACCCCGCCGTGGTGAAAAAACATCGCACCACTTTGCACGAGCGGATCGCCAGGGCGGGAGTCGAACTGGCGGCGGACGATGAGCGCCTGGTCAAAGAGGTCATTTTTTTCGCGGACAAATCGGACATCTCCGAAGAACTGACGCGGCTGGAAAGCCATCTCGCGCAGTTTGCCCACGCCTTGCGCAAGTCCGATCCGGTCGGCCGCACGCTCGATTTCATCACGCAGGAAATTTACCGCGAATTCAACACGCTCGGCGCCAAGGCAAACGATGCGGAAATCTCGGGCCACGTCGTCGCGTGCAAAGCCGAGATGGAAAAAATCCGCGAGCAAATCCAGAACATCGAATGAACACGTCGAAGGTCGAGCGCCCAGAGCTCAAAGCGAGACCCGCTGTCCACCCAGACGAATTCCGGCTCTCGAATTTCGATCCCCCAACTCCTCCGCCGCCGCGTCACGGGATTCTTTTCGTGATTTCAGGACCGTCCGGCGCGGGCAAAACCACGCTGCTCGAAGGTCTGCGGCGCGATCAGGATTTTGTTTATTCGACTTCCTGCACCACACGGCCCCCGCGACTCGGCGAGATTGATGGGCAGGACTACTGTTTTCTTTCGGACGACGAATTCCAGCGGCGTCTTGATAATAGCGAGTTTCTCGAACACGCCGTCGTGCATGGAAATTACTACGGCACCTCGCGCGAGACCGTCATGCGCAACATCGAGCGCGGCATCGACGTTTTGATCGACGTGGACATCCAGGGCGCGGCGATGATTCGCGAGCATGCCGACGGGATGTTGCGCAATTACATCGTCGATGTGTTTCTCACCGCCCCGAGTCTCGAGATTCTGCGGCGGCGATTGACGAAACGCGCGACGGAAACGCCCGAGGCGCTTGAGATTCGAATGAGGAATGCCGCCGCCGAAATGCAACGCTGGCGCGACTACCGTTACACGATCCTGAGCGGCACCGCGCAATACGACCTTGAGAGTTTTCGCTCGATCATGCACGCCGAGCGATTTGCGAGCAAACGGCTCATCTTGAATCTGGGCCAATGACCGGGGGGCCGAAGACGATCCTGCTCGGAGTGACCGGCTCGATTGCGGCATATAAAGCCGCCGATCTCGTGAGCAAACTGGTGAAGCGAGGCTACGACGTCCATGTCGTCATGACCGGCGGCGCACAGGAATTCATCACGCCTCTCACCCTGCAGACACTTTCGAAAAACCCGGTGCTCACGAGTGTTTTCGCCGGGCGTGAAAGCTGGCGGCCGGGCCACATCGAACTCGCTGATCGCGCACACCTGCTGCTGATTGCGCCGGCGACGGCAAATACGATAGCCGAGCTCGCGCTCGGACTTGCCGGAAACGCGCTCTGCGAAATCGCGCTGGCGACACTGGCGCCAGTCCTCATCGCCCCCGCGATGAATGGCAAAATGTGGCAACACGCCGCGACACAGCAAAACGTCCAGACTTTGAAAACGCGCGGCGCCCAGTTCATCGGCCCGGAGGAAGGAATGCTCGCCTGCGGTTACGAGGGGCTCGGACGCCTGTGGAATGTCGATGAGATCATCGAGCGCGCTGCCCTCCTGCTCAGCACTGCCGGGGATTCTCCGAAATAACACGCCGTCGTTTTTTCAGGAGATGAAATTTCTCATCACGGCAGGCCCGACGCGCGAGCCGATCGATCCGGTGCGATTCCTGAGCAAACGTTCCTCGGGCAAAATTGGTTAAGCGATTGCGCAGGCCGCGCTGGAAGCCGGTCACGACGTTCTACTCGTGAGCGGACCCGTCTGCCTCCCGGCGCCACCACGCGCGGAAGTTGTGCAAATTTCGACGAGCGACGAACTGTTCGACATTGTTCAACAACGTGTTGACGGGGTCGATTGCCTCGTCATGTGCGCCGCGGTTGCTGACTTCAAACCGGCGGAAGTTCGCGCGCAGAAAATAAAAAAACGCGATGGACTCACTCAATTCGCGCTCATTCCGACGCGCGATGTGTTGATGTCGTTGCGCATCGCGGAAAAAAAAATCGTCGTCGTCGGATTTGCGGCGGAGACGGAATCGCTCGCGCAAAACGCGCAGAAAAAATTACGCGAAAAAAACTGCGACCTGATCATCGGAAACGATGTAAGCGGCATGGATACAGGGTTTGAGAGCGATGACAACGAGCTCGTGCTCTTTTTCCGGAGCGGAGAAATACGCGCGCTTCCACGCGCAAACAAAGTTTTACTCGCGCAACAACTTGTCGAAATCTTTGTGCAGCTCGCAGAAAATCGTTGACGGAAAATTCTGCGGACACTACTGACCAAAGCAGATCAATGCTGATCTTAAATTTCTCAACGACCGCAACTCGCGGATTGAAAGGGGGGATTGTCCATGCCCGCTAAGAAAGTAACCAAAAAAGCCCCAGCAAAGAAAATGGCAGCTAAGAAACCAGCCGCTAAAAAAGCTCCGGCGAAAAAGCCCGCTGCCAAAAAAGCCGCGAAAAAAAAGTAAACTGATTTTCCAAAATCAGTTTCAGAAGATGGGGGGAGATTCATTTCTCCTCCCATTTTCTTTTTGTCACCACCACGCTCACTCCTACCATTCCGCGCATGACAGATCCTCTCGACACCGCCATTCACGCCGCACGCGAAGCGGGAAAATTGCTGCGCGAAAACTTCGGTGCGAAACTCGACGTGTCGGCTTTCGAGGCCCATGACATCAAGCTTGAGCTCGATGTGCGCTCGCAGACGCTCATCACAAACATCCTGCTCGATGCCTTCCCCGACCACGCGATTTACGGGGAGGAAGGGATCGCGGGAAACCAAGAGAGCGACTTTCACTGGATCGTGGATCCGATCGACGGAACGGTGAATTATTTCTACAGCATCCCGCATTTCTGCATCTCGATCGCGCTTCGCGAACGGGGCGAAATCATCGTCGGCGTGATATACGATCCGATGCGCGATGAGCTATGGCAGGTTCGCCAGGGCGGCCCGCCGCTGCTCAACGGCAATCCAATCGCGGTGAGCGCCCGCCAAAACCTCGGCGACTGCATTCTCTCGGTCGGATTTTCCAAATCGAAAACGACGATCGATTCCGGCCTGCCGGTCTTTGAGCAAATGGTTTACCGCGCCCGGAAATGCCGGCTGATGGGGAGTGCGGCGCTCGATCTCGCCTACGTCGCGTGCGGCCGCCTCGATGCGTATATCGAGCAGAGCGTGAGCCTGTGGGATGTGGCGGCGGGAAAAATCCTCGTGGAATCCGCCGGAGGTCGCGTCGTGATCACCGAGCGTCCCGATGTGCCGAACAAACTCTCGATCGTCGCCTCAAACGGCTGCGCGGATCTCGGACTGTAGCGCATGAATCTCGTCGGCATCGGCTATGACGTGCATCGCCTCGTGCCAGGCCGCAGGCTGATCCTGGGCGGCGTGGAGATCGCGCACACACTGGGGCTGGATGGGCATTCCGACGCCGATGTTTTATTGCACGCCATCGCCGACGCGTTGCTCGGCGCGATCGGTGAAAACGACATCGGCCATCATTTTCCAAACACCGACGAATCCATCCGCGGCATCAGCAGTTTGGAAATCCTCAAGCGGGTCGCGGCCATCCTGACAAGTCGAAACACGCGGATCATCAACATTGATGCCACGCTCATCGCTGAGGCGCCGAAGATCGGGCCGCACATCGCGGCGATGCGGGAAAAGATCGCGACCTCGTTGCAAGTGCCTGCGGAGCGAGTGGGAATCAAAGCCACCACGAATGAGCTGCTCGGTTTTCTCGGCCGCGGCGAAGGGATTGCAGCCATGGCGGTGGCGAGTGTGGAGCAGCGGGAAGAAAATTAAGTCAGCTCAATGCCACTTCGATTCTTCAACACCTATTCACGCAATCTGGAGGACTTTGTCCCCATCGCTCCACCGCGCGTGAAAATCTATACATGCGGACCGACGGTTTATAATCACGCGCACATCGGAAATTTCCGGGCCTACGTTTTCGAGGACCTGCTACAGCGGCACCTCGAGTCGCACGGCTATGAAGTGGAGCGTGTGATGAATCTCACCGACGTGGACGACAAAACCATTCGCGGGGCGCGCGCGGCCGAACTGCCTCTCGCAGAATTTACGCAGCAATATAAAGACGCGTTTTTTGAGGACCTCAAAACGCTGCGCATCAAGGCGGCGTCGGCATTCCCGGCGGCTACCGAAGATCGTTATATCAAACGGATGATCGAGATGATCGGCACGCTGATGGAACGCAACTCAGCGTATCAGGCGGATGACCAATCGGTCTATTTCCGGCTTAGCAAATTTCCCGATTACGGAAAACTGGCGCATCTCAATCTCGATGAACTCCGCCCTTCGGGACGCGTCCGCAGCGATGATTACGACAAGGAAAGCATCGGCGACTTCGCGCTCTGGAAAGCGTGGGACGAGGCGGATGGCGAGGTCGCCTGGGAGTCGCCCTGGGGCCGTGGCCGGCCTGGCTGGCATATCGAGTGCAGCGCGATGGCGACGGAACTCCTCGGGCCACAGCTCGATATTCACTGCGGCGGCGTGGACAATATTTTCCCGCATCACGAAGCCGAGATCGCACAAAGCGAAAGCTGCACGGGCGAGAAATTCGTGCGGCACTGGATGCACTGCGCGCATTTGATGGTCGAGGGACAAAAAATGTCGAAGTCGCTCGGCAATTTTTACACGTTGCGCGACTTGATCGCGAAAGGTTGGACTGGCCGGGAGGTGCGCTACGCCTTGATTTCCGTGAACTACCGCCTCCCGCTGAACTTCACCTTTGAGGGGCTCGCGGGCGCCAGAAGCGCTCTTGCTCGCATCGACGCATGGGTCCAGCGGCTCACGGAAACTGCGGGCGCCGAATCGACCAAGTCATCGTATCCGCTCGCGACGAAAACCGAGTTCGCGGATGCGCTCGACGACGATCTCAACATTTCCGCGGCGCTTGGACATCTTTTCGAAACGATCCGAGAATCGAACCGCTTGCTTGATCATGGAGAGCTTGGCGCGGCCGACGCCGCCGCGCTGTTGTCCGCTTGGGAGCGCATGAACGCCGTGCTCATGCTCGATCCGGAATCCGGGGAAATCCCGCGGAAAGTTTCTGCTTTGATCGAAGAGCGAAAACAGGCGCGCGCTGCCAAAGAATGGACGCAAAGCGATGCACTCCGAGCGCAAATCGAAACGCTCGGCTGGCACGTAAAAGACACGAAGGACGGACAGAAAATCAGCCGAGCGTGATATAGAGGCGACCCCTCGATCGGCGTTCCATTTTTCCCGAACGCAAGGTTCGCAGCCTGCTCGTCAGTTACTCAGATCGAGCCCAGGATCCGGCATGGCAATCTGCTCTTGGGAAAGCTGCAGGTCCGCCGCGGAAGAACCCCTTGGTGTTGCTGAGAGCACATGGTAAGTCGCCGAAGTCGTTACGGTGCGAGAATTAGCAAGCTCAACAGTGACCTTCAACGTATGCGCGCCCACCGGCAACCGAACACGCGGAACCTGAAACGCGATGGAGTTGGCGTTGACGTTCTCCACGGTCTGATAGCGGTGAAAGTCATTCGTGATGTTATCGCCATCGAACGTGACCTCTTTGACTATCGCTGAGGCCACATCTGTCCCAGTAATCCGCACTGCAGCGTCAAATTGCTGCGTCGATAGAAAAGTGCCAGAGTTTGGCGTTATCGAGACGACTGGAGTGAACATCGAGAGGCCGGGACCGAAATCAATAATATTAGCTTCAATATGGAGCTCGCCCTCGCAGTAAATGTTCAAATCAGACTGTTGCCGCCATTTCCAAATTTTTGGCGGCGAGGTCGGAATAGCCGGTCCAGAAAGAGCCGTGTGGGTGTCGTCAGCCAATTCAAGCCAAATAGAATCAACGACTATTCCGGCCTTTGAGCAGATGCAGAAGCCACTATTCAAGGTAAGAAGGTCCGTGGTCACCGGGCCGGTTCCGAAGTTAACATTCACGTCGTTTTCGACATCCAAACTGAAATCGACGTGCTGCGGGTTGTTTCGAAAAATCACATTGTTGACGTTTACCGCGATGCCGTAAGGCGGAGTGGAATAACTTGCGCCGCCAGAGTTTGGGTTACTGACGACCGGCCGCTTAGTCACCGTGTCGTAAACGTAGTAACCTGAGACGACATCGCCCGGCTTGACAATGCCGACGGAGAGGTGGAGCACGTCATCAACGGTCGTCACGCGTGCCCGGAATGAAACGGCGATCGGCTTCCCATGTGCCGCTTTGCACAGAAGCGAGAGGACTATGAGGAATAGAAGGGGAACTCTGCGAGGCATAATCTCGATGGAAGGAAAAAAGCCCGCCAACGTATCCCCCGCCTTAAGATTGTCAAACTGGTGACGGTTTTGTTCGTTATCAACACGCCAGCGGCATGTAAAAGTCTCGGATACTGACTCTCAAAAATCCTCTCGACTCCCTCCATGTGACTCTCGACATTTCGACGCGCATGTTTGCGCCGGAAAAGTATCTGGATCTCGATCACACGGATCACCGGAAACTGTTTGAAAATGTCGCGAATGCCTGGGAATCGCTGAAGCAAATCCCGAGCTATTTGCAATTCCGGCTGAAACCCGCAGTGCACGCGCGGCTCGTCGGAAAGCCGTTCATCAGCGGCGCGGTTTTCATCGGCAAAGGCACGACCGTCGAGCAGGGCGCCATGATCAAAGGCCCCGCCTGGATCGGCGAAGGATGCGAGATTCGCAACGGCTGTTACATTCGCGAAAACGTCATCGTCGGAAATGGCGCGGTGCTTGGGAATTCGTGCGAATTCAAGAATTGCATCGTTTTTGATGAGGCGCAGATTCCGCACTTCAACTACGTCGGCGACTCGATCATCGGCTACAAGGGGCATCTCGGCGCAGGGGTGATTTTATCGAATGTAAAACTCGATCACGCGGAGATCACGGTGCTGACGAAACAAGGGCTGGTGCCGACCGGCTTGAGGAAATTCGGCGCGATCATCGGCGATCGTGCGGAAATCGGGTGCAACTGCGTGCTGAGTCCGGGCTCGATCATCGGACGTGACGTGATCATGTATCCCGGCGCGCAGTGGCGGGGCGTCGCGCCGGAGAAGAGCATCGTCAAATACCGGCAGTCGCTCGAGATCATCGCGCGGCGGGATGTTTGAGGTGACCCGCGCCGGCGAATGCTGCCGGCCACTCCGCGGAAATCCACTTCGCTCGAAATGACCGCACCGCGCCTCCGCACGTGGTTGCAGCTTTTTCGCGCGCCGAATCTTTTTACCGTTCCCGGCGATCCGCTTGCGGGCTACCTGCTCGTCGTTCGCGGATCGTTTAACGGTGCGGTTTTGCCGGCGATCGGAGCGAGCATTTGTTTCTACGCGGCGGGCTTGCTGATGAACGACCTCGCGGATTTCGCGGAGGATCGTCGCGAACGTCCGGAACGTCCGTTGCC
>JAXDQV010000347.1:0-6973 GCA_034667645.1 Chthoniobacter sp.
GCCTGTGCTAAGGTTTTCACTGGCTGCAAAAACTTCTTGTGCTGCTCCAACGCACCCAACACTAACCGGGTTTCTTTTTCGGAGAGCTGTGTTCGCGATGCTTCACCGCTCGAATTGACGCGAACAAAGCGACAGCAATCCTTTGAATCCAGCCGCGGGACCAAAGAGGCCGGCGTGTGTGGCTTAAACGCGCCTCCGCTCAGGTCGCAAAGGTTGTCTCCGAATAAATAAGTTTGGGGGCCCACAACTTCCAAGACATCTCGTGTCCAAGTGCCGGGCTGTTCGCCTAAGTCTATGACTTTGGAGGTGTCGCCGCCTAGTTCCTCGGCGACATTCTCCATTACCGATCTTCGATTCTCCTGCTTCACCAAACGTTTAAAGATATTGCGCCCCACGCCCAGCTTCTCGGCAGTTTCAGTGACATTGTTTTGTTCAAGGGGAAACCCACGCAACCCGGCCGCGAGCTTGGACAAACCGCGCCGCGCCTCGTCCCGTTTGACCCCCTCCATCCCGACAAGCGTAGGAACCTGCAGGCGTAGCAGTTCCCAGGCTACTGAGCCTGCTGTGGATTTCGAGTCGATTACCGCGCCAGAGTAGACGTGCTCGACCATCCACGGTTTAAAATCAGTGCCAAGGGCGTGACGGCAATCGTCGATGCCCTTTCCCGGTGCGGCCAAGGGCACACACGACACCAGGACCGAGGCCGGCGCGACGAGCTGACCGAACGTCCGAGCAGCGTGTGAGAACTGATAATTAAAGACGACATCTTGGTCACCTAGGAAGATGAAAAATGGATCCTGGACATAGTGGAGAAACTCGACGATTTCCGGCACGAGCTCACCGGTACCGTCACGGAAGTTATAGAATCCCCCGAGCGCAATGGCCGTGAATCCTTCTTCGGCGAGGGCAAGCGCTTTCTTTTCGCCCTCGACGACAAGGATCGGGTTGTTGAGGTTCTTATCTTCTCCCCAGATCGACGGGGGCAGGTATGCGTGTGGAGCGGAACCACTTCGCTGATGGTATTTCTGGTCGCCGCGGGGCTGATCGAGTCGCAGCCTTGCAAATTCAATTCCGCCGTCTTCGACGGCTTCCCCGTGAAAGTTAAAATACGGAAACACCATTCCCGATTCTCGGATGCCACAGAACTGGAAGGCGCTGTTGGCCTCGATTCGGTCGACCTTTGCTTTGGCAAGGTAATCTGCGGAAACGCCCGGCAGTGATAATCGGTGGTCAGTGGTCATGTGTGTTTTAAAAAGGGTGGGAGCCGCCTGGCATGTTACCAGGCGGCTCCGCTGAGTTACTTAATTGAGACTGTCACTCCGAGTTTTCGGAGCCATGTCAGCATCTCCTCAACGACTTTTTTCCAATCGTTCCGCTGATTTTTACTCAGCTTAGTAATTTCCAAGCCTCGGAGAAATGTGACGACGGAGTCGGCACACTCCAGTGCGCGTTCGTGTCCATCATTGCTGCCAGCTCCACTGCTGCTTGGCGTTGGCGCCGCCGCGGTTTCCTCCGCTTGTTTCGCAGCTTTTCCCGACCGCCCTTTCTTCTTCGACGTCTTGCTTTTGATCTTGATAAGATCATCGGCCACTACCTTGTCGAACGCGCCTTTGATAGTTCGGTCCAACAGGTCTCGAACTTCTGCTGCCTTCTTCTCGCGTGAACTCCTTCCGAGTGTGTCGATGACCTCGACCCACGGCTCCGGCGCGTTCAGCCGACACGCCGCTGATTCCTCCTATCTTCTTCGCGACCAGGTCCCTAGTCGTTCCGTTTTCAGCCCCTGCAACCGGTTGCATACCTTCGGAGCTGTGGTTCGCCATCCGGAGCTTCGATCGCTCATTCTCCACCTCAACAAGCGCGTTAAACTCCCGCCCGATCTGCTCGTTGGTTTTCACTCGCTGTTTGTTTGCCTGGACCAGCGCTTCACAGATGTCGAATTGGTCGGTCGAGTGGAACACTACGGCCGCGACGTCCTCGATGCCGAGTTTCACCGCCGCAGCGTGGCGACGGTGTCCGGCGATGATCGTGTTCGTCCGGGTGATCAGGATTGGTTGATAAATCCCGTTCCGGCGGATTGTTTCCACGAACTCTTCTTCGAGTTCACTGCCGTAGATCTCCACGTTAAGCGGATGCGGTTTCAGTTCAGACGCCTGCACCATCACCACCGAGTTTTGCTCGATGGGGCTTCGGTCTGCTGGTTTGATCGTTTCCTCGATCATGTTTTCCCCGATGGAGGGATTTCCGTTGTCGGCGTAATTCCCCGCACTTCCGGCGAGGTCTGTTTCAGCCGCGAGAACCTGTTCAAGCACGGCTGCATTTGGTGTTTCTGTCATAATTATGTTTTCCCCGGTTTAGGATTGAGCGCCGCCAACAACCGGGAAGTGGGCGACGTGAAGTTCGTCAACGGGCCGCTTGGAAATGGTGCGGTTTTCCGGCACGGAGCGGGCGTCCGCGATCCAGCGGTCCACGTCGCTTCTGCGATACCGAATCAGACGGGAGTTGAATTTGATCGGAGTCAGCTCACCTCGAACTTCGGCTCGAGCGATCGTTTTCGGATGGCATCGAACCCGCGCAGCGACTTCGCGCCGAGATTCGAGCTGATCTGTGCTAGCATGTTGGGACAAGGTGGGACTTTTCACGTCCCGACTCTCACCTAACCAAGTCAGTAACCTCAAACCATTGAATTAGAAAGATAGGGCACCCGGCTTCTAATATTCTTGGCCTGCGAGCGCGGCCTCAAGCATCTTGACTGACTTTCTTTGAAACTAGTAGCTCCTTGGCCTAGGCGAGGTCATCCCTTTGCTGGGCGCCGGAGACTCTTCAGTCTCGTGAGGACGAAACTCTTTCCGGCCTGCCATGTAGTGCAAGAAGTGTTTTTTCGCGAGCTTCTCATTCTTTTCGGCGGAAACGTCATAGGGACCGAAATCAGCGGTTTTGGAAGGCTTGCGGCCTAGGCGTTGTATAGGAGTCAGTTTTCGTTCCTCAGCCTGTAGTTTCCGATACCACGCACGGAATTCCGGTGTCGTTATCATTGCTTTGTATGCCTCAACCGCGTTCCGGCGCTCGGCTTGATATTCGGCATTCATAGCGTCGTACTTTTGTGACCGTCGCTTCTCGCGACGGCTCAGCAGATCACGGGCCTTACCAATTATACTGGGATGCAGACCATCGAGACCGCCGACCCGTTGCTGTTCAAAAAACGCTGCGATCTCTTTGTCACTACTAAGTTGGCCGTCCCTCATTCGCGGCAGGTGATGGAACTGATCTAATAGCAGGGTGGCAACCTTTTCGATCTGAGCGAACGAGGCCACTTTTTCTCTGGCAAAACTCACAAGGGCGAGAAAGTAGGCCGGAGCCTTGATGAACAGACGTGTGAATCGCCTTGCAAAGACCTCCTGCAGTTGAGCATCGGGAATCTCAGTCAGCTCACAAGGTGAGATCGCGATTCTGACCAACCATACTGCATTTTCGCATCGCTCGAACGACGAGCGACCCCAGGATTCGGGTATTGGATGATCCTCAATAAACGTGAACAGGATATCCCAGTGCCAGAGACGTTTGCCTTCTTGGAAGCCTTTATTCTTTTTGGGCCTTGGCATCGCTGAAGCGCTTAAATCGATTTCCGCGAGATGAGTTCGAGTTTCCGCTACATGCTCTATTGAGGATGGGATCTGAGCATTTTTCCGAATCCCGTGGTAGTTCGAAGTTTCTTGTCGGCGTAGTGCTGTGTCGTGATGGCGATGTCGCTGTGGCGCAAGGCGCGTGAGGCCGCAAAGATGCCATGTTCATTGGCGATGGTGGATCCGAACTCCTTCCTTAACTCGTGGAGCGGTTTTTGCGCATTCACTCCTTTCGTCCGGAGCCAAGCAATAAGCCCGTCGAATACCTTTTCGCACCGGTAGGCAGAATACGTGGCATTCATGGTGAGCTGACGATCCGACTGAACCACAAACCGCCCTGGGGACTGCTTGCGAAATTCTTCGAGAAGTGAGGACACCTCAGAGTCGATCTCGACATCCCCCGAGCTCTCCTCTGTTTTGGGGCGAAAGAATTCCGTTTCTTGAATGCGAATGAGATGCTTGTGAAAGTCAAAAGCCGTCCATTCCAACTTATCGATTTCGTTCCTTCGAAGGCCGGCGCACAGACTCAAGAGGAGAACTTTAAATTGGTCGGGTTTGTCTCCGTCTCCTCCTGCGAGTTCGAGTTGCGCTTCGCCGATCAATTTCTCGACATCGACCACGCTGTGGTAGCGCATCGATTGCCGCGCCTCGAAGGCCACGCCCGTGAAGGGAAGAGGTTCCGGCAGCTTGAGGGGAAGAAATCGCATGACGTTCTTCGAGAGTAGACTTTTCGCCTGCCGAAGCAAAGAGTTGACGCTAATCCGGGCGCGGCGCTGGCTGACGGGATCGGCGTCGGCGCGTTTTAAAAAGCGCAATTTCCAGGCCTGAACCTTTTCCGGCGTCAGGTCCGCAAGTCTGACGGCATCGATCTTCTCGATCCACTTCTGCCGGCCTCCGGTGTGGGGATTAAATTTCTCGCGGCCACCGTCGATGTTGAATACGTCCGCCACGATCTTGCGCAATGCCTTGCTGTAATCACTCATCGTCTTCGGCCGGATTCCGGCGACCCGTTCCACTTCCCGGAGCAGATCCCCCACAGTGACATGAAGAATTCTTGGGCGAACTGATTCTGGCTTGTAGCGCAGGAGCGCCTCCTCCCACCCTGCTCCCTTCAGAGTCTGGAAAATACTCTTCGCCTTCGCGGCACCGGCGGCTTTGTTCGGAGTGCCAAGAGCAAAGGCCTCGCGGCGGCCGGCGTGCTGGATGCGCACGGACCAGTCCGGCGACACCACACGTTTGCCCTCCCGGGTGTAGCCATCATGGAAGAGCTTCACTTCCCAATAGCGGACGTCGGCTTTTCCATGCTTCTTCGCCTTCGGGAACTTGGAATGCTCCGCCATTTCTCCGCCACTTTTTCCGTCCTTAACTACGGCATACTGTCTGCTATTGTCCACTCGCTGGTTCCTTCAACATTCACAACGGTAGAGAGATATAGCGGACTTGCAAAGACTTTTTGTGACACAACCGGACAAGGCAACCAGAAAATTTGTAATCAGCAGGTCATCGGTTCGAGCCCGATTGCCGGCTCCCTTCATAATAAACGACTTACGAATAATCAAGACATTTAGTCTCGGCTTAGTAGGGTAATTGTAGGCCAATAACGAGACTAGAAGCACGACATTCACTGTTTGAAAACGCGGCGTTATCCGTCGGAAGCACGCCCCATGAGGTCTTAGGTGAAGTCCCGGCATGAGCGCGCTGACGCACACGCGTTGGCCATCTGCTTCACCGCCTCGGCTTCGAGGCCCTCGCCCCACTGACGCCACGGCGCGAGTTCCGCACGTGGCGTGAACGCCGGGCGATAGATCGCACGAGCCAGCGGCGCGCGCAGTTCGTCGGCGAAGAACGCCGGCGGATTGGCGACAATGTTGGAACCTCGGCCTCAAGCAACGCGCCATCCTTACCCTGCGCGATGAAGTTCTGGATGAACTCGTGCGCGAGCTGGATCGGCTCGCCCACAGGCACGCCGAGGCGGATGAGGTCTTTGGTGTTCATGGTATTGGTTCGGTTGAAAATCGTGGGCGTAGTGTGCGGACACATTCCGAGTGCGCAGCGGTGTTTGTTCTTTTTGTCTTTAGGATACAGCCGGAGAAGGATTGGGCCGTCTTGCGGCTGCATTGCGGTTGCTCTTTGGGGGTCGATCGAGCTTGGTGTAATGAGGACGCCGCCCGAAGCATGGGGCTCCGAGCGGCGTCGGTTAAGTGACTAGCAGCGCGCGTGGAAAAAGCCGTTCACCTCACCGCGGCCGGCGGGCTTTCCATTGGGCGATGTCCTCCGGCGTTGCGGGTTGGATCCGGGCGCCATCGGCCGGCCGCACGCCTTGCCGCAGATTGTAAAAGCGACGCATGCCGTCGCCTTCGATGACTACGCCAGCTAGTGGCGCCGAAGTTCGCGAATCGAAAATCTCGCTCTCACCGGGATTGATCTCGACGACCTTGCTCGGCATGCCGTCACGGAAATCCAGGCCTGTTAGCGTTGCGACGGTCGGCTTGAGGGCGAAAAATCCGATCAGTGCGGCCACGCGGCCAGTCATGCCAGGCGTCCAACGGATTCGCCGTCCGAGGAGCGAAGCCCCTCCGGAGGTAAGGAGCGGTAGCATGAGGTCGATCAGCACGAGACTCCCGAGAACCTTGAAAATGCCGCGCAACTCATCTGTCAGGCCAAGGAGCCGTGATGCAGCTTCGATTTCGTCGCCGGCTTTGCCGCCAATCCAAGTTGCAGCCAACGAGCGGACGAAAATCCACCCGATCAGGACGGCACCAATTGCGAGGACGATACGATGCACCCATCGCACTGGCGACACCTCCGCCGCGACGACGCGCGCTGACTGGGCGGAGTGTGGCTGTAGGTTCGGATGCTTGCGGCGATACGGCAGTGTGGCGGTCGAGACGGATTGGCGATGTGGGCGGTAGTTATGACGGTTCGTTTTCATGAGCGGGATTTGAATTGGGTGTTTATTAGGCGGTTAAGGCGGGGACTCGCCCATCGGGTCGCATCGCGGCACAAGTCCAGCGCCTCAAACAGTTCGGCGATGGCGAGCAGCCCGCGCAAAAACGTGCGGACACCTGCAGGAAGCTGAGGTGACGAAGGTTGGTGGTGGCGAAGGCGTTTCATACGGAGAGAGTGGCGGGTTCGGTGCAGTCCGCGCCGAGGGCAATGGGCGCGGCGTCAAAGAGACCGTCGCGGCGGCGGAGCTGCCCGCTGATCGACTGCGGCACCCCAGCGGCAAGGACGCGGACCTTTCGCCCGAGATGTCGACGGCAACCCTGCGCGCAAACGGTGCCCAGTTCCCCGTCGCCCGAGATAATGCAGATCGTGTCGCCACGTTGCGCCCTTGATGCGACGAACGCCGC
>JAXDQV010000348.1:0-6968 GCA_034667645.1 Chthoniobacter sp.
GAGGTGACGCAGGCCAGCTCGACGCGCTCGTGCTGCATCAAAATACGGATCAGCTCCTCGCCGGAATATCCGGTCGCGCCGAGCACCGCGACGTGGACGAGATTCATGGCGCGGAAGATTGAAGGTGCGAGCGGCGCGTGTCGAGGATGAGAGATTTGCAGGGACGGAATTGGCGTTTCTCGCGGGGAGATTCCAAGTTCGACATTCACCTCTTCTGCTTCGACATTGCCGCTCATGTTCGTCGACCACATCAAAATCCACGCAAAAGCCGGCGACGGCGGCTGCGGCTGCGTCAGTTTTCGACGAGAGAAATTCGTGCCGAAAGGCGGGCCGAACGGCGGCGACGGCGGGCGCGGCGGCGACATCATTTTGCGGGCGGACACGCACACCGACAACCTCGCCAATTTTTTCTACGAGCCGATCATCAAGGCGAAGGACGGCGAAAACGGGCAGGGAAAAAACTGCTACGGGCGCGCAGCGAAACCGAAGATCGTCCGGGTGCCAATCGGCACGCTCGTTTACCGCGAACCGGCGGCGGAGCACCGGGTCGCGGGGACGCCAGTGAGCATGGTCGGGCGCGCGATCAATCTCGAGCGCGAAGAGGAACCCGCACTGGAACCACTGCCCACCGAGCGTGAGTTACTGGTGGATCTCACGCATGAAGGGCAGGAATTCCAGCTCTGCAAAGGCGGTGACGGCGGCAAGGGCAATGTGCATTTCAAAAGCTCGAAGAATCGTGTGCCGCGCGAATACACGCCGGGCGAAGCGGGCGAGGAATCCGATTTTTATTTTGAACTCCGCACCATCGCGGACGCCGGGCTCGTCGGTTATCCCAACGCAGGAAAATCCACGCTGCTCGGGAAGATCTCCGCCGCGCATCCAAAGGTCGCCGCCTACCCCTTCACCACGCTCCATCCGATCATCGGGGTCGTGGAATTTCCCGGCTTCGCGCGCGCGACGGTGGCGGACATTCCCGGCTTGATCGAGGGCGCGCATCTCAATGTCGGTCTCGGGCATGAGTTTTTGCGCCATATCGTCCGCTGCAAACTGCTCCTTTTCGTTTTGGACATGGCCGGCAGCGAAGGCCGCAACCCGCTCGACGATCTCGGAAGCCTGCGCCAGGAGTTGAAGCTTTACGATCCGACGCTCGCCGACAGGCCGTGGATCGTCGTCGCCAACAAAATGGACATGCCCGGCGCGGACGAGAATCTCAAGGCCTTCAAACGCCGCTTTCGCAAGCGCGAGGTGATTCCGATTTCTGCTGAGAAATCCGAGGGAATTGAGGAGTTAAAAACGCGGCTGTGCGCTCTGGTTGCGCCGGTCGTGCCGGGCTTTGTCGAACCTTCGCCGGCTTAAAAAGAGGCCCGGTTATCCGGAGTCTACGGGGCTCGAACCCGCAACCTCCGCCGTGACAGGGCGGCGCTCTAACCAATTGAGCTAAGACTCCTCGAAAGAGCCGCGCACGTTACTTCCAGCCGATTGGCCGGGCAATGTTTTTCTCGCGCGGTTTGCGCTTTGAAACCCGATGCATTAGACGAGTGCGGAGATGGCAGAATCCTATGACGTTGCAATCATTGGCGGCGCATTTTCCGGTGCCGCGACCGGGTTGCTGCTGAAGCGAAGCCGGCCGGAGTTGCGCGTGCTGATCGTGGAAAAGGCCGCGGAATTCGATCGCAAAGTGGGCGAATCGACGACCGAGGTCTCGTCCTGTTTCATGACGCGCGTGCTCGGGCTTTCGACTTATCTCGGCCACGAGCAACTGGCGAAGCAGGGTCTGCGGATGTGGTTTTCAAACGATCCCGAGCAGGCTTTTGAAGACTGTGTGGAATTTGGGGCCCGCTACAACTCCCGGCTCTCCGGCTTTCAAGTCGATCGCGCGAAGCTCGACGAGCACCTGTTGCAGTGCGCCGTAAAGGAAGGCTGCGAAATCCATCGTCCGGCGAAGGTGCTCGAATGCGAGTTGAACGGCATCGGCGCGAATGCGCTGCGCCTTCAACGCGGTGCGGAGGCGGTCTCGGTTACCGCGAAATGGGTTGTGGACGCGAGCGGGCGGGCGGCGTTGCTCGCGCGAAAGCTCGGTCATTTCAAACCGCTCACGGAACATCCGATCAACGCGATGTGGGGCCGGTTTACCGATGTGCGCGACTGGGACGGAGCCGGAATGGCGAAGAACTTCCCGCGTTACGCGAGCGCGTGCCGCACCAGCCGCTCGTGGGCGACGAACCATCTCTGCGGCCTCGGCTGGTGGTGCTGGATCATTCCGTTGAAGGGCGGCGATTACTCGATCGGTCTCGTTTACGATCAGCGTCTTTACACGCCGCCGGCATCCGGCTCGATCGCGGAACGGCTGCGCGCACACTTCATGGCGCACCCGGTGGGCCGCGAGATTCTGGGGGAGGCAAAACCGGTCGAGCACGACATGCGCGCCTTCTCAATGCTCCCCTATTTTTCCGAGAAGATCGTCGGCGACGGCTGGGCGATCGTGGGCGATGCGGCCGGGTTCATTGATCCGCTTTACAGTCCGGGCCTTGATTTCTGCTCGTTCACGTCGAAGGGCATTTCCAGTTTGATCCTGCGATCGCTGGCGGGGGAGGAAATCACCGCGGCTGCGGGAAAATACAACGACGATTATCGCTTCTGCTTTCGCGCCTGGTTCGAGGCGATCTACCGTGACAAGTATTATTACCTCGGCGACGCGGAGTTGATGGCCGCTGCCTTTTTGCTCGATGTCTCGAGCTATCATCTCGGACCGGTCCGGCAGGTTTACAGCGATCCCGCGACGCAGTTCGAGGCCTTCCCCTTTGAGGGAATTCCGGGGCGTGTCGCCCGTCGCATGCTGATGTTTTACAACCGGCGTCTTTCCGTTTTGGCGCGAAAGAAGATCGAGGCCGGCACCTACGGAGATCGAAACTCCTCGTGGCGCTTGCTCGTCGGTGGCTTCGTGCCGGACGCGAGCCTGGTCAAACTCCTGCGGCAGGGACTCTTCCGCTGGTGGCGCGCGGAGGTCCGCGCTTTGTTTCTCCGCCGGCCTCCCCAGCCGCTTCCGGAAGCGAAGCCGGCCCGCGCCGCGAGTTGAGCTGCGCGAATAAAGGGGAGTTTAGGGTTTTCTTTTCGCGCCGATTGCCGTCGAATTCTTTGCATGTCTGCTTCGTCACTTTGGGAACGCTTCCGCCAGCACTTGCTTCGATACGATGACCTCGGCTTTGCGCTCGATATCAGCCGCATGCGTTTCGGAGACGATTTTTTCGCAGGGATGCAGGGCGCCGCGGAACGGGCCTTCGCCTCGATGCGGGAACTGGAGGCCGGGGCAATTGCCAACCCGGACGAAGGGCGAATGGTGGGCCACTACTGGCTGCGCGCCCCGAAGCTCGCGCCAAAACCGGAATTGCGCGACGAGATCGAACACACGCTGCGCGATGTGAAGGCGTTCGCCGCCGAGATTCACGGCGGCAAAATCACGGCGCCAGGTGGCGGAAAATTCTCGGACGTGTTGCTCATCGGCATCGGCGGTTCCGCACTCGGGCCGCAATTTATCGCCGATGCGCTCGGCTCGGCGGCGGACGCGATGACGATCCATTTTCTCGACAACACGGATCCGGATGGCATCGACAAGGTTTTCGACAAACTCGACCGGCTGGCGACGACACTGGTGGTGGTCATTTCAAAATCGGGCGGCACGAAGGAAACCCGCAACGGAATGCTTGAAGCCGCGGCCCGTTTCAAGGCGCACCAACTCGACTTTGCCAGACACGCCGTCGCAGTGACGGGAGATGGCAGCGAGCTCGACAAGGTCGCGGTGCGCGATGGCTGGCTGAAGCGTTTTCCGATGTGGGACTGGGTCGGCGGACGCACGTCGGTGATGAGCGCAGTCGGCTTGGTGCCGATGGCGCTGCAGGGTCTCGATGTGGATCAGTTTTTGGCGGGCGCGGCGGGAATGGATCGCCAGACGCGGGGGAGCGAGGTGAAAACGAACGCGGCGATGCTGCTCGCGTTGATGTGGTATCACGCCGGCAATGGCCGCGGCGAAAGGGACATGGTCATTTTGCCTTACAAAGACCGGCTCGTGCTTTTTTCAAAATATCTCCAGCAGCTCGTGATGGAATCGCTGGGCAAGGAGCGCGACCTGGACGGGAAGGTGGTCCACCAAGGCCTCGCGGTTTACGGCAACAAAGGCTCGACCGATCAGCATGCCTACGTGCAGCAACTGCGCGATGGCGTGCCGAATTTCTTCGCGACGTTCGTCGAGGTAAACCGCGACCGGGCGGGCGAATCCATGGAGGTGGAGCCGGGCGTGACCACCGGCGATTACCTGCAGGGATTTTTGCGTGGAACCCGCACGGCGCTTTACGAGGGCGGCCGCGATTCGATCACGCTTTCGATTGCGGAATTGAACGCCGCCAGCGTTGGTGCGCTCGTCGCGCTTTACGAGCGGGCGGTCGGTTTCTACGCGTCGCTCGTGAATGTGAATGCGTATCATCAACCCGGCGTGGAAGCGGGGAAAAAAGCGGCCGCGGAAATACTCAAGCTGCAGCTTTCGGTCGCGCATGCATTGCGCCAGGCCGCCGGCAAAAAACTCACGACCGCCGAGATTGCCAAGGCCACGGGCGCGGGAGAAGAGGATGTTTATCACGTGTTGAATCATCTCGCCGCCAACTCGTCGAAGCTGACCTGCACCGCCGCCGTAAACCCGGCGGACGAAACGTTCAGTGTTTAATTCTCAACGCCGATGAACCCCGCTCCCGACACTAGAGCGGTTCCGATTCCCCGCATTTCTCACTTCGTGCGCCAGGTCGCGCATGACGTGCGAAACGGGCTCAATGCCATCGATCTCGAAGCGACATTCATCGCGGAGATTGCGGATGATGCAGAAGTCGTCGCCGAAGCGAAAAAGCTGCGGGCGATCGTGGGCGGCGTGGCGAAGAATCTCCAGACGCTGGCGGCGAAATTCAGCGAGCCGAGGATGAACGCGATTCTTCTCGGAGCGCGCGATTTTGCAGAGGCCTTTCGGGAACGCGGGACGCAGCGCCTCGGCGAGAAGGCCTCGGAGACGGAATGGGAGATCGAGCTCGGGCAGGAGCATATCCAAGTGGATTTCGAAATGCTCAGCGCCGCGCTGCACGAAATTTTGAGCAACGCCTTCCAGTTTCGAGATGGGGAGGGGGCGGTTCGCGTCCGGGTGTTTGCCGAGGACCGGAACGTCGTTTTTGAGGTGACTGAACCAAAGCAAGGCGCGGTCCCGGAACCGGAAGCCTGGGGTGAACCGCTTTCCTCCACCTGCCGCGGACACTACGGCCTTGGGCTTTTCCACGCCTCCCGCATCGTCGGGGGGCACCACGGCACCATGCAGGCGCGGCAGGAAAATGGACATCTGACCACGCGCGTGACGCTGCCGATCGAGCCCGCGGAGTCCTGATGAAAAAGATCCTGATTATCGACGACGAGAAGCCGGTGTTGATGACCTTGGAAGCGTTGTTGCAGCGCAAGGGCTACGAGGTGCATCTCGCCGGGACCGCAGCGGCGGGGATCGCGGCGATCGCGAAGGTGAAGCCGGATCTCGTGCTGCAGGATCTCGGGCTGCCGGACGCGGATGGACTGGAAACGTTGCGCGGCATCAAACAGGCGCATCCTGGTGTGCTCGTGGTGATCCTCAGCGCGCACGACTCGCTCAACAATGCGATCGAATCGATCAAGCTCGGAGCGTATCATTTCCTGAGTAAACCCTACGCGCCGGAAGAGCTGCTGAACGTGGTGACTCGCGCGCTCGAGCAACGGGAGCTGGTTCGCGAAACGGTGAATCTACGCGCGGAAAAAGAGGAGCTCTCGCGGCGGCTCGAACAGGTGGAGCAGCAGCTCGCGCCCGTTTTTACCAGCCGGAGCATGCGGGAGATCGAGGCGCTGATCAAACGGGTCGCGCCGAGCGACGCGAATGTTTTAATCACCGGCGAAAGCGGCGTCGGCAAGGAGATCATCGCCGGGCAGATTCACCGCCTGAGCAAGCGGGCGAATGCGCCGATGGTGCGGCTGAACTGCGCGGCCTTTCCGCAAAACATGATCGAGGCGGAACTCTTCGGTTATGTGAAAGGAGCGTTCACGGGGGCGGTCAATGATTTCCCGGGAATGATCCACGAGGCGGCGGAAGGAACGCTTTTTCTCGATGAAATCGCGGAAATGCCGGCGGAATTGCAGACGCGGTTTTTGCGTGTTTTGCAGGAGCGCGAGTATCGGCCGCTCGGCAGCACGAAGATGGTGAAAGCAAATTTCCGGCTGGTGGCGGCGACGAACTGCAGGGTCGATGAAGCACTGCAGAACGGAAAGCTGCGGCAGGATTTGTATTACCGGCTGAATACTTTTCACATCGAGATTCCGCCGTTGCGAGAACGTCGGGAGGATATTCCGACGCTCGTCTCGATTTTCGCGAAGCGCTTCGCAGAGCAGATGAAAAGGCCGGAGCCGCAGATTTCGCCTGAGGCTTTTCGGTTTCTCATGCAATACGGGTGGCCGGGAAATGTGCGCGAGTTGCAAAACGCCATCGAGCACGGGATCGTGCTGGCAGACGATGGCGTGGTCACCGAGGAGCACATGCCGCGCGAGCTGCAGTTGCCGCCAATCCTCCAAAATCTGCCGTCGCAATCCGTCAAGGGCGACTCCCTCAACCTCGAGTCGCGGGAAAAGCAGGCCATTCTCAAGGCGCTCGCGCAGTGCCACGGGAACAAGAAAAAAGCAGCGCAGGTGCTCGGCATTCATCGGCCGACGCTTTATTCGAAAATGAAGCGTTACGGCATCAGTCTGGTTGAGAGCGGCGCGTGTTGAGCGGAGAGTGACCGCCAGCGTTTCAACCCGGATGTCATCAGGCTCACCCATCCTTCGCCATCGTGAAAAGGTGCTCGCGCATGCCGAGAACCAGCTCGCCGTGCAGGGGAAGGAGAGCTCGGCGGAGCTGCTCGCGCTCTACAAGAAGTTCCTGAAGA
>JAXDQV010000349.1:0-11101 GCA_034667645.1 Chthoniobacter sp.
AAAATCGATGCGCTCGTTCGTGTTTCCGGCCCGGCCGGCGATGACCTCGTTCACGCCGGTCAGCGTTTTCAGCCGCGCGTAGCCAATCGCGGAGCAGATGGAATCCATGTCGGGATTCTTGTGGCCAATGACGATCGTTTGCATCTCGCGCGGAACCTATAGCGTTGTGTGCCCGTTTCTTGAGAAAGTGGCGGGCCGCAGACTCGCGGCTTTTTTTAGTATTTGGCGACGCTCTGGTCGATCTCGTCGGCCCAGGCAGTGATGCCGCCCTCGACGTTCCACAGCTTCGCAAAACCGGCTTCGCGCAAAAGCTTCAAGGCGCGGCCGGAACGCCCACCGGTTTTACAGTGCAGCACAATCTCATCCGCGCTATCGAGCTCGCTCATGCGCGATGGCAGCTCCCCGAGCGGGATCAATTTCGCGCCCGGAATTTTCGCAATGTCCCATTCGAATCCTTCGCGCACATCCACAAGAACGAACGGCTCTTTGGCATCGAGTTTTCGTTTTAAATCCGTCACCGAAATGGTCGGGATCGGCTCCTCGGCTGCTTCCGCGGCCGCGGCTTGCGGAATGCCGCAGAACTGGTCGTAGTCGATCAACTCGGTAATCGTCGGATGTTCCGAACAGACCGGGCACTTTGGATCCTTGCGCAGTTTGAACTCGCGAAACTTCAGATTGAGCGCGTCGAAATGCACGAGCCGGCCGATGAGCGATTCGCCGATGCCCATGATCAACTTGATCGCCTCGATCGCCTGCATCACGCCGATGATGCCCGGCAGCACGCCGAGCACGCCGCCTTCCGCGCAGCTCGGGACCATGCCTGGCGGCGGCGGTTCGGGAAACATGCAGCGATAACAGGGGCCGCCGAGGTGCGGCGCGAAGACGGTGCATTGGCCTTCGAAGCGGAAGATCGAGCCGTAGATGTTCGGCTTTTTCAGGAAAACGCAAACGTCGTTGGAAAGGTAGCGCGTCGGAAAGTTGTCGGTGCCATCGATGACGATGTCGTAATCCTCGACAATCCCGCGCGCGTTCTCACTCGTGAACATCGTGTCGTGCAAATCGATCTGCACGTTCGGATTCACCTCGCGGATGCGATCGCGCGCGGAGTTGAGTTTTTTGCGGCCCACGTCTTTGGTGCCGTGCAAAATCTGGCGCTGGAGATTGGAAAAATCGACCACATCGCCATCGACAAGCCCCATTCTCCCGACGCCGGCCGCCGCGAGATAGAGCGCGATGGGGGATCCGAGCCCGCCGGCGCCGATGCACAAAACGCTCGCAGCTTTCAGCCGCTTCTGCCCCTCGAGCGTGACCTCGGGCATGATGAGGTGACGCGAGTAGCGGGCGATTTCGTCATTGCTGAACTCGATCTTTTCGAGCCGGCTCGGGTCAATGATGCTGCTATTCATAAAAAAGGGCCGACACGCTAGCACGCTGCCCGAAACGCAGCAAGGGGTGCCTCGGAGCTAGGGCTTGAGCAGCTCCACCGGCTCCCGCATCCAGCCGGTAAAATCCGCAAAGACGCGTTCGCTAATGTCCCGCAGCCACAACAGGCACGCGGAGCGACCGTGAAAACGCATGCTCCGCCCTCCGCCGATGGTGCGCACGCGAGTGCCATCCGCCCGGAAGAGCGAGAACTCCAGTGGCTCGCCGCTCGCCGTCTGGAACTTCGCGAGCACATGCGTGTGAGACTCCGGCGCGACCAGATCGAGCAGGTTTCGGCCGATCAATGACTCGCCCTCGTGTCCCAGCATCGTCAGGAGCGCGGGATTCGCCGCGAGGATTTTGCCCTGCTCATGAATGATGATCCCCTCGCCGGCTGAGACGAAGAGCAGGTGAAAGTTTTCCGCAGCCTCGCGCATGCGCTCGGCATTTTTTTTCCGCTCGGTGATGTCTTCGATGATGATCAGCCGCGCGCTCCGGCCATTGAATCGAATGGTGGCGCCTTTGCATTCCACCTCAATGTTCGAGCCGTCCTTGCGCCGATGGGTCCATTGCGTCGGCGCGCCAAACTCCATGAAAGCGAGGGTGAGTTGCGAGCGATATTCCAGCCATCCCGGTAGCTCAGCAGTCGGCCGGATTTCCTTCGCGGACATGCCGAGAAACTCCTCGCGCGAATAGCCGTAATGCCGCACGGCCGCATCATTCACCGCCAAAAAACCCAGCGTTTCCTCATCGAATACCCACATGCACTGCGGATTTTTTTCGAAAAGGAGCCGATAAGAGGCGAACTCTGCCTTCGCACCGCCTCCCGCTTTTTCATCCCAGACCAGTGGCTTTGCCGTGTTCAAGTGAACACAATAAATATTTCACGCCCGAGCGAGGTCAACAACTTTAACGAAGCGGAGGAGCTGCGGCGCGCGCAGAGTTTTCATCGCTCGCAGGAACGCATGGATAAAGTCTGCGTAAAACTTCGAAGCGGGATGAAGCGCAAAGGTTTGCCGCCGGAAGTGATCGATAAGATCGCGGAGTCGGTCACGTCCTTTGCACTCTACGGTTTTCCGGAAAGTCACGCCATCGGCTTTGCCATTCTCGCGTATGCAAGGGCGTGACCGAAGGTGCATCGCGCGACCGAATTTTTCGCAAGCCTGCTCAACAATCAACCGATGGGTTTTTACGCGCCGGCGACGCTGGTGAAAGACGCGAAACGGCATGGCGTCAGGATTCGCGCGGCATCGGTGCTGCACTCGGACTGGCTCTGCACGATCGAGCCGGACGGCCCGCTGCGGCTCGGTCTTTGCATCGTGCGCGGGCTCAATTCCGCGCATGGAGAAATGATCGTTTCAGAGTGTGCGCACGCGGCGTTCGCTTCTCTTTACGATTTTAAAATGCGGACGCAGCTCGGCCAAAACGAACTGCGCGTGTTGGCAAAAATCGGCGCGCTCAATGGACTCAAGGAACATCGTCGCGCGGCGCTCTGGCGGGTTGGCGAGCATGTCGTCGCGGATGAACTTTATTTGCCACAAGACCCGACTTTCGGCGGACGCCGCTCGCACCGATGACGCCGGAAGAGCGCATGCAGGCCGATTACAGCGGCCCGACCTGAAAAGCGGCCCGCATCCGATGGAATTGCTGCGGCAGGATCATCCTGATTTATGGACGGCACGTGTGCTGACCAGTGCGAAACATGGCGACTGTGTGCGCATGGCCGCGCGGTGATTTGCCGGCAGCGCTCGGGCACTGCAAAAGGATTCGTGTTTGTGAGCCTCGAAGACAAGACCGCCATCGCGAACGCGATCATCACGCCGGCGTTATTTGAAAAAATTCCGACTGCTGATTTCACAGGAATCTTTTCTCGTGATCGACGGTGTCGTGCAAAATCACGAAGGCGTGGTGCACATGAAAGCGCTTCGTGTGGAGATGCTGCGAACGCCGCACTGACTGCGCCGAAGTCCCACGACTTCCGCTAGCGGCTCACGGCAGGACGTTGACTCCGAGCGGCGCTAACTTCGAGATGCCGCCGACCTGCACCTGCGCGAAAAGGCGCACGAATCCCGCGCGCAACGCGAAAAACGTGAACTCGAGCTCCGGTCCGCCCCGGTCCGCGGGATTCTGCGGCGGCGCGCCTTTTGGATGCAAATGCAGGACTGTGCTGAAGTCATCGCAGAACCCGACGAGGTGCGCGTAGGCGGCCATGATTGGCTCGAGTTGAGAAAACGGCGCGCCCTTTTCATCCGTAATCCGCAGCGTCGCCGAGACGGGTTGCCCCGCTTTGACCACGTCCTGCGCGAAAGCCAAATCAAAACGCAACCCATCCAACTCCGCGTGCAGCTTGGTTCCTTTTTCAACAAGCGGCTCGGGCTTTCCAACGCCGGGAATGTCCGTCATCACGTATTCCTGAAAGCCGGTGGCGAGCGGGCGCACATCGGCCCAGACCCGGTAAGGTCCCGGCTTTTGCGGGGTGAAGGTAAAGGCGTAATCGCCCGCAGTCTGCGTCGGCTGCGGATGCTCGTGATGATAATCGGTGAGACTCGCATCCACGACCAGCAGGTGAATTTTTTGCGTGTGAACTTCGCGTAAATCGATCGGCCGCACCGGGCCGTCGCCAACGATTTTAGCGAGATGCACCGTGACGTATTTCTTCTCGCCCACCTTCAGCGGCGTATCAGTAAATGTATTCGCACGGATTGTTTTTGTGGGAATCAGCGTCGTGCCAGGACGAAAGAGTGCGGGGCGAACAAGCTGATCGAGCGGCATTCCGCACTTCGGGCATGGCTCGTCCTTTTTCCCCAGAACTTCGGCGTGCATCGGGCAGGTGTAGCGCGAAGCCATTGCGCGCGCTGCCGCCCGAACGTCTTCGGGATAAGATGCCTCCAGTTTCTGCACGGCTTCGAGCACGACGCGCAACTGCGCTTCCGAGCGCGGCTGATCGTTCGCGTCGCCGGCGGCGTGGAGGTCGGCGACCTGCCGGCCGAACATCGCGAGGCCCACTTGCAGATCGTTTTGCTTCGCGTCGCGGAGCAACGCTGAGACGGCAACGTTCAGCGTCATGTCTTCCTCGTGAATCGCGCTCAACTCGTGCTTCTCGACACACTCGCGCAAACGCTCCACCACTTGCAGCAGCATGCAAAGCGGCTCTGTGAGAGGAGGGTTTTCCGCAGCGGTCGCGATTCCGAAGAGGAAGAATAAAAATCCGAAAAGGAACGGATGCATTTTAATCAAACTGCACCGCGTGGACGAAATCCGCATTCCTCGGGCAAGCCGAGGACTATGCCGCGGCGGGCTCGAGTTCCATCGTTCCCTTGTATTTCGGAGGCTCGTCTTCGATGCCGAAATTCTCCGCGTAAAGTTCCTCAATGCGCGAAAAATCATCGGCGGTCAGCGGCGGGCATGCCGGCGCCTTGGCAAATTCCACGAGCTGCTTTTCCTCGTAAATGTTCGGCAGCGTGGAGGCCACGCGCTCATCGGCGAGCAGCCATTGCAAGGCGGCCTGGCCGAGGGTGCGCTCCGCGCTTTCGAGGAAGCGGAGCTGATCGATTTTTTTCACGCCGTTCAACAACCATGAACGCGGCCGGTGACGGCGGTGGTCATTTTCCGGGAAGATCGTCTCGGGCGTATAATGGCCCTCGAGCATCCCGCTCGAATGCGTGACGCGCACCAGAAACATCGTGTCTTTTCCCGCCTCGGTCGCCGCGTCGTGCATGGCCCGGCCGGGATGCTGTTCGAGCAGGTTGTAGATGTGCTGCACGCTCGCGATGTCGCGCTCGCGGATGCAGTTCACGCCTTCGTAAAGCCAGCCGATGGCGGGTCCGAGCGCAATGCCGTAGTGCCGGATTTTCCCGGAGCGCTGCAATTTTTCCAGCGTGGTCCAGATCGCGTCGTCGGACACCTGCTCCATCCGGACGTTGTGAAGCTGCATGAGATCAATGCGATCGGTTTTGAGCCGCTTCAGCGCCGCGTTGGTGGCGCGCTCGAGTGCGTCGGGAGAGAAATCGTGCGGGATCTCGCGCTGCCCGCGGCCCCGCTCGTTGCCGAAGTTTACGAAATCGTAGCCAATCTTCGTGGCGATCACGATCTGGTCGCGCTGCGCGGGAAATGCTTTCGCGATCAACTCTTCGCTCAGTCCGTTGCCGTAGGTGTCCGCCGCGTCAAAGAGCGTGATGCCGAGATCGAGCGCCTTATGCATCAGCGCGATCGCCTCGCCCTCGGTGAAATTTCCCCACCAGCCGGTCGAGACCGTCCACATTCCGAAACCGACTTCGCTGACGGTCACGTCGGTGTTTTTATAAGTGCGGTATTTCATAAGCGGCCTGTATTTTCGCGGCACCACGCGCGCTTGTAAAGAGGGCGAAAGAACGCGCGCTCACAAACAGCGGAAACACAGTCAGCCGGCCTCCACTTTTCCCGTCGTCGAGGGGCGGTTGCGCCGCGGGACAGAAAGCGTCATGATTCCTTCACCCCGATTTTTTGACTCTATGGCTCAAGCAATCATGGATCCGGAAGAAGTGCGGCGCTTCGCCAAGGAACTGAAGCGCTTCAACGAAGATATCCAAACCCGTGCTTCCTCACTGCAGGCCCGGTTCGCGGCGCTCGGCAGCACGTGGCAGGATCAAGAGCACGCGAAGTTCGCCGAGGACTTCGTCATGACGATGAAGGTGCTGAAAAAGTTTGTGGACGTCGCAGAAAAACACACGCCGTTCCTCTTGAAAAAGGCGCAGCGCATTGACGATTACCTGGACCAAAGGTGAACGCGCAGGCCCGAGTCACATCGCTCGATGCGCTGGAAACTTTCCGGGCGAGCATGATCGTTTTCGGTAACAAGGCGCACAACGCCGCGGACCAAGTCGCCGATGAAATCCGGCGCACCCGCAGTTGGATTCAGCATGACCAGCGGGTTCATTGGGAAAACGAGCTGCGGCGCCGGAGCCGCGCGCTGGCTCAGGCCGAGCAGGAACTCCTGAGCGCGAAACTGGTTGGCCTCCTCGACAATCTTTCGGCGCAGCAAAACGCCGTGCGCCGCACCCGCGAGGCTTGTGAAGAAGCGGAGAAAAAACTGCGCAACGTAAAGCGCTGGACGCGCGATTTCGACAGCGCCGCCGAGCCGCTGGCCAAACGCATCGACAGCTTCCGCGAGGTCCTGGCGCAAACTCTTCCCCGTGCCATCGCCTTTCTCCTGCAGGCGCAAAAAACACTCGAAGCTTACGGTGAAACGTCCGCTCCAACCCCCGCTGCGCGTCCGAATCCATCGGGCGACCTTGATGACACGGAAATCGATAACGGGACCCAAGCCCTATGAACATCAGCGGCGTGGAGAATCACCTCGCGCAGGCGCTGAAGAATCTCTCGGCGGAATGGCAGCAGACATGCGCCGACTGGCGCGACGTGAAAAGCCAGGAGTTTGAAAAGAACTATCTTGAGGCGCTTCCACACCATGTCACCCGCGCCGCCGCGGTCATGGTGGAAATCAACGCGCTGCTCAAGCGGGTGCGACACGACTGTGAGTAAGCTGGCGATCGAGCGCAGCCTTGGCGCGGTATCGCGACTTCGGGAAACCATCGCGGATTTCGCCGCGAGAGAGCAGCAACTGGTTCGCAGCATTCAGTCGCGGCACACCGCGATCAGCCGGAAGTTCCATCAAAGCGCCGACGGCGAAACGCTTGAAATCCGCCTGAGCGAAACTGCCTCGGCCTTCGACGCGGAGACGGAGCGCGTGAGGTCCGTTTTCGAGCAGCGGCGGAGCCGCGTGGAACGGCTGCGCGCCCAGGAAACGCGCGCCTTGCCGAAGCATGCACGCGAGGCCCGCGAGGCCTGGCTCGGCGATTTGCAGATGCGCCTGCAGAAAGCGGAGCATCGCCGCACCGATGAGCTCAAGCGGACGGCGACGGCTCTGGAGGATTGGACGACGAAGCTCACTTCGGAATGGTCGCGTCTGGTCGCTTTGAAAAAAAACGCGCGCGCAGCCGCGTCGGGATATTGGTCGTTCGGCCGACTGCTGCGCCAGAAGGGGAAGCGCTCCGCGCCCGCGGATGCAGTCGAGAGCATCGAGAGTTCGTTCGCAAAACTGCAGGCCGACCTCGGCGAAGCAGAGAAACGTCTGGATGTTTTCCGGACATTTCTGCTGCCCCGGATTTTCCGTTTTGCGCCGATGCCGCTGTTGGCGCTCGCCGTAGTCGCATGCGCCGTTCTGCTCGGCTTTCGGTTTGGCGCCGCGGCGGTAGCCTGGATCAACGCACTCAGTCTCCTGCTCTTCGCCGCTTTTTTCTTTTTGCATCGCCTGGGGCACCAGAAGGCGAAGGCCGCCGCCGCGGCGCTCACCGACGCGCTTCGGCGCGCCGGTGAAGCTTACGATCGGTGCCGCCAAAGCTCAGCCGCCAACCAGGAGCGCGAGCTTCAGCGCGTGGACGACGAGTTCGAGGCGGCCCATGCCCAAGTCGCCGCGCAGTGGAATCGCGCGGGCGAAGTCGAGGGACAATTCTTTGCGGAGAAGCGCGACAAAATCGATGCGCAGACCACGCGGTTGTTCGCGCGAATCGCCCACTTTTCGCGCGTCAAGTCGGAGCAGCTCGCGCAGGAAGGCGCCGCGCGGCTGGCTCAGATGAAAGAGGATGCGACTACGCGAGTGACGCAACTATCCACGGCGCGTGAATTGGAGCTGTCGGCGCTGTCGGCTGAAGAGAGCGCGAAATGGGAAGCGCTGGAACGCGACTGGAAACAAGCCCTGGAGCCGATCTTCGCCGAGATGGCCGACCTCGAATCCGAAGCCAGCCGTCGCTTTCCTGCATGGACGTCAGACGTTCTCGAAAACTGGAAGCCGTGTTTGGAGTTCGCGGCGGAGACGAAATTCACTGAACTCAAAGTGCGCGTCGCGGAACTCACTCAGTCGATGCCGCGCGACCCGCGTTTGCCGCTGCCAGCCCGCCGGGAGTTTTCGCTGCCGCTGGGTTTGAGCTTTCCCGGCGAAGGCTCGCTGCTTTTTGACACCCAGGAATCCGCGAGCGCCTCCGCCGCCGGTGCGCTCAATAACGTGGCGCTCCGACTGCTGGCCACGATGCCGGTCGGAAAGGTGTCTTTTACCATCATCGATCCCCTCGCCCTCGGGCAGAATTTCGCCGGCTTGATGCATCTCGCCGACTACGAGGAAAGCCTGATCAACCGCCGCATCTGGACGCAACAAAGCCAGATCGAGGAACGGCTCGCCGAGCTCAACGAGCACATCGAAAAAGTGATCCAGATGTATCTGCGGACCGAGTATGCGACGATCAGCGAATACAACGCGCACGCCGGCAGCGTCGCGGAAAAGTATCACTTTCTCGTCCTCGCCGATTTTCCCGCAGGCTTCAGCGAAACCGCGGCGCGCCGGTTGCAAAGCATCGCCGCGAGTGGACCGCGCTGCGGCGTCTTCACGCTCATCCATTGGGATCGCCGGCTGCCGCTGCCGGAGGGATTCGTGCCCGAGGATCTGCAAAAAACGAGCGTGGTATTGCGAGGCGAACGTGGCGGGTTTTCGCTGGATAAACTGACGAACAGCGCCGGCGTCGATCTCGTGCTCGACGCGCCGCCGGCTGCGGAGCTGGCAGCGGAACTCGTTCATAAAATCGGCAAAGGCAGCGTGGATTCAAACCGCGTGGAAGTGCCGTTCTCGCAGATCGCGCCGCCTTCCGGCGCGATGTGGAGCGCCGACACGACCGGCGAATTGCGCGTGGCGATCGGGCGCACCGGCGCAACAAAACTGCAGCAGCTCGCGATCGGCAAAGGGACGCGACAACACGCGCTGCTGGCCGGAAAAACGGGCTCCGGAAAATCGACGCTTTTTCACGTCATCATCACAAACCTGGCGTTGTGGTGCTCACCCGAGCAGGTGGAATTTTACCTGATCGATTTCAAAAAAGGCGTCGAGTTCAAGTGCTATGCGGAGAAGCGGCTGCCGCACGCGCGTGTCGTGGCGATCGAGAGTGATCGCGAATTTGCGCTCAGCGTTTTGCAGCGGGTCGACGAAGAGCTGAAGCGGCGCGGCGATCTGTTTCGCAAGCTCGGCGCGCAGGATCTCGGCGGTTACAAACGCGCCGGCGGCAAGGAATCCATTCCGCGCACACTGCTCATCATCGACGAGTTCCAGGAGTTCTTCGTCGAGGACGATTCGGTGGCGCAGAGCGCGTCGCTTTTGTTCGACCGGATCGTGCGGCAGGGGCGCGCCTTCGGCATTCACGTCCTGCTCGGTTCGCAAACGCTGGGCGGCGCTTACACACTGGCGCGGGCGACGCTCGGCCAGATGGTGATTCGCATCGCGCTCCAATGCAACGAAGCCGACGCCTATCTCATCATGGACGAAAACAACTCCGCGCCGCGCCTGCTGTCGCGGCCCGGCGAAGGCATTTACAACGACGCGTCCGGGGCGATCGAGGGAAACAGTCCGTTCCAGGTCGTGTGGCTCGCGGACGCAGAGCGGGACTCATGGCTGGACCAGGTGCGCACTTTGGCTGACGAGCGAGGTGTTAAACAAGCGGCGCCCATTGTTTTTGAGGGAAATTCGCCCGCGGATGTGCGCGACAACGAGCTTTTGCAGCGATTGCTGCGCACCGAGTCCGCGCGCATGCCGGAACCCGCCCGCTGCTGGCTCGGCGCGCCGAACTCGATCAAAGGACCGACCGAGGCAACCTTCCACCGCCAAAGCGGCAGCAACCTGCTGGTGGTCGGCCAGCGCGAGGAAGCTGCGGCATCCATGCTCGCTCTTTCGCTGCTGGCCCTCGTAGCGCAATATCCCACGGGCACAGCGCGTTTTGTTTTTTTCCAAAGCGCCAACGCTGATTCCGCGGAGGCGCGCGTCGTCGAGCGCCTTGCCGGCACGCTGCCGCAGCAGATTTCCATGATTCGTTCCCACGATGCGGCGGCCGCCATCGACACGCTGGCTGCCGAACTGAAGTCGCGCATGGCGGGCGACGATCGGAGCGAGAGCGCTCCGGCAATTTTCGTTTTCATTCACGGACTGCACAAATTCAAGAAGCTGCGACTGGACGAGGAATTCTCCTTCTCTATGGGCAGCGAAGAGGCGACGGCGAGCGCGGGAGCGCAATTCGCGGAGCTCATGACCGAGGGCAGCGCGCACGGCATTCATCTGCTCGCGAGTGTGGATACGTTTAACAACGTCGGCCGCTTCATCAGCCGAAAAGCGCTCAGCGAATGGGAAATGCGCGTGGTGTTCCAGATGAGCGCGAATGACTCCGCGAGCCTGGTGGATTCGCCGCAAGCGGCCAACCTGGGGCTTCATCGAGCGCTTTTCTATAATGAGCGCGAAGGCGTCATCGAGACGTTCCGCCCCTACGCAACGCCGGACGCCGACTGGCTGCAGGCGGCTGTCGCGCAACTGGCGCGCGTCGCGAAGGTGAGCGCGCCCGCGAGCGCGTTGTCATCTCCTTTGTCAAAATGATCACGCCTGGCGCAGGCCGGCAGCGATCGGCAAACGCGCGGCCCGGATTGCCGGAAAAATCCCACCCGCGAGACCGAGTCCAATCGCCCAGAGGATGGCGCGCACGAGGAGCGGCGGCGTGACGGCGAAGGCAAAGGTCACCTGACTAAAGGTCTGAAAGTTGATCGTGGCCGCGGTGTAGCCATCGAAGACTAGGTATGCCCCCGCCGCACCGAGCGCGCCGCCCACCAGCGCCAGCGC
>JAXDQV010000350.1:0-3074 GCA_034667645.1 Chthoniobacter sp.
AACTGTTAAAGTGACAGATCACTCCATTTTCGCATTCGAAGGTGGCGTAGGCGGAATCGTCAGCGGTGCATTTGTAAGGTTTCCCCTGCTCGTCCCAACGTTTTTTGACGTGGGTTGCTCCCAGACAGCTCACACTTTTGACTTTGCCGAAAAGATTATCGATCACGTAGCGCCAGTGGCAGAGCATGTCGATGATCATCCCGCCGTCGTCTTCCTTGCGATAGTTCCAACTCGGACGTTGAGGCGTGATCACATCGCCTTCGTAAACCCAATAGCCGAACTCTCCGCGAACGCTGAGAATCTCGCCAAAAAACCCGGTGTCCCGCAGTTGCGCCAGTTTCACCAGCCCCGGCAGCCAGAGTTTATCCTGGACCACTCCGTTTTTGACGCCGGCTTTTTGGGCGACTTTGTATAAGTCGTAAGCGGCCGCCGTGGAGACGGCGGTGGGTTTTTCGCAATAGACGTGTTTCCCCGACGCGATCGCTTTTTTTACCGCTTCCACCCGGCGGCCGGTGGTCTGCGCGTCGAAATAAATGATGTTCTCCGGGTCGGCCAGCGCGTCGTCGACATCGACCGTGTAGCGGATGCCTTCGCCCATCGCAGCCAGCTTGAGCAGTTTCGCTTCATTGCGACCCACGAGGATCGGACGCGGCATGATGGTCTCAGTCTCGCTGATACGGACGCCGCCTTGTTTCATGATCGCGAGGATGGATCGGATGAAATGTTGGTTGGTGCCCATGCGGCCGGTGACGCCGTTCATGATGATGCCTATCTTGTGGGTGGTGATGTCCATTTTAAGGGGTTTTGATTTTGACTTCAAAATTCACTCGTCCGCAGGGGCGTCGGTGCATTGTGGCCAGGCGTCAGCGGGGAGCAAAGGCGCATCCACTCCCGCTTTCGGCAAAGTCCCGGCCAGTTCCTGTCGCCAGTGCGCCACATCGCCGCTCGGTCCGTAGCAATAAATCATGCGCAACGGAGTCTCCCCGATGTTCGAGAGTTGATGGAAAACGCCGGATGGAATGTAAACCGCCTGCCCGGCCGTCACGATCTGGCGCTCGTCGCCGAGACACATTTCACCGGTGCCTTCGACGATGAAATAAACTTCCTCCTGCTCCTGATTGTGCCACGGCACCTGCCCTCCTTTTGGGTCGAGCGTTACATTTCCCATGGCGAAATTCGTCGCCTGCACTGGTGCGACGCCGCCGACGAGGTTCTGCGTGAGCCGCCGCGCGGGATAACGCCGGCCGGCAATTTGAGCCAGGTCAGAAACGATCATGATTTTCCTCCGAAAAAGGTGAGATAAGGTTTGTTCTCGACAACGCGCAGAACATAAAGCGCGACCTCGCGGGCGTGATAATCGCCCCACATGCTCGACTCGCCGCACGGCACTTTTTGCCCGGGCGGAATGTAGTCCCAGCCATTCGGCCGATGGTAAACGGAATGCAGCAGCAGCCCCTGATGATTCGAGTCGGCACTGAGATAGGGATCGTCAAACAAAGTGTTCAGCACCGTCAAACCCGCCTGCCAATACCTTGCCCCGTCCGCCGTCCGCCCCCGGCTTTTTAAAATGTGCCCAAGCCGCAGCAGGCCTTGCGCGGCGATGGCGGCAGCGGAGCTGTCCACCGGCTCGTGCGCGTTGAATGGCTCCGCCGGACGGTCGAGATAGTTGCCGAGTTGGTGCAACTCCGGCGCGCCGGTGTCCCAATACGGAATCCCGTCTGTCGGCGTTTGCTCAATGTAAAAATCGCACGTCGCCTGCGCCGCCTTGAGCATCATTTCCTCGATCGTCCAGCGCCCTCCCAGCGGCTCCAGCTCTGCATCCGGGAGCGTTTCGAGAAACTCGATCTGCTCCGGATAGCCGCACATGATCCACGCCAGCCCGCGCGTCCACGTCGAGAAAGGCGCAAAGCCTTGCTGCGAGTTCGGGCAGCGGTAGTTGCCGTCGTTCACGTTGAAGATGCTCTCGTGCGCCGTCCGTCCGCGCACGTCGTAAAAGTCGCGTGCCTCGCCATAGTAAACTGCGAACTGCGCCGTGGTGCGCGCGTGCTCGACGAGGCGCTTGAGCAGCGAGATCCGCGCGTCCTTTTCGCCCATCAAAACGTGGCCGAGCTGGTGCGAAACCGCGAGCGCGCGCAGCGACCGGATGGTGTCGGCGAAGAGCGAGTGCGGGCCGTTGAAGGAGTAAATGAATCCCTCGCCGTTCGGCGTGTAGGTCCAGCGATTCGCCTGCACCGCACCCGAACATTTTAGCGCCAGCTCGTAGAAATCCCGCTCCCGTTCATTCGCGGGAATGTGGCCCTCGCGCATCAGCCGCCAGAGATTTCCGTAGGTGGAGACGTTGTTAAACCCGTGATCATGCACTCCCACATGCGTGATGTGATGCGCCATGCGCGAAACCGTTTTATCGCGGCCCAGCTTGAGGAAGCTTTCGTCGCCCGTCGCATCGAATTGCAGAATCGCCGAGCCATAGACGAATCCCTGAGTCCATTCCGTCCATCCGCGTGCCGTGTATTTGCCTTTGATCGTAAAAACCGGCGTCGCCTGACCCGGCACGTCGTCCTTGTCGATCGACCAGATCTTCGGCGCCGACAGCTCGAAAACACGCTCACATTTCTTCTTCAGATCGGCGGGCTGAAGGGCGTGGTTGATCTTGATCATCGTTAGATCGTCTGCAGGTGGAACCCGCCATCCACGTTGAACACCTGCCCGGTCGAATACGGAAAATGGCCGTGCGCCACCGCCACCACCGCCTTGCCGATGTCCGCCGGTTGGCCCCAGCGATTGATCGGCGTCAGTCCCTCGGCAAACATCTTGTCGTATTTCTCCTTCACCGGACCGGTCATGTCGGTCTCGATCACGCCCGGCTGGATTTCGAAAACGTTGATCCCGTGCTCCGCAAGCCGCACCGCGTAGAGTTTCGTCATCATCGCGAGCCCCGCCTTCGCCACGCAGTAATCACCGCGATTCGTCGAGACGGTGAACGCCGAAATGCTGGTCACGTTGACAATCGCTTTTGAAAAGTCCGGCAGCGCCGGCGACTCGATCATCAGCTTCGCGGCGAGCTGCGTTAAAAA
>JAXDQV010000351.1:0-5728 GCA_034667645.1 Chthoniobacter sp.
AGCGCCGCGATGACCACGGCGATCGCGACTGATCTTGCCAGGGTGTGGGAAGGTCCGGCCATGGGTGAAGGCTTCAGCCGCGCGCGCTGAGCACCGTTACTCCTGCGGGATTTCCCATGCGCCTGTCTTTGCCGACCGCAAGATCGCTTCGATGACCGCCATGTTTCGAATCGAGCCTTCCAACGGCACGGCCGCCGCTCCGCGTTCACGCACGCTTCGCGAAAACGCATCGCCTTGCGCGGTGTATTGATCGCACGGGCCGTATTCCAGCGTTTGGATCGCCGGAGGATTGCTCGCGTCCCGCAGCCAGACACGGCATGGCTGATCCGGCGGTGCATTGAACGGAATCTCGATTTCGATTCGCCCTTCAGTGCCCGCGATCTGCAAGCGCTGATACGAGCCCAGCTTCGTGCTGCAGGTGAAGACAGCCTGACCGGACGCGAACTGGAGCAGCGAGGAAGTCAGCACGTCCGTGCGGCTGACGGGATCCTCCTCTACGAGGCCAATGACTTTCTGCGGCTCGCCTGCGAAAACCAGGCGCGCGGCGTAGATCAGGTAGCAGCCGATATCCATCAGTCCACCCCCGCCGTATTCGAAAATGTTGCGGATGTTTTGCGGATCACGGTTGTTGTAGCTGAAGACGCCCATCACCGAGCGCACCTGGCCGATCCCGCCGCTTTCGATGATCTCGAGCACGCCCTTCCACTGCGGATGGTGGCGCACCATGAACGCCTCCTCGATCCGCACGCCCGTCCGATCGCGCGCTTCCAGCAAACGTTGCGCTTCTTTTACTGTCAAACCGATCGGCTTCTCACACAGGACATGCTTACCGGCCTCCGCGCATCGGATCGCCCACGCCACGTGCAGATGATTGGGCAGTGCAATGTAAATGGCTTCGATCTCCGAGTCGTCCAGCAGTTCCTCATAGGAGCCGTAAGCCTTGGCGATTTCGAGCTTGTCTGCCGCCTCCCGCGCCTTGTCCAGGCTGCGCGAGGCGATCGCCGCGATGTCGCACCACTCGCTCCGTTGCATCGCCGGGATCACTTTGTTCACGGCGATTTGCGCCACGCTCAATACTCCCCATCGGACTTTGTTTTTCATCGTTATCGACCCGCCTGCCGCTCACGAATGAGCGCAGCTTCCTCGCGGATGTTTCCCATCGAGAGCTGCGTCGCTCCAAACAGACCCACGCAGCCGAGCACGATCCCGCCCACGCCCATGCAGCCGAGCGCGAGACCCAATCCCACCGCCGCGCGATACAACAACGCGTCCTGATGCGAGGCGAGGCTCGCGCCGAGCAAAGTCACCAGGGTGGCGGCCGCGAAAGAGCCCACGGCCACATAAATCGAGCGCAACGACCGGAGCAGCAGCACCGCCTGTGTTTCCACGCGCACGGTTTGCCGCAGCAGCCGCTCCTTTTCCGCGCCGGCCAGCACCTCGGCCTCCGATCGTGCGAAAAGGTCGTGCATCAAATCCCGCGTCCGCAGCATCCGGTTGATGGTGCTCAACGCGAGCAGACTGGAGGAGTTGGTCAGCAGCGCCGGCGCGGCGATAAAGGTCAGCACCGCGAACGGACTCTGCGTTAACATCATCGCCTCGCTCATCGCGCGATTGAGACGCTGGCGGGGGTGAATGGCGAGTGCAAACCCATCGCTTTGTTTTCCTCAGAGCTGCGAGCGGAAGGGCGCGATCAGCCATTCGTGGAAGCGCTCCCACGGCCCGCGCTTTTTAAATTCCTCCAGCGTGTAAGGCCGAGCCTGCTCCAGGTCCTTCATGAACGTCTTCTCCAGCTCCGCCCCGAACGTCTCGTCATACACCGTCAGGTCCAGCTCCTCGTTGATCTGCGCGGAGCGCGTGTCGAGGTTCGATGAGCCGACGATGGAAAACATCCCGTCCACCACCATCAGCTTCGAGTGGATCATCGTCGGCTGGTATTCGAAAACCTTCACGCCCGCTTCGAGCAGTTGTCCATAGGCCGTGCGGCCCGCCGCCTTCGTCGTCGCGTGGTTGTCATCCTTGCCCGGCACCAGCACCTGGACATCCACCCCGCGTTTCACCGCCTCCACCAGCAGCTCCACCTGGTCTTTCCCGGGTGTCCAATACGGATTGGTAATCCAGATCCGCCGTTCCGCGGCCGCCACCGCCGTGGCCTGCGCGAGCGGCAGCGCGGCGATGGAAAACGATTGCGACGCGATCATCTGCGCACGCAGATTCCCCACGGGCGCGAGCGCCGGGAAATACTCCGGCCCCTGCATTACCTCGCCCGTCGAGCGCGTCCAATGCTGCTGGAAGGCGCCCTGCAGCTTCGCCACCAGCGGCCCCTCCACCCGCACCTGCACATCGCGCCAATGCTCCGGCGCCTCCGCGTGCCCCTGCCATTCGTCGGCAAAACCCACGCCGCCCGTGAAGCCGAGCGTCCCATCCACCACCAGCACCCGCCGGTGCGACCGGCGGTTCATGCGGTCGATCCGCCACGAGTGCGTCGGATGAAAATACGAAAAGTGGCAGCCCGCCTTGCGCATGGCGTCCACGTAGGAATTATCCAGCGACAACCCCGAGCCGATCCCGTCGAGCAGCACCCGCACCGGCACCCCCGCCTGCGCCCGCTCGCAGAGCGCATCGCGGAACTCGCTCCCCACCGTGCCCGTCCAGAGCAGATACGCCTCGAAGTTCACACTCCTCTTCGCCGCGTGGATCGCCCCCAGCATCGCGGGGAAAATCTCATCGCCGTTGTTCAGGAGCGTGATCCGGTTCCCCGCCAGCGGCACCGGATCGGCCAGCGCGTGCGCCGAGCCGAAAAACGCCGGATCGTGAATCCCGAAGCGGTGTTGCGGACGGAACTCCACCAACTGCCGTCGCACGCAGAACCAGCAAAAAAAGAGCACACAGACCAGCACCACCACGGCGAGCCAGATCCAGAGCCCGGCCGGCAGCCGGCCCCAGCGCTTGTGAATCCAATGTTGCGACGCAGTCATCGACGCTTCGCATTCGTGCGCCCTCCGTCCGCTGGATGGAGAGGGTGCTTTCGCGGCAAATGCGTCGCGTCGCTAAATAACCCGCGCCGCGGCATGGCCCCCTCCGCCTTCCTCCTCGACGCCGATTATCTTTTAGACCGTCGAAACGGATGCCGAAGCCCTGTGAGGCGCAACCCGCATCTCGCCACCATGAAGACACACCAAAGCTCGGCGACCGCGGCGATATCCGCCCCCCTTCCAGAATCCTCGGTCAGAGTATTTTTCCGCTACCTGAGGGTGGCGACTCTTACCAACTTAGCTGTCTGGGCTTCGGCACTCCTGCTGGCTGTCTGGCGAGGTGCAGATTTCGGATACCGTCTTGGCACGGCCACTGCCCCCGTTGCTGGCGTCGCGGTTTTCCCGCTGCTTGTCTGCACGATTTCTTTTGCGGTCACGGCACAGTGGCGCTTTGCGGCGCAGGCTTTGGTTTTGCTCGTGCTTTCGACCTATGCGTCAGTGACGTTTATTCCCATTGCTAGTTAGCGGCCGGCACCGGTTCGCGGCGGCGCATCCTCGACTGATCCTGCGGTTTCCTCGACTCCCCGCGCGGTTAGCTCCCTCGACGGCGTGGGGATTTGCTCAAACGGCTCCCGTTCGACTCGCCCACGGCGGTGGGTGGCTCAAATTGCTGCCCTCTGGACGTCCCACGGCCGTGGGCCGGTCAAACCGCTCCCGTCTGGAGCTCCCACGGCCGTGGGTCGGTCAAAATGCTTCCGTTTGAGGTCCCACCGCCGCGGGTCACTCAAAATGCTCCTGTTTGGACGAGTCACGGCCGTGGCTGGCTCAAATTGCTCCCGTCAAGCCCGTTCACCACGGCGGCACGCTCAACATGGATAAATTTCGCCACCTTTCTCTGTAAACGAGCACCCGGTGCGGCGCGGGGCGAAAAGCTACGTGGTGGAGCGCACCGCCGACGCCGCGGGCCAGACCGGCTGGGGCAACACGCAGATCGCGACCAAAAGCCGCGCCGAGGTGAACGGGCTGCAAAGCGGCAGCCGTCACTGGTTCCGCGTCGCCGCCATCGGCTCCGCCGGCCAGGGGCCTTGGAGCGATCCGGCCACCAAGGTCGCGCCGTAGGCGGAACGTGAGCCGACTTTCCGAGATAGGCGAAAGAATGTTCGTCTAAAAGGCGAACGTTCGTCTAATTGTAGTTAGGCGACTCCGCGCACGCACCATGAAATTCGAGCGTCAAAAGGCAAAGCCGATTGAACCCGTAAGTGAAAAGCAACTTCTCCGCAGCCTCGGCTACATGCTGCGCCCGAGCGATTGCCGTATCGCCATCCTCACCGCCGCCGACGGCAGTTACATTCAAGTCGGTGGCAGCGGCATGTCCTGCGTGTTGGAGCGGCGTGCCGCTACTGGACTTCATTTTCGTGCCTCGCAGCATCCTCCAGTCGTGCCTTGGCCCGGCGTTACCGAACTTCATATCAGCGGAGGCTTTGTCCGGCTGCGGCAGGAAGAGTTCTTCCGCATGTCACAGGTTCGGGATGCCTTTCTAGCTTTCTTCCGTGGCGAACCGCTTCCTGCCTACATTCAGTGGCGGGACATCTCCTCCGAGGTTGCAGCCATTAGCTCCAACACAAATGAAGTCGCCTAACCATGCGCTGCAGCGAACGGCTCCGTGCGTCACGGCGGCTGCTTCCGCCGCCGCCTTTCCGCCCACCACGCAGCTACCGCGCCGCCCTCCGCCGTCGCTGAGCTTGGGGTCGCCCTCCCATCAGGAAAGAGCTTGAATCATTGGTGATGAAACAAATCACCACGCTATTACTGCCGTTCACCATGTGGCTGTCTGTTCGTGCGGCGGATTCAGGGTCGCCGGCCGAACTCCCGGAAGCTCATGCCCGCTACGAAGCAGCCCTCGCCAATGCCACCAAACCGATCCGCGATCGTTACATCCAGGAACTGCGGCAGCTCAGGAGTCACGCCCTCCTGGTGAAAAACGCTGACCTCGCTGCCGCCGTGGACCAGGAGCTGGAAGTCAGTGGGCGAGGCGACACCGAACCCCGAGCGCAGCCTGGAGAGAAGACTGGCCAATACCGTGTGGGTGTGGTTCGGCTCGGAAACAATCGCGCTTTTACCCGGAGGCAAAGCGAGATGGAGTGGCAACGACACAAACACCTTCACATGGCAGGTGACCGATGGAGCGCAACGCGTGATCGAAGGAATCGCCAACACCGGTCACAAATATAAAATGACGCTCGATCCAAACCTCCAGGCAGAGACAATCAAGGAGACGGACGCGAATGATCGGCCTACGGCACGAATACGCAAAAAGTAGGAGTCACGATAACATCAACCCCAAGGGCTCATCTGCATGCAGGTGTCGCGTGACTCTTCCCTGCACTCCGTGTTCGCTGAGCTTGGGGTCGTTTTTCCCTGATGAACGCACGCTTTCAAAAGCCGAGACGGCTGCGAGGCAACCTCTCTGTCGCTGCCATGATTCTGCTCACCGCATTGCTGCTGTTTCCGGCGCTGGCTGGATGGCGATTGGCCAGGTCTTTCGATCTGCGCTTTATCTTCGGTTATCTCGTCAGTATTTCCGCCCTCACCTTCGGACTTTACTGGCACGACAAGCGGAGGGCGCAGGCAGATGGCTGGAGGACGCCAGAATCCACGTTGCATCTGGTCGAGCTGCTGGGCGGATGGCCGGCAGCCTTCCTCGCGCAACGCACCTTCCGCCACAAGATTTCCAAGACGAGGTATCAGGTCGCATT
>JAXDQV010000352.1:0-4279 GCA_034667645.1 Chthoniobacter sp.
AAAATCGCCGCTGACGTCCACTGGCTCATTCACAAGGTGAGGGCCTTCGCTCGCCGGGGAAGCCGCCGCGGCGCCAAAGACCAGGGTCAGCAATGCCGCGGCGTTCAACGCGTGGAAGGAACGAGAAAAGAGGCGCGGGAACATAAGCGCGTTTGTATTCCCCGGTCTTTGCCGTATCAACAACACTTCCTCAACCCAGCCACGCCTTGACTGTTCTGACCAACGCCAATCCGTCTGCTTCGCGCCTTTGCGATAGCTGCGGACTTTGCTGCAACGGGGTCCTGTTTCACACCGTGCGGTTGCATCCCGGAGATTCCCCGAAGGAACTCTCAGCGCTCGGCTTGAAGCTGAAGCGAAAGCAGGGACGCCAGATGCTCCTGCAGCCCTGCCCGGCCTATCGCGACGCGCAATGCTCCATCTACGAGTCACGGCCGCAGCGTTGCCGGCTTTTCGAGTGCCGGCAGTTGAAAGGAGTCGCGGCGGGTGAAATCAGCTTCGCCACGGCGCTGGAGCGCATCCGCGAAGTGCATCGCCGCGTCGAGCACATGAACGCCCTGCTTGGCCGCGCGGGCGTCACCGACCCGAAGAAGCCGCTCTCGAAACGCTGCGAAAAGATTCTCGCCGAGCCTCTCGACCCCTCAGCCGACCTTGCCGCGACCGATCTTCGAAAGGAACTCACGCGCGAGATGCTGGAGCTGGATGCAATGCTCGACACCCATTTCCGAGTCACCGCTCCTGGCGACAGACAGCCGCCCCCAACACCGCGGCCCACCGCTTATGTCGGGACAGATTCAGTCTTGCCGTCTAACGTTGCCCGATGAAACTGCGTGAACTCTTCGGTTCAGTCACAATCTCTCCGTCTCGTGACCGTCGCAGCCACCACGCGTGTATCGAGACGCTGGAAAGCCGCATCGCTCCTGCGAATATCTCCGTCACGGTTATCGGACATCTTTTGAAAATCGTCGCCGATAACGACAACAACTCCATTACTATCGACGGTTCCGCCACCGACACGATGCAGTTCCAGGTCTCCTCCGGGTCCGACACGCTCAATCACCTCAACGCCCCTTTTATCGCTACTGGCATCACCGATATCTCGGTGAAGCTGCTTGGCGGCAAGGACGATATCACCTTCACCGACACCAATCCCATTTTCCTGCATGGCAGCCTCACCATCAATGGCGGCACTGGTGACAACACGGTCAACACCGCCAGCCTGCTCGTTGGTAAAAATCTCACCATCCACAACGGGCTCGGCAAGGACACGAACAGTCTCAACGACCTGAACGTCCACGGCTCCGTTCTGATCAATGACGGCAGCGGCGGCAGCGTCAGCAACCTCTTGCGCACCTCCAGCGGCGGGTCCCTCATTGGCGGCAACCTCACCATCATCAACGGCGTCGGTGCAGACCAGACGACCATCGGCGATACCGATGTCGGCGGCAATCTCACTGTCGCCAGCGGCGCGCCCGACGCAGGCAACGACGCCGGTTTCACCACAATCCTAAACCTGGGTTTCAAAAGCGGGCAGTCTCTCTACCGTCGCAACATCGACCTCAGCTTCAACGGTGGCATCGGCACGGCCGAGCTTGATGACGCCGTGGTGAGCGGAAATCTCACCTTCGCCTACGGAGCGACCGGCTCCTTCACCACCACGATCGACAGCATATTGGGTAATCTACCGGTCGCCGTGCATGGCAACGTCACCCTCACGAGTGGCGGCGTTTTCGGCGATCCGCTGAAGATCGGCGTCACCGGGCAGAAGCTGGGCCTTCACGTGAACAAAAACTTCACCGTCACCACGGGTGCCGGCCAGGACTCCCTCACGATCGCGAAGCTGCAGGTTGGCGGCAACACCTCCATCAACACTGGGTTGGGCGCTGACCAGCTTACGCTTGATGACTCCACTTTCGAGGGAACCTTCCAGCTCAATCTCGGCACTCACGACTCCGACAACTTCATCCTCGAAAACCAGACCGGCACCACCCTCCCGACCATCTTCGAGAAGCCCGTGACCATCCACTTCGGCGGCGGCGGCCTGCTGGAAGATACCGGCACCAGCGACGACGGCGAAGAGCTCCGGGTCTGGGATACCTTCGTCGTGCACGGACACGTCACCCACATCGACGGCACCACCCACGAAGTCTTCCCCTTCGGCAATACCATCGTCTTCGAGTCCTGAGCAGAGCCAGCCCGACAACATGCTCGACTCCCATTTCCGCCTCTCGGCTCCAGCCGACGAGCAGCCTTTCTAAAAGCTCCTCGTCAACTGCCAGCGCGTTTGTCACGCTGCGGCGCGATGAACATGGCCATCCGCGGCATCGACTTCAATTTCGGCAAGGAACCGGCCAACTCCTTCACCAGCGACCAGCACCCCGACCTGCGCGCCGACTACGTGATGGCGACTGCCAGGCGCGGAAGCGCCACCTACAAGCGGAGCCTCACTGCAGAGCCTGCCGAAAAGCAGGATAACCCCATGCCGTTCAACATCAGCGAATCTGGGGACGCGAAGCTGGAGGGTGACCCGCGCTGGCGCTACGGCACCCCGCCGAGGAGGCGGAGGGGACTAGCGGCGGTTGGCCGATGGGCGAGCAGACGGGGCAACGCGAACTTCGCCTGGATTCAGCACATGCTCAATCACCTCGCGCCGCAGGGCAGCATGGCGCTCCTCCTCGCCAATGGCTCCATGAGCAGCGGCTCCGGCGGCGAAGGGCAAATCCGGCAGGCCCTCATCGAGGCCGACCTCGTCGAGTGCATGGTCGCGCTCCCCGGCCAGCTCTTTACCAATACCCAGATTCCCGCCTGCATCTGGTTCCTCACGAAGAGCAAAAAGGCGCGCGGTGTGAGCCGCACGGGCGGTGATGAATACCGCGACCGCACCGGCGAGACCCTCTTCATCGACGCTGCAGGCTCGTTGAAAAGTCCTCCTGTTCCTGCTCACGCCTCAGCGCTTAACTGAGGCTCGAACCGCGTGCCCTACATCATCGCTCAACACGCAGAGGAAAACGGCCACCAATGGGCGATTGCGACGGCAGCGTGCAATCTGGACGATCAGAATGACGCATTGATTGCAGAGACTGTAGCGTTAGTTCGGACGGCATACGGGGAATCGAAAATCATGAGCGACGCTGTCGCGATGTTGGCTGCAGAAATTGCGGAAGGAGTGTTCAGAACGGATCATCTCCTCGCTGCAATTAGGAGCGGACTACCAAACCCAGGAGCAGAAGGCGCGAAGCCTGTCGCTCTGACGAATTACCGGTCCCAGACTGCCGAGATGGTTGCTAAAGCAGCATTAGCAGCGGCTTATGAGTTTGAGTATCCCGCCTCTCCGCAAGAAGGCTCGCCAAACGCGAATCAACCCATACTCGGGTTCGATGGCTGGGGCCTTTTGAGGCGCTCAGACGACACCTATGTCTTGGTGTTGATTCAAGTGAAAGCGACCGACGAGGATGCGTCGCCGCCGAGAGAAGCGGGCAATCTCGCATCGGAGTGCTGCCGCGTCCCACGTGACACTTCAGCGCTCTGTCGTGCACTCTGCGTCTTGGCCCGCCTTCTCGCCAATAACCCTCTCGGGCCAGTTATCCTGCGCATGCTGGAGACCCTCGGCGGCGACAGTCTACCGCCAATGCACGTTGCGCCCGTGATTGTCAGAGGCGTCTCACTCGGTCGCATGACAGATCTGCAACCCATTCGGGACGTCACAGCGGATATTGCTCCAGCAACTGTTCGTGGGATGGTCGTTTCCATCGGGGTGCCGCTTGGGCGGTTTGGTGAAATCGTGATGGAGAAAGCACGGGAAGCGGCATGAGCGCTCTGGAATCCATCTTCAAGACGGAACTTGTTCGAAGCGCCGCACGCGATGTGGATGCGCGTATCCTAGAGCGTGAGGTAAACCCTACCGCGTCCGACGATCCCCAAGCCATCGCGGTAGATGAACTTCGTGTAGCAGCGATTGCATCTCTGATTGATTACCTTGGCGACAAAACAGTGGATGGCATGATGCGCAACGGTGCGACAAGCGCCGTGCTAGCCGACTCAGAAGCGGACGAGTGCCTGTGCAATTGGCAGGCATACATGAACGGGCTCGTCGAGTTGGACGCTCGTCCCACTGCAGACGACCTGCTGTTCTTTACTGTTGCCGGTTTTCTTGCCTGCAAACCGCACGAGGTTCGACATGCTTTGCGACGTCCAAAGTATCGCACGTGGCTCGACCAAGCGCGGGAGGCATTGCCGAAGCTTACTTGGATTGATCGAGTCCGCTCGTATGTCACAATAGGGA
>JAXDQV010000353.1:0-10406 GCA_034667645.1 Chthoniobacter sp.
GACGCGCGGAGCCGGTTAGCTGCATCGCATGGTTAGGCGACTTCATGGAATTATAGTAAAGGTAATCACTCCTGATTCTAAATCGGCGGTCTTCCATTGCAGCTTGTAAGTGCCGCGCTTGCGGATGATGGAATGCAGAAAGTCGCTGCAACCACCCATCCAGCCCACTCCGGGCGGACCATCAATGGGGCCGCCGCCGAATCCAACCTTCGTAATCGTTCCATCGGGGTTGGTGACAAACAAAAGACTGTCATCGAAAAGGGGGTCGCCGCTCATCAAATGGTGACCGTCGGGGAAATGTTTCTCGGTCTCCAAGCACTGCCACACGTTGATCCGATGGTTGAGTCGATACTGGGCGCTCTCGCTGGAAAGTCCAATGCGGATGCCGTGCTTGCGCGAGCCGAACTGGAAGGATGCGCCAGGCTCCATTGGCAGTTTGCCTTGGATTGGCGGCAGAGTGTCGGCGCGACATGTGGTTGTAACGAATGCGCCAGTGAGAAGTGCGAAGATGAGGGCCGTTTTCATGTGGAGTGCGGCGAAGTCGCCTAACAGGGTGTAGATATCCTACACGACAGAAAGCAAACACGACCGGAGTCTCTTCTATTCATTGTTAGTGTTTGTAAAAATGGCAGGTTGTGTCGCAATCACAAGAACCGAACCTTTTTACAAATTCTTCTATGCCGACCAAAAACGATGCCCTATCGAGCCCGTAATTCTCACATGTGAGAATTCCTGCGCCAAGCCGGCAGTTAGGCCGCGTTGCAGACTGCCGTTACTCCGCTCTAAACTCGCTTCCCCCAGACCCCCCAAAACCGCGGACAACGTGTCGAGGATCAACAGTTAGGCCCCGTCTGATTGCGAGTAGCGTGCATCCCAATATCAGTAGTCCAGTAGTCCCGGGTTCTGGAACAACCGCAGTGCTGTTGAAGAATTGCTGGTTTGCGGTGGTTGATGGCGCGTTGCCGGTGAAGAAGAGATGAAATCGTGCAATGTCAGGTCCGCCCACTGCTGAGATAAGAGTTGAGTTCCGAGTCGTGGCCGAGGATGAACCAAGCGGCGTCATCGACACCGAGTAATTGGTAGCTGATGTCAAAGTGAAGGCGAGGTGCACTCCTTCATCTGTGACCGTCCCGAACTTGATGCTGGAGCCTCCGCCGTCGCTGATGATATAAGAAAAGGAATTGGCGTTGAAGTGGAACTCCCACAATGCATTGCCAGAGGCGTTTTCCAGTCGCAGGCCAGCTTGAGTTCCAGAAGTGAGAGTGCCTGTATCACAGTCAATCAGGAAGGTCTGGCCGACCGACAGTGGGCCATCGAACAATCGGAAGGCGTCCGCTGTAAAGCCGGTGCTGGCAGCGAGCGCCCAAGCTCGGCCGCTCGCGTCCTGCGGGGTGTTGATGTCGCCAGTGGGCGCCGACGTGTCTCCGTCGCCGTTGCCTGCGGAGTTGCCAGTCGAGAATGTGGCACCAGCTCCGCTGGGCGTGAGCGTCCAAACGGAACCCCAACCCGAACCGCCGTTGTCGCCAGTCTGCCATCCATCATTGTAGGCGGCATCGGTAGCGGAATCCGTAGCAACGCCAGCTGCGAAGCCACAATGTGGAGCTGCGCACGTGACGAGGATCGTGAAGATGCAGATAAGCTTTGTCTTCATTGTGAAGCTACGTGCGGTAGAGGTTTAACGAGAAAGAAGTGAGCTATCGCGGAGGGGTGGCGCGACCGCTGCGCAAGCAGCGGGCGTGACAGCCCGGAGCGATTAGCTGTATCGTATTGTTAGGCATTGCGGTTGAGTTCAGTGTTCAGTCCATGTGAGTTGGAGAATGGCCGTGCCGCTGCGTGACGATGATGAGACAAGTAGAAGCCCATGTTGCCCAAAATCCTTGCCTACAAAATAGCCGTCGGGCAAGGCGGAATAGGTCTTGCCGGAGCGAATGGCGCGGATAGTGACTCTGCCGTCGCTGCGGATGTGGAGCAACCTGATGCCAGCGTCTGCGTCTTCGGGCTGTGCTCGGGAAAGCGTAATCTCGGTTGACATGACGCGGCACGTCCAAGTGGACGAAGCTGCGTAGGCGCCACCGCTGCTACTGCAGCCGGAGAAGCCTACAATGAGCAAAGATGCGAGCAGGCACGAAGCGAGATATGATAACGGGTGCTTCATCTGGTGATGCGCGAGCATACGCCTTGTATCTTAAAACCCGATGAGAGTTGCATTGAAAAGAGCGAAGAGAGGGGAATAGGGTTAATTGAATCCGGGGAAGTCGCAAGCGCATGAAGGCCGGCATATTGCTTTGCTCAAATCGGCTATCTCTTCCAGAAATCGGACACTGAGGAATAGCCGTCCGACACGGCGTAGAAAAATCGTTGCTTGTGCCGAAGCGCCGTAAAGAGTGCGTAAAGTAGAACGAGCGGCGTGCAAACGATCAACGCAACTGGCCACAGGATAATCCACCAAAGCAACTCAAACAGTCCTTCGAGAACAGCTCCTATGAGTGACTCAAGCATCGTAACGTCCTGCCTTTGGATATGCGTAGCATACGCTTTGAATTTTCTGGCTTCCATCAGATCTGCCGCAACGATTGATCGCGGAATGCGCGCTTGGTCATGCTCGTGAGCTGCGCCAGATCGGTTCCGGAATCTCGATCGCTCTTTTTTATTTGCGCAGGTCTCCCGTGATCTCGTCCTTTTTGATCCGGATGGTAAAGCCGTCGCTCATTGTTTCAAAAGTCGCGCCCTCAGCGAAGTGCGGCCGGTAATGTGGGATTGAGTAGTTTATCGCGAAGCTCGGCAGGCAATACTGCGTTTCGAATCCATTTTCGCGCCAATACCGGATCCTGATCGACCCAAGTCGGCAGGATGTATTCATATTGCTCAATCCTCTTCTCCTTGTCGCCGATGAGACTTACGGACTCCGCGGCCCGAGGCAGGTCGCGAGTGGTGAGTGACCACAGCATCCCTTCCACCGCGGTGTCACGCCGGTCGTCCGCTGGAAGCGAACGAAGCCAGTCTGCCGTGCTTTTGGGGTCGGTGCTCGACCATCGGTAAGCGATCAACTGCAGGTCCTTGTCATAATCCGAGTGCTCTTCGGCCCAGGCCGCGGCCTTCGCAGGTTCGCTTTCCGTCCATGTGTCGAGGGCCAATGTGGTTGCCGTCCTTCGGCCGCGTTCGTCTGGGATCGATCCCGCGATTTCCAAGGCGTTTGTCGGATTGCTCGCGGCCAGCCCTTGCACTAGCGCCGGCCAGACCACATGACCAATATGCTCATCGGTTTGCGCACGCGCCCATTCTTCCACGGACCGTGCGTCGTAATAGGACCACGTTTTTACGAAGTTGTTGAGCGCTGTATCCTGGGTTTCATTGGGTGGCATCATCGCGATGATTTTCGCGCCGAGATCTGGTGATCGGGGACCCACGAGACGCAGGGTGCTATCCAGCAAGGAAGTTTTGAATGCGTCGTCGGGAAGATTTTCCATCCAGGGGAGTGCCTGGTCACTGTCGATGTCCAGCCAAGTTCGTAACACACCTGCGAGGGAGGACTGCTGCCTCCAGCCCTGCATCGACTTCATGGCAAACTCCGCCGCTTGCTGGGGCTCCTTCTCGGCCCAAGTAGGAACGATCGCTTGCAGAGCCAAATCGCGCGACGCGGTATCGGGTAGCGAGTTCGCCCAAGACAGAGCGGCTTCAGCGTTTGACGCCGTCCAGGCAGACGCTGCCTGTCGAACAGCCATGGACCGCGTTCCAATGTTGGTCAACGACACGGCTCTCGCCGCCGCCGCTGCTGGGTCCTGCAACGCGAGGGCTGAAAAGATGAACCCGATTGCTTGGTTTGCGGCGTTGGGCGGCAACGTTTGAGCCAGCCCGATCGCGCGGTCCGGATCGCGAGCCGTAAGTGCGCAAGCCAGCGCCTCAATACCCGCATCGTGCAATGGCCCGCGTGGAAGCGCTTGCACCCAAGCGTCCGCCGCCTTCAGATCATGTTCGCTCCAAGTGGCTATGGCGGCACTCATCGCAGTGACTCGGTCGCGCCCGTTTAAGTCCTTCGAGTATCCGACTGCCGCGAGCGGATTCAGAATCGCCCATCGCCTCAACAGCGCTCCCAGAGCGGCCTCGTTTTCGTGCAGAGCGAGAGTTTTGAGACGCGACAAAGCGGCAAGCACCTCCGCTTCTGTCATGTCGTCCGCAAGATTATTCATCGCCTGCCATCGACCGTTCTGGCTGGTCACGCTAGTCGCTTCATGCATGCGGGTTGCGAATCGCATGACGGCTTCATCGCGTGACCCTTTTTGCCTCGCGGAAGCAGGGACTCCCACTGGGCCAGTCCGATCCGGAATGGAACGCGTGGACGAAGACTCTGACGGTGGAATCACTATTTTGGCAGGCGTCGCAAACCGCCCAATCATCCATCCGGAAGCCAAACCGCACAGACCGCTTACAAGAATCGCCGATCGCCGCATACGAACAGGAATGCACTGAACTTGTCACGCTGCCAAGCCATGTCGATCCAGGTGTCTCCTCGCGCGATCAAGCTGCTCCCGATCCGCCAGGACGAGGACAGCGTCGCGTTCAGTTCCGTCCACGACTCCCTCTATGGAGCGTTCTGCTGAATCTGCAGTTTCCAAAGCCTTTCGAGTCACTCAATGGCACGGTAAGGCGCCACACCGCCCGCTCCACCGAATTGTCGAGAAGCGGTTGACCCGTGTGTCGTTTCACCCCGAGGCACTCAGGGTGTGCGAGTAGCGATTCAAGTGCCGCCCTGTGCCGGTCTGGCCGTAGAGGCTCATGGCGTGCCACTGCGCGATGTGGGCGACCTTGCGCACATACTCGCTGACCATCCCCGAGTCCCGGCTGCCGATCACCGACTCGATGCCGATGGAGATATGCAGGCCGCAGGATTGATCGATGCTCGCGCCGATCTCATTGATCCACGCGAGGAACTCGCGCAGGTGCAGCAGGCCGGCGGCGCCGCTGAGGACCGGCACGACAAACTCGCACGCGACTTCGCCCGGCAGGCAGACGATCGAACCGTCGCGATCGGCGCGCCATGCGGCAGCGTCGAACTTCGGCGCGGAGATGACGCGGTGAGTATTTTCGAAAGGCCGACACTAACTGGAGTGCCAATGTGACAACTGCCGACCGACGTTCGCACTGGTCGGAAGTTTGGTTTCAATCTCATGGCCGAAGCTGATGGCCGCGGCTTCGGCGTCCGCGGGCTTGCTGATTCGTTTAATGCCCAAATTGGGCCAGCCGACTCGCGCGGCGCTCCATCAGTTTAGAACGCCATATTTTTCACCATCTGAGAGAGCAGGCGCACGCTGGCGCGGAAGGTGAGGCGGTGCTTGGCGGCTTAGAAAAAATGCAATAAACGGAGCCGTGAACCCGATCCCTCTCCCGACAAACAACCTCTATAAGTTCTGCGCCATCGCCGGGATCACGCTGATCCTTGTCTCGCTCTACGGAAGTTGGAAGGTGACGCACGAGCTATTCACCCTCGAAAATGAACAGGCGCTCGCTCTAGAGAAAGGACGAGTCGAAGCCGAATGGTCGTCGCGTGAGGCGGACGTTCTCAAACGATCCTACGCCGATCTCTTATGGAACCAACAACAAAGCTCTAACCCGACTGATAAACCTCCAGAAAATGTCCTGCGGGTTCCCCTTTCCCCGACTGAGTTTTCCAGGCAACTGGATGCGGGATTAGCGACCGCCAAGCAAATTTCTCTAAACGTGAAAACTATCGAGTCTCGCCGAAGGGAAATTGACTTTTTAGCTAACGAACGATTCCTCGTGCGTTGGGTAACAGCAGCCGGAATTCTGCTTGGTATTTGGCTAAGCGTTTACGGTTTTCGAAATTGGAGGACTCTTCAGCTCCATCAAGACAAGATGCTACTCGCTCAAAAACTGCATCTGAGTGAGCGATTGACTCCGTCGCCACCAGCCTAGCGGCCCTTGCACCGTGGCGCGGGAGTTGAGACCGGGCGAAACTTCTGACGAAGCGTTCTAGCCAAAAGGGTCGGTAACCTTTCCCTCCTGACGACTCTCAAACCACCTCGCATCTTCACTGATTCCAAGCTCCAACCTGAACTTTCGGATGCAATCATTGAAGAGCGGAGTAAACGCTCTAAACCGTTCCAGCATTTCATTCTTTAACGCTTTTTGCCGATCGAAAAAGAAAGATGTCATCGCTTCTAGTCTTGCGCGCTGTTCATCAGTCAGGGCGTTCCGGTTTTCTTCAGTTAAGGATTGATGAAGGAGCTTCAGTTCCGATCGCGCGGCGCGATTTGCATTTGCCATTTCATCCAATTTGGGACCGATGGCTCCGACGGCCTCTCGAGAATCTCGATTAGCGACGAGGCGGATAGCTATTTGAGCTAGGCTTAATTTCTCGAGATCATGCGCCGGTTCTTCTCCTGCGAAGTTGAACCAGCCTTGCGAGAGTCCGGTAACGGCGGTGAGAAAGGAAACGAAGACATCCTTCTTTAAGGCCAGGTCACGATCTTGCCGTTGTTTGTGCCGGTTCCAAGCAAGCGTAAGTATTACACCGGTGAGTGCAATTCCAGCCGAGGCGAACGCTCCCAAAGCTTGAATCAGCGGTGTTTGAATATGTGGAGGCAGCGATCCCCACCAGTCCAGAAAGAGTGGTGGAAGTGATTTTACCCATTCCAAAAAGAGTGCTGGCAGTGATTTCCACGACCCAAAAAGTGAATCCACTGCTTAAAAATACGATGCGCCATCAACAATTGGAATCGCCAATCAGAGCAGAGGTTGCTGTCACTTGTCGGCGGTGTTGTCGTCGACGTGCTTGATCTTGATTTTTCCCTTTGCATTCGCCGCAAGGATGGAATCGATCAGCGATGTCCTCGTGACGCCAAACGGCAGCTCCGTTTCCCTCAGGGCGCGGAACCTGAGAAGGTCATTCAACAACTTTACGTCTTCACGAGCTGCCAGGTGCAGCTCAACCTCTCTCCAAGGGGGCATCAGATCTTAAGGCTCCGGCTTTGAAATAATGCACTTGATGCCGCCGCCAAGAATACCCAGCAGAAACCCGATCTCCGGATAGACGGTTCGACGATGACGTATTCCTCACTCGTGACCAACTGCAAACTGCGAACGGAGCGTTGACCGGACGCTTGTCGATGAAACAACATATCGGCCAAACCAGTTGCTTCTAAATAGCCGAACCCTGCACCAATTACGCCGCCGGCAAGCATTGTTAGAAGGATCCGCTTCAAATCAGTGACAACGCTCAATGCCGGAGAATAAGTTTCATGGGGTCGGTTTGCCGTGCGGCCATCGTTGCGCAGGGGTAATGTGAAAATGGGTGGTGTTTGGCGGTGCATACCAGAATTGCGAGGTGCCGTCATCGCGCCACAAGCCCACCTTGAAATATTCCTCGTCGTCTGAATTATCCTGCCACGTGTAGTCCATGCTACCGTCGCCATTGGCGTTGATGTGAAAATTGCTTGCAGACTTGGGATTGCGCCGATTGGGTTTGTCCCCATCTTGGAACTCTTTCAGATTGCTAAACCCGTCGTGATCAAAATCTCCTTCGGCGTTTTCACCGAGACTCCCAAAATAGTGGAGCTCCCACCAATCCGGTAGTCCGTCGTGATCGGTATCGTGCGTTTTATCTGTATTCATGACGTCAAAGCTAAAAACATTCCTGACTTTCTCAATATCTACGATCGCATTGTCGCTCGCTCCCAATTGTAAATCCGTCCAAGGATACCGATCTGTGTATCCAATCTCGAAAAGTCGGTCATAAAACGGTTTTGCCAAGGTCTTTAGCTGTCCGACTGTTACCACTGCATCGTCATTCGCGATCGCAGATGAGCCAGATAAAGTGACCGCTAACGAACTTAGGATTTCCCCCTCCCCTCCTGGCACATGTTCGTTTAGCTGAGCAATCGCTGCAATAGCGAGGGCGTTGAGCTGCTTGTGAGTGGCGTCGCTTGGTGACGCTAACGAACGCGCAGGAACGGCCAATGCGAGCAAAAGAATGGCTCCGAACAGAACGATCGCTGTCAGCAGGCGGCGAATTCGGGTGGTCATTTGCTGTCATTACACGGGTTAGCCGCAGCCAGCGTGACGCAGGGAGCGGTTTGCTGCAGCGCATGGTTTAGGCGCATTTGTGGAGTTAGTAAAAGTAGTGCTCATCCATTTGTCGGCTGACCAATCGGTTCGGAACTTTGAGTCGGAAAACGATCACGGGCGAGTCTGTAGGGGATGGCTCGCCCTCGATGAACTTGCTGTGCTGCATAAAGCCGAGCTTGAAGTCGAGTGGCGTCGATACGTGAATCGCCCACGGCCGGGCACCGTCGTCGCGGCTGCTGTCACGCACGTAAGTAAGTTTGCCGTCCTGCACGAGCAACCATTCGAAAATCGGATCGCCCTCGACGGTTGAATACCTGCGAAACAGACCCATGCTTCCCTTGCCAGCATTCAGCGTTGCAAATAACCGTCGCTTCTGATCACTGGCCTTGAACACCGGTTCGGCATTGTCATAGACTTTGCGCGCCTCCTCGCCGCCGGTGAAAAGCTCGTCCTGATGGCGATAGCCCGTGCCCGCCGTAGCCAAAGGTTCGACCCATGAAGAGCGAACTGCACCGGGAAGGCAGAAGAAGTGGGTGACCGGGCGGTATATGATCCATAACAGGAGCAATAACCCGATGATCTTGGCACCGCGCTTCATGCGTCTAACGGGAACAAGATGAGCGACGGCGAACGAGGGCGTGCGTCGCTCGCGGTGGAAGTGCGGAAGTCATCGCAAAATGTGGACAAAGAACGGTCCGGCGTTCGCTGCATCGCAGGGTTAGGCCCGCTCCCGTGCTCCACCATGGTCGTTCCGGCAAGAACTGCTTTGGTGAGCTGAGCGAAGGTCCGCAGTGATCTGACCTCTGGGAATATCTCCGAATACTCCTGCGGAGCATAGCAGTCCGCCTCCAGCCGGTGTGCTCCGAAATGGATATTCAAGTGGTAATGACTGCTGTCCATGACTCCGTGTGCGGCACCAGAGCGCTGGTGCGCCCCCTCAAGATCCTTCTGGAGAGCTCCCATGCGGAGCGCTGCTGCACGAGCCGGATGATGGAGCGAAAAAGCCCTGGACGCGTGCCCGAATACTGCTCGTCCACGCGGTGAGTGTTCGTAGCAAAGTGCGCGACGGTGAAGCGATCATTCGGGTAAATCCAAATGTCCGAGTCAAAGCCCCAGCCGCCCTTCGAGTATAGGCGCACATAGTCGGACTGCGGTGCCGCAGGCGCTGCATAACGAGGAGACACACAAGCCGGCAGCAGCGAGAGTGCTCCAGCAATCACAATCAAGAGGTGGCGCGACGACATAGGCCTAACAGGGTGTGAGCATCCGTCTGGATGTCTAAAAGGTTATAGGCGTCGGGTCCGAGGGGTGCCGTAAGATAATCCGGTTCGGAAGACGTTTCCCTGCCTCGGTAGCCCGTTCCCAAATCCGAGTTTGGGAGCCAGAGGAGGAATCGCTCACAGGAGTTTAGGCCTTGTGATAACTGGCGGGAGCAATGGGTTGAAAACACGTGAAAATCATTTCTATGTTTTCATGATTGTTGACAAAGACGAGCGTTCTGGCGCGTGCGTCGAAAATGGCGATGGCTCCCGCCTGGGGTTGAATTCCCAACTCAACCAACCATTCGGAAAGGTCGAATCGGCCTCGATCAAGTGGCCGGTGAGAAGAATCTTTGAGCACGCTCTGTGTCCAAAATTGTTTAATCGATACTCAAGGCGATATAGTCCGCTTGAATCATGGGCATCCTGGTGAACTGCCGCCCACATTCGTTTGGAGTCACGGCTTTCTCGGTGACTGCGTGCTAGTCTGACCGCATTATCAATGCGTGAGCACGCGACCACACAAGCGATGCAGAGAAGATTTGCCAGGATGCGCTTCATAGGCCTAACCCCCGCTGGAAATCAAACCTGTGATAGAATCCGCCGTCTCTGCTCCTGATACTCACTATCAGTAATCGAGCCGGAACTCCGCAAGGATTCGAGCTGCTGAAGTCTCTGTTCTGGTTTGTTGGTCGCCCGGTCGTCGGTCTTGCGGCGAACGAGAAATCGCACGAGCAAAACAATACCGGCAATGAGTCCGAACCAGAACGCGAGCACAAAGAAAATCACGATCAAATCTGGCCCGGCGAGATTGTAGAAATTGGCAAGTGGAAGACATGCAATCATGTGTATGTTTGGTTTAATTGCCTTTCATTCATGGGTGCCTCAAGAGCCATAGGGCTGCACAAAGCGCGTGGTTATGCCGTCCCTTCTGATGCACCAATAGACCGTGTAAGGCGCGGAAACCCATCGAAAAGAATTCATGATGATCAAGAGCGATTCTCCGTTCTTGTCTGCCAGCACACGAATATTGCCGATCTTTTCCTTGTTTTGATGGTTGCCAAT
>JAXDQV010000354.1:0-2670 GCA_034667645.1 Chthoniobacter sp.
CATCGCCGACGTGGTGACCGGCGCTTTCGTGCACGATCCGTTCCAGCGCCAATGGCTGCTCGAGGAGGCCGCCGTCAGCGAACGGCTCCGACGCTTGATCCGCCATCTCGCCAGCGCGCAGGGCTGACGCTACTCGTTCACGCGGCTCAACTCCGTCGGGCGCGCGCTGCCGGCCGGCGGCGTTCCATTCCGGCCGAAAAGACGGTCGTGTTCCTCCATCACGTAGCGGTCCGTCATTCCAGAGAGATAATCGCAGACGGCGCGGGGCAGTCCCTCCTTTTTCACCCGGCGCGCCGTTAGCTGCCCGAGGAGTTTTGGCGTCTGCAGATAAGCGCCGAACACGTTCCTCAACATGGCGCACGCACGCTCGTTCGCACCCGCGACGCGCGGATGATAGTAAAGATTTTGGTATAAAAACTTCCGCAGTTTGCTGTTCGCAAGCATCAGCCGATGGCTGTAGCGAATGAGCGGTTTTTTTTGCCGGCGCACATCCTCGACGCTCTGCACATTTGATTCCGCGATCATCTCGGCGCTCGTCGAAATCACATCCTGCACTTCGCGATCGATGATGCAGCGGATCACGTAAGTGGTGAGATCGCTGCCGGTCAGTTTGGGGAAATCGGCGGAGACCTGCGCGAGACTCACCTGCCAGACTTCCAGCTCCGCGAGCTGGTTCGGATTGATCAAGTCGAAGTCGAGGCCGTCGTCGAGATCGTGCGAATAGTAAGTGATCTCGTCCGCGAGATTCGCGATCTGCGCTTCGAGTGAAGGACTGCTATAAGGCTCCCCGGCTTCGCGCTTCGGCGGCGGATCGTAAAATTTCTCGTGCTTTTTCAAGCCTTCCAGCACTTCGAACGAAAGATTGAGACCGACGAACTTCGGATACTTTTTTTCGATCAACTCCACGATGCGGAGGCTTTGCGAGTTGTGCTCGAAGCCGCCCTCGGCGCGCATCAGTGCATCGAGTTCCTCCTCGCCGGAATGGCCAAACGGCGCGTGTCCGAGGTCGTGCGCGAGCGCGATCGCCTCGGCCAGATCTTCATTCAAAGCGAGCGCGCGGGCGATCGTTCGCGAAATGGATGCTACTTCGATCGTGTGCGTGAGCCGCGTCCGGAGGTGGTCACCGGTGCCGTTGAGAAAAACCTGTGTTTTGTATTCGAGACGGCGGAAGGCTCTCGAATGAATGATCCGCGCGCGATCACGTTGATATTCCGTGCGATGCGGGTGCGGAGGTTCCGGGTGTTTACGCCCGGCCGAGTCTCGCGATTTTTGCGCGTAGGGAGCGAGCATGTCGTGCTCCAGTTGCTCGATCTCTTTGCGCGTCCTCAGCATTCCGCAGCCTAAGTCTTGTCTTCGTCCGCCGCGCTGAAAATCTCCTTCTTCAATTCGCGCCGCTGCCGCGACGCCGCGGCGCGAACAGCAACCAAATCAAAGATCGCCAGCAGGATCGCCGCGAGCGTGAGCCATGCGCAAACGGCCCAGTAACAGACAAACGCGAACCGACGCTCCTCCAGCAGGCCGCTGAGAAAAGTGGCGCCGCAGAAAAGCATCAGCAGTGCCGCGAGCACCACGATGAACATCACGCTCCGCCGCGTGTGCTGGCTGCGAATGAGCCCGCGGGTAATCGCCACCGCGAGACTGACGGAGTTTTTCATGAAGCCGGGACCATCCTCATGGCTGCACCGGGAGCGCGTTTCTCCATGCGCATGGTCCGCAACGCCGTCAGGTTGGTCGCGGAATGTGCCACGTGATCACTCCGCCTTTTTTCCAACGTCGCCAGACTTCTGCAGCTGGTCCATCTCGATCCCGGCAAGGATGAACGGGCCCACGCCCTTCAGGTCGTTCTCGATGATCGGCTCGCTGATGTAATAGTCGAAGGTCCCGTCGCGTTTATCCGGCTGGCCGAGGCCGGCGACTCTGCAGCACTGCGTCAGGTTGATGTCGCCATGCTCTCCCGTGCGCAGCAGACGGTTGAGGATGCCGGCGTAACCCTTGCGCGCAGGCTCGAGAAAATTGCGCGGCAGCGTCCCGTCCTTCACGCCTTTCGCGAGCGAGTAGCTGAACATGGCGGAAGCCGTCCCCTCGAGGTAGTTGCCCTTGCGGTCGCCCTGGTCGAGCACCTGCCACCAAAGACCGGTTTTTGCATCCTGCCATTTTACGATTCCCTCAGCGGTCTTTTTCCAAATGGCGAGCAGGTCCGCGCGCGCCGGATGATCCTGCGGAAAATACTCCAGCGTCTCGACCAGCGCCATCGCCCACCATCCCTCGGCGCGCCCCCAAAAGCTCGCAGACGTGCCGGTCTGTTTGTTCGCCCAGTTCTGTGTTTTTGCCTCGTCCCAGCCGTGGTAGTAGAGGCCGGTCTTTGCATCGTAGAGGTGCTTGTCGATGAGCCGGAACTGCTTCGCGATGTCGTCCCAAGCCGGATCTTTTTTGCTGCCAAACCACTGCGTGTAGTTCGCGTAAAACGGCTCGCCCATGTAAAGGCCGTCGAGCCACATCTGGCTTGTGTAACGCTTCTTGTGCCAGAAACCGCCTTCGCTCGTGCGCGGATGTTTGTCCAATTGCGAGCGCATCAGGGCGGCGGCTTTTTGATAACGCTCCTCGCCGGTGCGCTCGTATAAACCGAGGACGGTGCGCCCGGGCGCGATGTTATCAATGCTGTAATCCTCC
>JAXDQV010000355.1:0-4982 GCA_034667645.1 Chthoniobacter sp.
GTCCCCTGGGTGCGCAGGGCCAACCGCGCGAGGCCGGCGAGTTTGCCAAGCCGCGCATCGAGATCCGCCTCGACCGCCTGCCGCTCCGAAAAATAGACGCCCACCCCCGCGGCCACGCAGACGACCGCGAAGCCAGGCAGCAGCCACGCGAGCAGTTGCGTGCGGATGCTCCTCACCGCGTCGGCTCCTCGATGACGTAGCCCATTCCGCGCCGCGTATGAATGAGCGGCACGCAATCATCCGACACCGCAATCGCACGACGCAACGCGCACACGGCCGTGTCCACCACATTGCTCATCGGCGAAACTTGCTCGTCGTAAATGTGCTCCTCGATCTCCGTGCGCGAAACGACCTGCCCTTTGCGCAGCAGCAAATACTCGAGCAGTGCGAACAACTGGGGCGCGAGTTCCACGTCGCATCCGCCCCGCCGCACCGTCTTCGCACTCTGGTCCAGCTCCAAATCCGCCATGGTCAGCTTCGGCGACCGCTTCTCATACTTCCGCCGCCCCAGTGCTTCCACGCGCGCGATCAGTTCCTCGATGGCAAACGACTTCACGAGATAGTCATCAGCGCCCAACCGCAGTCCGGCCACGCGATCCTCAACCGCATCCTTCGCCGTCAGAAACAGCACCGGCGTGTCCCTTCCCGACGCCCGCAGCCGCTTGAGCACTTCGCGCCCATCCAAACCCGGCAGCATGATGTCGAGGACGATCACGTCGTAGTCATGATCCTGCGCCATCTGCCAAGCCTCCGCGCCGTCGCCGGTCGCATCCACGGCAAATCCCGACGCCTTGAGCGCCTTCGCCACCGGCTGACGCAGGTGAACTGAATCTTCGACTAAAAGGACACGCATGGTTGGGATCGAATGAAACTCTACGACGGCTGATCATCAAATGAGAACACGGCGCGGTTCTGCTGCATTGGCTGATAGAGCATGTTGTCTTGAAATTCGCCCACTTTTCAATGCGGGCGATGTTGCCGCTGACGTTTCATTTTTATAGCCCGTGGATATGCCCAGCAGCTTCCCAGAAGCATCAAGAAGCGCCATGGCGGGAATCCCCAATCTATTGATATCAATTTGTGACAAGCACTACAGCCCTCGCACCAAGGAGCAGTATCTCGCGTCGATCAAACGATTTATTCTCTACCACGGAAAGCGCCATCCGACCGAAATGGGTGAACGGGAGGTCTCCGCCTTTCTTTCCGATCTCGCCCTGAAGGAAACGTGCGACCAAGCCACGCGAAGACTTTGCGCTGCGCTTAGTTGTCGCAATCGCCCCGCTCTCAACGGCAAAGGCTTCGCCCCGCCGTCCGAAGCCTGGCCACGAAGATTGAATCGCTTCGCTCAAGCTCCGACGATTTCAAACTTCCCGAGAAGCCGCCATTGAACCGCAGAAATCCCGCCCCGCTTCCCGTGTCATGCTTTCTGCAGCCTGCCCCCACCGGATTCGTGTTCGGCTGCTCCACAGCCTCGCCGTTAATGAGAGGTTGTCTCGCAGCCTCATTTGTTTGGAGAGAGAGTTGAGGAGCGGAGTGAGAGATTGTATCGCTTGGCGGTCGTGATGGGACAGTGGTCAGCTTCCGTTTTGGATATAGCACCGCGAGGTCGCAGCACAGCTCGCCGGCGCGCAGCCATTGATCGAAAGCTGTTGTGAACAGGCGAAAGGTTCGGCCAGCTCGCACTTTGATCCCTTTTGCCGCAAGCGATCGGCGCATCAGGCGACGCATCCACACCGCGACACGTGCGGGAACATAGGCCGTCTCGCAAGCAGACTTTGGGATATTGGCTTTCCCGATAATGCCCCAGAAGCGGCCCACATACTCAAATTCGCCAGTGATGATCTTTCCGATATATTTCGAGGCGTAGTGACAAACCCCGTTGAAGCTCTCCACGCGCTCAACTCTTGTGCCGGCGCGCAGGTGTTTCGGATCGCCAGAGCCGACAATTTCATACCAGCGCTGAGCGAGAATAACGCGCGGAAGGTAGTCGATTCCCCAAAGGAGAAGATGAAAGTGCGGCGCTCCCCGCAATTGCGGCTCCAGCTTCCAGATGAAGCCAGCCTTTGGATAGGTGTCGCGTATCCATTGTCCGAAGACGTTCAGTTCTTCTTTCCAAACACTCCAGTCGCCCGGCCATTCGGCTGGATAAGTTAACGTCACGAACAGAGGCAGCTTTGCGTTTCGTTTGATGCACGCGATGAAGAACATCAGCCTTGCCCGAGATTTCCTGGTGAAACCTTTGATCTTTCCCCGTTTGGCAGCAGGTCGCTCATACGCTTCCCATCCAGGTGCGTGCTTGATCTCGATCAGACCGCCTTCGTAATAGACATTCACAAGGGGTAAATCTTCGCGAAAGTTTCTTTCCGTGACGTCGATCTCACGCGCTTTGCGTTCACACGCGGACTACCGGGCTTTTATTTCCGCGGGAGGCTGACTCAGCAACATCTTGAGATATGGCTGTTAGATAAAGCAAGGAGGAGGGAAGCCAGCGGCGCTAAAGCGCCGCAAGGCTCCCCTCCTCGAATGCGTTTAAGTCCACGGTCGTATCGCGAAGGAAGCGCTGCAGCTCCTGGCTCGAATACAAGGGCCAGCGTGTCGCCCGCGACGGACGCAGCAGGTTTCGCTTGGTCAGCCGATCAATTGTTGCCGGGCTGATGCCCAGCACATTCGCCGCTTCTTCTCTCGTGAATGCATAGCGCGGCGTGGCTATGCCCGGGGCTTGTGGTATTTGCATGCCCGCGAGCAAATCACTGCACGGGACACGAAAAATTACCTTCTGTTAGCGTCAGTCAGTCCTAGTTATTTCGTGGCCTGCCCCTGCCACGCAAGCGCAGTTTGTCCTGCACGCAAATCTTTCGAAACTGTCTCTCCAGGCTCACCCGCATATTAGGATTTGCCTCGTAGTAAGATTTTTCTTTCGGATCAACTTCCACTATTTGCATGAACAGGCCAAAGAGTTGCGTAATCGTTTTGAAGTGGCGCGCTTTGATCAATGGGCGCGCGAACAACAAGAAAAAGCAGATTTGAGTTGTGTGGCTATCGTTTAGACGCTTTGAAACAGCACCTGAAGAGTCCTTTTCCAAACCGCTGCCGTAGGCTGTGAAAAACTGCTTCATTTCTTCAGCGGGCAGACTTTGAGCCGCTAAAATCATTTTCACTTAGAAAGACATCCTCGACGGTCCTGATCCGCTCTATTTGCTCCTTCACGGCGGCAAAAACCGGAACGTCAGGAACCTGAGCTAAATCCAATTCTTTTGCCGCTTTGATAAGAGGGGCAAGTAAAGCCGCAAAATAGCCATGGAAAAGAGCCGGTCGCTCTTTCAGGTCGCTCTTTTTCAAGCTCGGCATCGCCACCCGAGCCAATCTTAATGCCACATTGAGAAACCAGGCCGGCCAGGGTCCGGCTTCCCAAGGATAAACGTCTGAACAAGCAGCAACTTTTTCGGCTGCAGACAAAAATACCTCGCGACTACCCATGAGCCGTAAACGCGACCACATTCTCCTCCGAGGCAGCTTCATCGATTCCGAACGTCATGCGTTGCGCCATGGCAGCGGAATGCTCATTCCGTAAATGGCCGTAGGTCCTCGCGACAAGCACACCACCGTCCTTGTGTCCGAGCCAGCCCGCAATCGCTTTGAAATCTATCCCAGCCTCGATCGCATTAGAGCAGAAGAAATGACGCATCGCATGATGTCCAAACTGCGGAAGGCCGGCATTGCGACAGGCTGTGAAGAGCGCCTTTTTCGCTGAGTCGATAGCAAAGATTCTCGCATCGCCAAGGGCCGGGCATCCGCTCGCGAAGCGTTCGAGCAAGCGCCGCAGCGGAGGAGAAAGAGGGATCGCGCGCGAGTCGTGGTTTTTGGTTCCACCTTCGCCTCCCGTAATGAGTAGCGTGTTCAACGTAAAATTAACCTCGTTCCATCGCACTTCCCTCGCCTTCCCCAAACGGAGGCCCGAGTAGGCTAAAAACTCCACGAGATTTGCCGCCTCTTGCGCTTTGGGTTGTGCCCGGAGCGCATCCATCAAAGACCGAAACTGCTCTTTCGTCGGGATTGTGGCCTCGTGATTGCCGACTTTTCGTTTTTTCAATGTCTCGGCGGGATTGTCGAGGATGATGCGAAGGTTCAAACGGGCGTATTCAAAAATCTGCCGGATCGTATCCCGCTCGTGATTGAAGCTTCGCGCCCCGATCTTCGTGCCACGTTTCATTTTCCACGCTTCGATCTGCGCTTGGCCGATGGAACGCACGGGCAGGCCTTTGAAAAAGGGGGACACGCAGCGCACCGCACATTCGAGGCGTTCGTGCGACGCAGGCTTGAGGTCAGGTTTTTTCATCGCAAGCCATCGCACCGCCAGACCGTCGAACAATAATCCCTTGTCCGTTCCAGTGAGGCTTTCCGCTTTTTTCCGCAACTCTGATAATCGCCGCTTCGCGAGGGCCGAATCATCAGTATTTAGCGAACGCTTAATCTGCTTGCCGTGAACTTTTACAAGGGCGAAATAGGTCCCGTGCTGGTTACGATACAAACATTCGGCAACCTTTGTGAGAGGGGGAGCCGCAACTTTTTTCTTCATGACGCCCAAGATTCTACAGGGTTACTAAATCAGGTTACAAGCTATATTTCTTGCCTTAACATAGTATTCCTAAGTTATTTTTTTTCAGTTATTTGCGCCCGTAGCTCAGCCGGATAGAGCAACGGATTTCTAATCCGTCGGTCGTGGGTTCGAATCCCGCCGGGCGCACACCTTCGGAAGCCGTCTGGTGTTTCCACAAAAGGGCGGAAAAGACGCCGGCCGATGGTCAAATTCGCCGCGTGAAGGAAGATGCGATCAAAACTGAAGGCTTCGTGACGGACGTTCTGCCAGGCACGATGTTCCGCGTCGACCTGCCCAACGGCACGAATGTCCTGGCGCACATCTCGGGAAAAATGCGCAAGCATTTCATCCGGATCGTGCCGGGCGACAAGGTTGAGCTGGAGCT
>JAXDQV010000356.1:0-10980 GCA_034667645.1 Chthoniobacter sp.
AGTGCTTGCGGTTAGGCATGACGCCGAGCTCGCCCATGGCGTAGAGGATGCGGCGCTGCGAGGGCTTCAAACCATCCCGGGCGTCCGGGAGCGCCCGCGAAATAATGACCGACATCGAGTAGTCGAGGAACGACTTCGACATCTCCTCGGCCACATTGATTTTTTCGACCTTCTCGTTTTGCGTATACACGGGAGGAGAGAGAAAAACTAAACCGTCAGCGTCGCGCGGACGCTGTGTTTAAGCGGCTGGCGCAGGAATCGCGGGCGCTGAGGATTTTTTTGCGCGGGCTTTCGGCTTCGGCTGCGGAGCGGCCTTTGCGGTCGCGTTTTTGCGCGCAACGTAAGCGAGGCGGCGGCGGCGTTTTTGGATCTTGTTCGATTGTTGTCCCATAAAAAAGTGGAGCCGACTTTTATAGTTCCGACGCGGTTTTCCAGCAATGCATTTCGCGAGCGAACACTAGGCAAAATCCTTGTGTTCGCGAGCGTCGTCTGAAAGTTTACGCCCCTTATGCCCAGCGAGTCCGACGCGATCCCGAATCCCGGTTTTGAACCGCAGGTTTTCTGGGAATTGCACAAAGCGAAAATCATCATTTACGGCGTGCTGCTGGTGGTCGCGCTCCTGGTGTTTTCCATTTATCAATACACCTCGCAGCGGCGCACAGCGGCTGCCGGCTCGCTCCTCGCCCAAGCGGGAAAAGCGGAGGACTACCGGCAGATCATGGCGAAATATCCGCGCACGGTCGCGGCCGGGAACGCCCATCTGCTGCTCGCAAAAGAACTGCGCGAGGCAAAGCAATACGAGGAGGCGACTTCGCTCCTGCGCGAATTTACGCAAAAATTTCCCGAGCACCCGCTCGTGAGCGCAGGTTGGTTGAGCCTCGCGGAGACGCTCAAATCTGCCGGCAAGACCGACGAGGCGGCCGACACCTATCAGCAGATCGCGTCGAAATTTCCCGACAGTTTCGCGGCGCCGCTCGCCGCGATGGAGCAGGCGGACCTGCTGAAATCCAACGGCAAAACCGACGAGGCAAAAAGAGCCTACGAGAATATCATCGCCCAGTATCCGGAAAGCATGATCGCGCAGCAGGCGACGCGCGAGATGCGTTTGTTGCGCAAGTAACAACCAGTGCCCGTTGCGGGCAATTCGTGCTTTAAGCGAGCGCCAGCGACGGCTGATCGCCGACCGGCCCGCCCATTTTTTTCTTCGGCGGCTTGGAATTCACTGGCAGCAACTCCGACTGCTCCAGGTCAGGCTGTCCGATGAAAAGGTCGCCATGGAATACGCCACCCTTTTCAATCTTGATCGACTTGGCGTGGACCGTCCCATCGAGCTCTCCCGTTTTGCTAATGGCCACAAAGTCCGCATAAATACGTGCGGAAACCTTGCCGTGAATCTCGATGCCCGAAACGTGCAAGGGCCGGACGAAATCGATGTCGGAGCGCTTCTCGACCACGATGTTCTTTGACTTGATCGCACCCGGAACGCGGCCGGTCATTTTCACGCGCATCTCGCCCGTGCATTCGAGATTCCCATGCACCTTGCCGAGCACCAGCGCCGTGCCGCAAATCAATCGCGCGCTGGTGACGTCTCCCTTTTTATCAATGGCGATCGTGCCATGCGTCTCAATATTCCGGGAGAAATTCCCCGTGATCTTGTGGCTGCTGAGGTCCATGTAAACCCCGCAGTGGGCGCAACTGCCGGACTTGGCAAAGCTGCTGACGGTCTGCGGCGCATCGCAACTGAAGCAGCGGACCTCCTTGAACTCTTCGCGCCTGACCAGACGCGTGAATCGCTCCAGGAAGCCCGTTTTTTCCTCCGCCGGCTCAGGCGCTGAGGCCGGGAGGACGAGCTTTCGAATGTCGATATGCTTGCCGCACTTCCGGCAAAACGTGGACTTCGCGAAGGCAGATTCCGACTGCTTCGCGTGGCAATATGGGCATGCGACGGTTACCTGACCGGGGCCCTTGTTTGCCGCCATCGAACGAGTCTCCCTCGGAGATCAGCGACCGCCCGCGGCTCTGGTGTTTTCCGGCTGGCGAACGATCTCCGGTTTGATCTGCGTGACTTTATTGGGCGTGACCTCTGACTTGCCGACAAAGGTGGCGCCTTCCTCGATCACGAGACGCGACGCTTTCAGATCGCCAAAAAGCTGTGCACGGCCCTTGAGCTCGCAGCGCTCATCCACCGTGATGTTGCCGTTGACCTTGCCGAGGACGGTGACCGACTTGGTTTTAATTTCGCCGCGCAGCTCGCCGCTTTCGCCGATAGTGAGAACGCCGTCTTCCGACGTGACTTCACACTCAATTTTCCCGTCGAGGCTCAAGTTGTTGCGGAACTTGATGGTGCCTTTGATGTCGACGTCGTTGCTGAGGATGTTTTTCGAGGAAGGGTTTAATTCGGCCATAAAATGAAGTTGTTGGGCGCAGGAGCGCCGATGGTTTTTGTGAAATTTCGCCGCTTCGGTGGGCGGGGTGATCAGTGATCACCCGCACTATTAGACCCCAAAAATGGGATGTCAACGTCGCGTTTTTTTCTGCCCCGATGGGACGCGAAAACGCCTAAAGCGGCATGTTTGGCTCGCCGCTGAGGGCGAGTTCCTCCGCCGGATAAGTCCAGATTTCGCTCAACGTCGGGTGGTAATGCGGCACTGCGGCGAGATCCTGCACCGTGGCGTGGAAATGCATGGCGACGGCAATCTCGTGGATCAACTCCGACGCGTGCGGGCCGACCACCGCAGCCCCGAGAATCTCGCCGTCCGCCTGTCCCGCGATCAACTTCACAAAGCCGTCTGTCTCGCCGATGACCATCGATTTCCCATGGTCGGAAAACGGATACTGCGCCGTGCGATACTCGGCTCCCGTGGGCAGGAGTTCTTTCTCGGTAAAACCCACGGAGGCGACCTGCGGCTCGGTAAAGATGACGAAAAGTCGAAGGCGATAATCGATCGTTTCCAGGGGCTCCAGTTTCTTCCGCACAAGGCGCGCCGCGTTGCGCGCCGCCAGCTCACCTTGCTGGATCGCGAGATGCACGATCTCATACGGCCCTGCCGCGTCGCCGGCTGCAAACACATGGTCCACATTCGTTTGCTGCGTCGCGCCCGTGGTAACGTGGCCGTGCTGCGCATCGATCCCCGCGTTTTCCAAGCCCAACCCGTCCAACTGCGGAGAACGGCCGAGCGCGTAAATGATCTCCTCGGCCTCGACGGAGCGCTCTTCGCCTTCGTGTCCAAAATGCACGCGCTTGCCGGTCGGCGTCTTCTCGATCCTCCGTATCATCGTGCCCAAGAACATCCGGATTCCTCGGCGGCGAAAGGCCTCCGTCAGTGCGCCTGCCACGTCGCCGTCCATCTCCTTCAAGACCTGGCTGCCACGCTGCAACACCGTCACGTCGCTTCCCAGACCGGAATAGAAATGCGCGAACTCCAACCCGGTGGCGCCGGCACCGAGCACGATGACCGACTTTGGAATGTGTTCGGAATCGAGGACCGCGTCGCTGTCGAGAAAACAGGTCTCGTCGCACCCCGGAATGTCGATGTGCGTGAGCTTCGAGCCGGTCGCAATCAGAAAGGTCTTCGCGGAAATGGTCCGATGCTCGTCTCCGGCGACCTCCACCGTATGCGCGTCACGAAAAGTCGCCCAGCCGCGGACGAAATCGAACCCGCCCATCTCGAGCTGGCGGCGGCGGTAATCCGCGAATTCTCCGACGAGGCGGCGCTTCCGGTTCTGAATTTCCACGGCGTCGAACGCGATGGCATCTGCCTTCAAGCCGAACTCACTCGAGCGCCGAAGCGTGAGAAAGCGGTTCGCCGACTCGATCAGCGTTTTGCTCGGCATGCATCCGCGCAAAATGCACAAACCGCCGACGGACTGGCCACCCTCGATGATTGCAACTTTGAGGCCGAGTTTGCCCGCCGTTGCCGCCGCCGCGTAGCCGGCGCTGCCGCCGCCGATCACGACGAAATCGTAGTTCATTGCGCCGCAGCTTCGCCCACTGCGAAGACTTTGAAAAGCGAGTTGCTATAAGCGAGCTCCAGTCCTGGCGGGATTGAGTGGGGATGCTCCCACAACGCTTGTGCAACAGTCGTTTTCGGAAGGGGGAGGAAGAGCAGCGCGGCGGATGTTTCCACGATTCTCGAAGGCTCCATCGTGACGACCGCGCGCACCTGCCGCCTTTGCAAAATCTCGGCCGCGGCTGCGAAATCCGGCGCAGTATAAAAGCGCGCACTGTCCACGATGCCCGCCAGACCCTCATGGGCGCTTCCCGCGACGGCCGGTTGTCCCGCCCAATAAACGAGGGGCGGCGACAACCACCAGGGAGCCAGCATCGGGATCCTTTCCGGGGCGCGCAAATGATCTGCGACATCGCGCAACGCCATGTTGCGGATGCGTTTTTCCTGAAGCACCCCGGCTCGTTCGTCATCGGGAAACAAACGGTATTCCCAATCGCGCAGCACCGGCCACAAGCTGAGGATGAAGACGCTCCAGACGAGCCATGGTTTGTGAAAGAGCGAGAGCTGCCACGGCAGGCTCATCGCGAAAACCAACGCGAAAAAATAGCCCCAGCGCACCTGTGCGATCGCGAGCGCAAAGGTCACCACCAGCAACACCAGCAGCAGCACCGATCGTTTCGCGTCGCGCAATCGCGCGATCAGCAGGAGCGGCGCGATCAGCAGCCCAAAGCCAACCCACGAAAAGAGCAGCGAGTGGAATATGCCGCCGCTCGAAAGCTTCCACACCGGCGACATTTCGCCGACCGTGCGAAACCATTGAGAGAGATAATGCGCCGAGGTTGCGTCCGTTTTGGTCAAACGAGCGATGGGGAGAAGATCTGCCGCTCCCGCGAGAAAATGAGGGCCCTCAACCAGCAATGCGACGCCGATGATCCCGGCGAAAATACAGATCCCGAGACGGCGCTCGCGCACAAATAATTGCGGACGGAAAAACACGAGCTTCGCGCCGACGATCGCCGCCATCAGGATCAGCGGCTCATAGAGCGAGGTCCAGATCCCGAGCGCCCAGGCGATCCCGCTCAGCACGCTCCATTTACTCGAGGGCGTCCGCGCCATGGCGAGTTCTGCGCCGAGGGCGACGGCCATTAAAAAGATGAGCAGCGACTGGTGGTCCGGCCGCCCGAGGATCGTCCCATGCACCACGATCGGGCTCAGCGAGACGAGCAGCAGCATCAGCTTGCGAAATCGCTGGATAAGTTCTCGCGACCAATACCAAAGAAACGCCGTCGTCAACATTCCGCAGAGCGGCGAAACGATGGCGCCTGCGAGATCGAGATAATTCTGGCAAAACGGCTTAAGCACCACCGCCAGCAGCGCGATCAAATAGTCGAGTGGCGCGGTGGTGTGCGGCGAGGTTCCGTCGGGAAAATTCTCAAAGTCATGATGACGAATGATCGTGCCGGGATGCGCGAGCACCATTTGCACGCGAGTCATGCGGGAGTAGCAGTCTGCGTCGACGAAGTAGATCTGGCCGTTGACGAAAACGTCAGCGTAGTTTGCGCAGCGCGTCGCCAGCGAAAGCGTGAGAAAAAGGCACAGCCAGAACGCGGATTTCATCCGGCGCGAGAGCGTTTCAGAACTTCACGCACCTGTCGATTGGCATGTGGCGGCGGGACGGTTGGGGGCTTGACGAAAAGCACCCGGATGGCAAATCTCCGGTCAACCCCCGTTCAGGACGCTCCATTCCGGTGTCCCGCGAGAGACAAGCGTCTGCTTCCCCCCAACCTTCGAACCTTCTTCATTCGCAACCGCCTCTATGAATTGCCGCACTTACCTTCTTTTGATGATGATCAGCGCCCCTCTCTTTTATGGAACGACGGTGGCAGTTGCCGGCGAAGGAGGCCGGCAGCGAATTTCATTGAATCGCGATTGGCGCTTTCAGAAGGATGATCCAGCTGAAGCAGCGGGCGTGCTTTCTTACGAAAAGATCAAGGTTGGTGTCGTGGCTGGCGGCATGGAGTTTCTCAAGAATCCTCTGCCCTTAAGTGTTACAACCAAAGACTTGGGCGCAGAGGTATCTTACACCCAGGGAAACTATGACGATGGCAGCTGGCGGACGCTTACTCTTCCCCATGACTGGGGCATCGAGGGTCCCTTCAAACAGGAATATGCCGGGGAGACCGGAAAGCTTCCGTGGTGGGGCATCGGCTGGTATCGCAAGCATCTGAACGTGCCGGAAGCGGACAAGGGGCAGCGGCTCTTTCTGGATATTGATGGGGCCATGTCCTACTCCTGCGTCTGGATAAATGGGCACTTCGTCGGCGGCTGGCCTTATGGCTACTCGTCTTATCGTGTGGAGTTGACTCCCTACGTTAAGTTCGGTGAGGAGAATGTGCTGGCCGTTCGGCTCGACAATCCCAAGGACTCATCACGCTGGTATCCCGGCGGTGGCATTTATCGCAACGTCTGGCTGGTAACAACCGCGCCTGTGCACATAGCGCATTGGGGAACTTATATCACAACTCCTGAAGTCACTCCGACCGCAGCGACGGTTGCCATCAAGACAATGATCGCCAACCAGGCAGACGCAGAGGCGAATATGATAGTCCGCACCGAGATCTTCGCGATAGATGGAGCCAGCGCAAAGCATGGATCTGCGGTTGCTTCCGTGGAAAAGGACGGCTCGAAAATTGCCAGGGAGGCGAACGAGGTCGATGAATGTCGTATAACACTGAAAGACCCGAAGCTTTGGGATTTGAATCAGCCGAATCTCTACTGCGCAGTCACAACACTCGTGCAGGACGGAAAAGAAGTGGATCGTTACGAAACGACATTTGGAATCCGCACCATTAAATTCGACCCGGACAAGGGTTTTTTGTTAAACGGAAAAGTGGTTAAGCTTCAAGGTGTCTGCGACCATCACGACCTTGGGGCACTCGGCTCTGCGATCAACACACGCGCTCTCGAACGGCAGGTGGACATCCTGAAGGAAATGGGATGCAACGCGATCAGGACCAGTCACAACCCGCCTGCTCCCGAACTTCTTGATTGGTGCGACAGAAAAGGAATTGTGGTGATGGATGAGTCCTTTGATTGCTGGAGGGCCAAAAAGAAGACCAACGATTACCACTTACTCTTCGACGAGTGGCATGAAAAAGACCTGCGAGCCTTGATTCGTCGCGATCGGAATCACCCGTGTGTGGTTTTGTGGAGTGTGGGCAACGAAGTCAGTGAACTGCGCAATGGAGCGGAAGGATCAAAGATCGCGCGTGAACTGGTGGCTATCGCGCATGACGAAGACCCAACCCGTCCGACCATCGCCGCGTGCCACATTCTCCAGGCCGGATACAACGGGATCCAGAAGGAGCTGGATGTGTTTGGCTACAACTACAAGCCATTCGAATACGGAAAGTTCAAGCAGAAGAATCCTGAGATTCCCTTGCTCGGAAGCGAGACGGCATCGTGCATTAGTTCACGGGGTGAATACTTTTTTCCTGTCTCGGAAAACAAGGATCTGGGCAAGGCTGATTTCCAGATGAGCTCCTATGACCTGTATGCTCCCTCCTGGGCGACGCCCCCGGACGCGGAGTTCAAAGGGCAGGATGAGTTCCCCTTCGTCGGCGGCGAGTTCGTTTGGACCGGCTTCGACTATCTCGGCGAACCGACGCCTTATAACAGCGACGCAAGCAACTTATTGAATTTCACGGATCAAAAAGAGCGGGATAAGATGCAGAAGGAACTGGAAGAGTTGGGTAAGATTCAGGTTCCGTCGCGCAGTTCTTACTTTGGAATCGTCGATCTGTGCGGGTTCAAAAAGGATCGATTCTACCTTTACCAATCGCGCTGGCGGCCGGACCTCGCGATGGCGCACATTCTTCCGCATTGGACTTGGCCCGATCGCGCGGGCGAGGTGACTCCCGTCCATGTTTATACTTCAGGCGATGAAGCGGAGCTGTTCCTGAACGGCAAATCGCTGGGGCGGAAAAAGAAGGAACAATATCAATACCGGCTGCGCTGGGATGAGGTAAAATACGAACCCGGCGAATTGCGCGTCGTCGCTTACAAGGTCGGTAAAAAGTGGGCTGAGGAAACGATGAAAACCACGGGGGCCGCGGGAAAGGTCTCGTTGGAGCCGGATCGGAAGACGATCAAAGCTGACGGTCAGGATCTGGCGTTCGTCACGGTGACGGTGGCGGACAAGGATGGCGCCTTGGTTCCACGCTCGAAGAATCGCCTTCAATTCAGTGTGAGCGGGCCGGGTGAGATCATCGCTGTCGATAATGGCGACGCGACAGACCTGCACTCCTTCCAGTCGAAAGAGCGCAAGGCTTTCAATGGCCTTTGTCTGGTCGTCGTTCGGACCGTCGAGGGCAAGCCTGGACCGATCGTCCTGAAAGCAACCTCGGATGGGCTCGCGGCTGGAGAAACCACCATCTCAGCCGAGGAAGGAAAGTAGCACTGCCGGGGATGAGATGAGCGACGCTGAGATCTCACGCCGCAGTTTCGTCAAGACAACCGTCGCTGCGGCGGTGGCGGCGAAACTCTCCGGCGCGTTGCGCGCCCATGCTGGGGCCGCGGCGCGCGTGGCCGATGGAGGCGGCAACGGTTTTCCCGTGGAGTTGCATTGGCTGGAAGGCGTCGTTCCATCAACAACCATCGGGAGCACCTTCGGATTACCGTGGCCGCGCGGCGCGGTGAAAGCGGACCAAACATTCGCTCTTCGTTCTTCACCAAACGACGAGCCGATGGCCCTGCAGACGTGGCCGCTGGCCTATTGGCCGGATGGTTCCCTGAAATGGAGTGGTCACGCGATTCCGGCCGGTGCCGGCCTGACTGAAAAGCTCTTGCTCGCCCCTGGGTCGATGGATTCCCCACCCGAAGACGCGGTGAAAGTCAATGAGTCGCCTGAAGCCATTGAGGTCGAAAACGGCATCATTAAATGTCGCATTGCGAAACGGGGCGCAACGATCGTCGAGTCGCTCTCGCGCAATGGCCGGGAAGTGTGGCGAAATGCGCGGCTGGTGAGTCTGCGGCAGGAAGAGCCGCCTGCGGACGAAAACACTAGCGTCACGACGGCGAAGTTCGAGAGCATGGTTGAGAAGGTGACGGTCGAGCAAACGGGTCCGGTGCGTGCGGTGGTAAAGCTCGATGGGAAACACAAGGGCATCGCCGATCGCGCGTGGCTGCCCTTTAGTGTGCGGCTTTATTTTTACGCCGGGAGCGAGGCGATCCGGATCATGCACACATTCGTTTTTGACGGAGACGAGAACAAAGATTTTATCCGCGGCATTGGCCTTACCTTTGATGTGGCAATGCGGGATTTGCCGCACGACCGGCATGTGCGTTTCGCGAGCGAGGGGCGCGGGGTTTGGGCAGAGGCGGTGCGGAATTTATGCGGACTGCGCCGTGATCCAGGCGAGACGGTAAAGGCGGCACAGGTGGCCGGAAAAGCGTGTCCGCCCGTCGAACAATTTCCTGACAAGGTGCGCAAGGGGCTCGAATTGATTCCGGCGTGGGGAGACTTCACGCTGTCGCAGCTTTCGGCAGATGGTTTTCAGATTCGCAAGCGCACCAAAGCCGGCTGCGGCTGGATTGACGCGGCGTGGGGCCATCGGGCATCCGGCACTGGCTACATCGGCGGGGCGTCGGGCGGCGTCGCCTTCGGGCTGCGCGATTTTTGGCAAAGACACCCGACCCGGCTCGACATCCGCAATGCCACCACGGACGCGGCACAAGTCACGCTCTGGATGTGGTCGCCCGATGCGCCGGCGATGGACCTTCGTTTTTACCATAACGGAATGGGCATGGAGACGCATCCGCAGGAACTGGAGGGACTGGAAATCACCTACGAGGATTACGAAAAAGGCTGGGGCACGCCTTCGGGAATTGCGCGTTCCAGTGAGCTGACTTTGTGGGCGCTCGAGGCCACGCCGTCGCCGGAGCAATTTGCCGTGATGGCCGCGGAGGTGAGCACGCCGCCGATGCTCGCTGCGCAACCCGCGCATTATTTATCGACCAATGTTTTTGGCGGCCTCTGGAGTCTGCCGGACCGCGCCACGCCGGCGAAAGCAGCGATCGAAGACCAGCTCGACTGGCGTTTCGACTACTACCGGAAAGAAGTGGAGCAGCGGCATTGGTATGGCTTTTGGAATTACGGCGACTTCATGCACACCTACGACAAGGACCGCCACGTGTGGCGTTACGACGTCGGCGGATTTGCGTGGGACAACTCCGAGCTCTCGCCCGATCTCTGGCTCTGGTATGCCTATCTGCGCACGGGCCGCGCGGATATTTTCAGGATGGCGGAGGCGCAGGTGCGGCATTCGAGCGAGGTGGATATTTACCACACCGGCCGCTTTGCCGGGCTCGGCACGCGCCATGGCGTGCAGCATTGGAGCGACAGCGCGAAACAAGTGCGCATCAGCACCTCCGCATATCGGCGATTTTACTATTTCCTCGCGGCGGACGAACGGGTGGGGGACGTGATGCGCGAGGTGCTTGATTCCGATCACAAGGTCGCGGACTTCGATCCCGTCCGGAAAATCTCCGGCCCAAAACCGAGCGACTACGCGGCCCGTGTCAATGTCGGCACCGACTGGTGTTCTTTCGCCGCAAACTGGCTGGCGGAATGGGAGCGCACCGGATCGGCGAAGTATCGCGAAAAGCTTCTCACCGGCCTGCGTGACATCGGCAAAGCAACGCACGGATTCTTTTCCGGCGACCGATTCGGCTACAACCCGGACGACGAAGACGGCCATCTTTACAACGTGCTTGGGGATAAAGTCTCCGCGCAGCATCTCTCGGCTGTTTTCGGCGCGGTGGAGATTTGCGCGGAGTTGATCCAGCTCCTCGATGTGCCGGAGTTCGAGAAAGCATGGCTCCAATACTGCGAGCTCTACAACGCGCCGCGGGAAGAGCAGATCAAGGCGCTGGGCGCGGTGCACGGCGGCACGAACGCGCTTTTCACCGGCCACTCGCGTCTAACCGCGTTCGCCGCGTGGAAAACGGGCGACAAAGCCCTCGCCGCGCG
>JAXDQV010000357.1:0-3524 GCA_034667645.1 Chthoniobacter sp.
GTTTCGTTTTCTCTCCGCGGTTACGTCCATGTCCGCAGCGTTCGGTCGCGAGGGAGACCCGTTTCAGCCCATGCTGCGCACACCCACGGACCGCTCTGCCGCGCTGGGAGATTTTTCGCCGACGGACACTGAGGTCTTGCGGCAGCTTACTGCGGTGACTGACGACCCCGAAATCCGTGCGCGCTTCGCCGATGTCGCATGCTCCCGGAAATTCTCGCCGGAAATGGCGCGCGAAGCGGTGGCGTCCTACCTGGCCGCTGCAACGTTGCGCGAGGATGTGGAGCACTGGCCGCGCTTCCACCATTACCTGCTGCGGGCGGCGCAACTGGCGCATCGCTTGGGGCGCAAGAATCAGCCATTCGCTGACGTGGAGAAGCACGTGGAGGATTTGCTCAAGCGGGCCAGCCCCACGGACTCCGGCCTGTGCTGCGTCAGGCTGCTCGACCTCGTGGCTGAGTTTGGCTTCGGGGATGCGGCAACCTATGCGGCGCTAGCCGAGGAAATGGCCGAGCGGCTTGAACGCGCCAGTAAGTTCGACTTTGCAGGGCGGTATTGGACGGTCGCCGTGGACTTACACCGAGACGCAAAGCGTCCCGACGATGCGAACCGCTGCCGTCTGCGTGCCGCGGAGACTCACATCCTCGAAGCCGATGGTCTGGAAAAGCAGGCTGGTGCAGGCGGCCTGAACATCACACATCACCTCTCAAGCGGGCTCGAAGCACTGCGTCGCGCCGGTGCCGACAAGGACCGGATCGAGGAGGTTCACCAGCGGTTGCTCCGCGCACAGAAGGAATCGCTGAAGGAGATGGGAACCTTCTCGCACGAGATGGACATCTCGGAGCTGAAAAAGAAGGCGCGCGAGGCGGTGTCGGGCTGCGGTCTGCGAACGGCGTTGATCCGACTGGCGACGGGCGTTGATCCTGTGGACCCCGTGAAGCTGCGCGCAGAAGTCGAGGAGCACGCGAAGAATTTCCCGCTTCAAGCCCTGATCCCGGCATCCATTGTGGATCACGAGGGCCGTGTAATTGGTCAGCGCCCAAGCATGTTCACCAACGACCCCGACCAATACGAGGCGGCGCTTGAGAGCGAAATGTTTCGCCACGTGACCGGGCCTGCGGGGGAGTGGCCATTCCGAGTCTCGGCGTTCATCGAACCGGCGATGATGCAGATATTCGAGGAGTATCGGCCAGACTGGCGCGATCTCGTCGGCCTGGTGCGAAACAATCCTTTCGTGCCGCCGGGACACGAGGAGTTTTTCGTGCGCGGGATTCATGCGGGTCTGACGGGCGATCTCGTCGCTGTCGCGCAATACCTGGCGCCACAGGTAGAGAACTCGATTCGTGTCGTATTGGAGCAGAAGGGCGTCATCACGTCGAAGTTCGATGAGGAACAGATTCAGCAGGTGCGAACCTTGGACAAACTTCTCCTTCTCCCGCAGACCTTGGAGCTGTTCGGTGCCGGGCACATTTTCGAGCTGCGCGGCGTGCTGTCAGAGCCTCTCGGCTGGAATCTACGCAATCGCGTCGCTCACGGGTTGGTGACCGCGGACGGGTGTTACACTCCTGCCTCGATCATGCTGTGGTGGCTGGTCGTGCGTTTCTGCGTGTTCCCGCTCGTGTCACAGGCTGGTGAAGCGGCTGACTCGCCGGAGCAGGCGCAGTGAACGAGCTATCCTAGAATAGGCCATGCGCTCTACCGCCGTCGCATTTTTTTGTGAGTCGCCAGAAACCGTTCGCGCGCTGCAAACAGCGCCGAAAGGCGGTAAGAATGCTGCACCAGTTCGTTCTGAGCGCATCGCGCGTTTTATCAAAGAAAGTCCAATCTTGGCGCAGCTCAAGGCTATGCTTACACACATCAACCTTTTCGAGGCAATGGGTGGGGGCGAAAAAGAAGTGCGGCATTCGCGACTGCTCGCCTGGCTGCTCGATCCGCGCCTCAGTCACGGATGCGGAAACACTTACCTCAAACGATTTCTGAACGCGGTGTTGGAAGAAGACGGAGATTCGTTGGATGACTACAAACTCGATCTTAACGAATTCCGCGCCGAGTGTGAGGACGACCGCATCGACATCTTGTTGATCAACGAGGCATCGAGGTTTGTTTGTGCGATTGAGAACAAGGTCCATTCCGAGCAGCGACCGGGACAGTTGGAGACCTATCGTAAGCGCCTCGAAGCACGCTTTCCACAGTATGTGCGGAAGCTGATCTTTCTGACGCTTCGCAACGAAATACCTGATGATCCTGAATGGATTCCATGTCGCTACGGGCGAGTTTTGAAGGCAATGCTCGGCAGCGATCCGGATAGGATGCAGCCGCGAGATACGCTAGGTTTGTTGCTGGACCAATACGCGGATTGGATTCGAGCGGGCGGCGAACCAGAGGCCGCAAATTTCTTCCACGCCCTGCAACTTGCCCGTCACGAACTGCGGCACTCTGACTTTTTAGCCTGGCTCGCCGATCCTCAAGGCTCCCACGGTCTCAACGACGCATTTGCGCGCTGGTTGATCGGCAAGATCAGCAAGGTGCAGGCGAAGAGTCTGCCAACCGGCGCGGAGAATATGAATTGGAGCGATCTGGAAGTGCGCCGCGAGTTTGCCAACATCGATGTGCTCCTGCTCAGTGAGCGCAACCGTGTGGTTATCGTAGTGGAGAATAAAGTGCGGGCGAAAGAGCGGGAACGACAGCTCGGCGACTATCGCGACTTTGTTCGCCGGCATTTTGCTCACGATCATCTCGTGCTGCTTTTTCTGGACATGCAAGGCCGCGCCTCAGCAGAGGGCACGGCTGTGAACTTCTGTTACAGCGATCTGCTTCCTTTCTTCGACCAGCAGATCGCTAATCTAGCGCCGAACCCTAAGAACCGGCATGCCCACCTCATCGAAGAATACCGTCGGTTTCTGGAAACAAAACTCTGGATTCGCAAAAAGACGACATGGCAGGCACCATCCAAGGTAGAGGCATTGGTCGAGCAAATTGCTAAGCAAAATCCAGCGGAACTTGGGGGGCTTCTCGAAGAAGTCGCGATGTGGAAGCAAAGCATGGCCGCTGAGCTGGGTGCGTGGCTTCTCAAAGAGGCAACGAAAATGTTCGGTTCCAAAGTGGCTGTATGCCACAAGCGCTCATGGTTCTCTTTCGTTCCAGAGGAATACGACTCCTTAAATCTCCTACGAAGCTCGGGAGGCGATGCCGACCCAGTTTTCGATGACCGGCTATTGATCTATCAGTTTTTTGTAATCCCGTTCGGTGACAATGTCTCGGTTCGTCCGCCGCAATTGGCCCTAGACGTAAAACTACTCAAAGCAAAACCAAATGGCGACCGATTGAAGGAGCACTTACACACGGCAGCGAAAGCTAAACCTTTATTCAACCGGGTTCGCGGCAGTAAACCATCGGGTTTCAATCACCTACTTAATCACGAGCTGTTGCGGTCAGATGAAATTGCGAGATACGAAGAAGATGAACTAAAGGTGATACTTCGGCGGCGTTTGCAGCGGTTCCAAAAGAGCATTCACACCGAGATAGTC
>JAXDQV010000358.1:0-4551 GCA_034667645.1 Chthoniobacter sp.
GCGAACCGGCAGGCTTGAATTGCCATCAGCGGGCGTCCATCGAGCGAGAAGCTGCGTGCCCGTGACGGGAGCGAAATCAGCGCTGCCGCGCTGGCTGCTGCCATCAAAGTTAATCGCCGCGATCGGAGTCATGCCAATCCCTTGTGCCTCTCCTTCGGTGGCGGGGACCGCGAGGCTTGCCTTGATATATTGCGATTCGTCATTGGCCGCTCCCGTTTCCTGGGACGGCTTCACCGGGGCGCTTCCGTTGATGAGGAAAAACTCGAATTTTCCTTTCGGCGCGCCGTCGGAAAGGACCGAGATGCGCTGAATGGTGCGGGCGGAGTCATAGCGAATAACAAGACCGGCTTTGTCTTGAGACGGTGCCACCACCATCTGCGTTTCCGGATTATCATCGATCGCTTTTTGCCAGGCCGTCGCTGTGTCCGGTGTGTTTACGAACGCAACACGGCCGTGAGCATAGAGGCTGGAAACGCTAAACGCTGTCGCGGTATTTGAATACGGCCCAAAAAGCGTGGCAGGGTCCACCGGTTGCGAGCGCTCCTGCAGATGGTAAGCGATGGCGGGTTTTTCACCGTAGATATAGACGCTATACCACGGAGCAGCCTCGGGGAGATTCGTTTCAATCAATAAATACTTCGCAAAATGGCTGAACGATTTGTCCAGGAGTTTGCCATTGATGGACTCAAGGCTGACGTCTTTCGCCAGCAAGGTCCACGATTTCGCCGACGGCGCCGAAGCTTCGTCTCCGGCATACAGTGTGACGGTCCCCTTCGCGGAACGCGCCGATACACAGAAGTTCGAGAGGAGTTGAGGCTCGGGGAGGCTGACCAGATAATGCTGCACTCCTGCTGGAGCGGACCAACCGGTGGCAACATCGTCGTCCAGCCACGCCGCCGCGGCTTCCGCGGGGACATAACCTTGCTTCGCTGGATCGAAAACGAGCAGATTGGCGCCGAGATGCTGGCGCGCGAGATTCTTGGGATAGACTTGCAGCGCTTTTGAGGCCGAATCTACTTCATCCGAGGCAGCATGCACCAATGAGGTTGCGAACAGAGCAAGGACAACAGCCGAGTTGATCTTCATGGAGAGGGTCATAATTGAGTTGGGGGAATTTGTGAAATAAAAAAACGCAGGAGCAAATTTACGGAAAATATGGCGAATACGGGAATTAGAGTAGCACCTCAAAGCGGTGTTGCAAGGAGTTTTTCGCTTTTTTTTATAATGGACTGGTTCGAGGCAGTGGAAAATAGGTTGGCAAAAAGAGAAGGCGCATCTAGTTATACCGCGCTGCCGCCCGTGGATCGGGAGGCGCACAACCAATACGCGAAAACCAGCGCGCACAATCAACAATTTAGGGATCAACTCAGATGACAAACGAATCGACCGCCAGTTCCGTGGCGCAAAATTTTAAACCCGACGACAAGCTGGCCGGCTGCTATAGCCTCAAGGAGATTTTGCCCTTTGAAGGCCCGGGCGTCGTGTGGCTCGTGCGCGACGAGGAACTTAATAAGGATCTGACGCTGCACTTCCTTCCCGACTCAGTTGTTGCGGATTCGCGCGCGATGTCGGAGATCAAGCAGGAAACGAAACGTAATCGGCAGATTGTTCATCCCCGCATTCTCCGGGTGCACGATTTGATCGAAGAAGATGGCTGGGCCGCGATCACGATGGACCACGTTGATGGCGACACGCTCGCCAGCTTGAAGAAGCAAAAAGAGAAGGGTCTATTCAACGTCTCAGAAATCGCACCTTGGATGGGGCAGCTTTGCCAGACATTGGAGGATGCGCACAAAATCGACCTTCTGCATCGCGATCTCGCGCCGGAAAACCTTTTGATTACAAAATCGGGTCTGACCGTGATGAATTTCGGCATCAGCCGTGCCATCCTCGATTCATTGAGTCGCAGCGGGCAAAAGGTGCACGGCGACGGAAACCTCGCTTATATGAGCCCGCAACAGCTCGATGGCGAAAAGACGAGCAAATGGGACGACATTTACTCACTCGGCGCGGTGGTTTACGACCTGCTCACGAGTCGGCCTCCGTTTTACAACGGTGAGCTCATTACACAGATCCGTAAAGCGGTTCCGCCTCCGATGAGGGATCGCCGTCAGGAACTCGGAATCGGCGGGGAGCCGATCCCCCGCACTTGGGAGGAAGCGGTGGCGGCATGTTTGGAAAAACACACAGCGCAGCGGCCAAAAAACGTTCTCGAAGTCGCCGCAAAATTTGCCGCTGATAGCGGTGTGGGGGCATCTGGCGCTTATCTATCGGGGGACGAAGGCTCCGCAGCGAAAGAAGCGGATGCGGTGATTGCCGACGAAAACGAGCGTGGGACTTCTCTTGCTCAAAAGAAAGAATGGGGGCCATCGAAAACACCCTTTATCGCTGAGGCAACGGTTGTTTCACAAACCTCCGTTGAGAAGGAGGGGGCGCAATCCTTTGACCAACCCGAGGAAGGTTTCGACGACTTGCCACGCGAAGCGGCCACGGAGCGTTCTTCGACCGAGGACCGGCGCGGTGGTCCGACCACCCCGAGCGGGTTTCCGTTGCGGGCGTTTGTCGGCGTCGACGAGGGTAAAAGCGGCGGAGCAAAGCCCAAAATTCCTTTGGGCGCACTGGCAGCGGTCGTCGCAGTGATCGCGGTGCTTGGGATTGCCGCTTACATGATGACGGGTTCGGAGAAAAAAGGGGCGGAATTTACTCCGGGAGTCACCCAAGTCGAGCCGGCGCAAAATGTTTCGACGCAAAGAGTCATCGACAAGCCCGTGAAAACGTCGCCTTCCGCTCCGCCGAGCGTGGCCATTTCATCTCCGGCTGTGGAGAAAGTTCGTCCACCACAGCCGCCACCGGTGATCATCGCAAAGAACAACCCGACGCCTACTCCTGTCCCGGCGACCCCCACGCCGACCCGCGCCCCAACGGCCGTATCGCCCTCGGTCGCTCCGATGAACACGACCACGGCCGCAGCTAATTCGAGGCTCGGACAGGCGGCGCAGACCGCAACCGAAAAAGCGCGGGCAGCTGAAGCGGCGCGTCAGCAATTGGCAGCCATCCAGCAAGCGCAGACGGAGAAGGCGAAAGCTGCTCAAGCTGCACAGGCCAGCTTGAAAGAAGTGCAGGATGCCGTGCAGCAAAAGCTCGCGGCGGCGACGACGGCGCGGAAGAGCGCAGAAGACGCGGTCGCTTCGCAAAAAAGCCGGGAAGACGCGCAAAAAAAAGCTGAGCTCGATGCCGAAGAAGCGCAGAAAGCCGCGGCGGAAAAGGCGCGGCTGGCAGCCGAAGCGCGAAAGGCCGCAACCGACAGTTTACAGACGGTGAAGCAACAGCAGGCGCTGGCCCAGCGCGCCGATGCAGATGCCCAGGAGCTTCAACGTGTCATTGCTGAGCGGCAACGCATTTCCGAGCAGGCTGCGAAAGTAGCGGCCGACGGAGACGCTGCACGGAAGCAAACCGAGCTCGCTTTGAAACAAACCGAGGCGGACGCAGCCGCAGCCGAGGCCGAGATCGAAAGACTCCGCGTAGCAGAGCAGGCGCAAAAGAACGCCGAGGAGGCGGACAAAACACGCGTGGCGCGTGAAACCCAGCTCAAACGGATCGCCGAGCAAGCCACGCTCGCCGCGAAGGCTGCCGCAGATGCGCAAAAGGCATTGCAGGATGCCCAGCGCCAGTTTGAAGAAGCAGACAAAGCGCGCGAGCAGGCCGCGCGTGAGGCAGCCTCCGCCGCGAAGGCGCCGCTTCCGATGGCCGCTCCGGTGACATCGCCGTCAGCCAGCGCCGCGCAGGCAAACGACCAGACGCTCGCCTTGCAAGCTCAGCCGGCGTCAAAAACTCCATCGCTCACCGTGGGCGTTCCGAAGGCAAAATTGGCGGATACTTTGGAGAACGGATTGGGCATGAAATTTGCATCAGTGGGCGGCGTGCTCATGTCCGTGTGGCAAACCCGTGTGCAGGACTTTAATGCCTTCGCGAAAGCGGCAGGCACGAGGTCCAACGCGTGGATGCAGCCCGGCTTCAAGCAGGGGCCCGATCATCCGGTGGTCAATGTCAGCTGGAATGACGCGATGGCTTTTTGCAAGTGGCTGACGGACAAGGAGCACAAGGAAGGTTTACTCTCCCCGACTGAGTCATATCGCTTGCCGACAGATCTCGAGTGGAGCAAAGCGGTCGGACTTCCTGATGAAAATGGACGCACTGCGGAAGCGCGCGACATGGATGTGCCGGATCTGTATCCGTGGGGCACGCAATGGCCGCCGCCCAAAGGCACGGGTAATTTTGCCGATCGCGCCGGCCGCTCGCGGTTCAAAGACTTCGGGTATATATGGAGCGTCAAGGATGGCTTCGCGACGACTTCCCCGGTCGGAAGCTTCCTGCCGAATCGTTATGGGCTATACGACATGAGTGGCAATGTTTGGCAGTGGTGCGAGGATTGGCTGGACTCCGAGCACAAGTATCATGTGTTGCGCGGCGGTTCCTGGCGCACGTTCGATGCGGAGCGGTTGTTCTCATCGCATCGGGGCACTTCTCCCGACGTTCGGGACAATATCGAAG